>DJOV01000123.1:19760-30036 GCA_002437285.1 Prevotella sp. UBA6429 | reverse complement strand
ACCCTTTATCGCAAAATTACCCCACGCAAATCTCGCTGCGACCGACAAAAAACGCCATTTTCGCTTTCTATTTCGTCTGAAATCCGTGACAGACTTTTTGGCAAAAAATCATGACAGCGTAAGCGGAAGACAAGCGAAACGAAGTGATACTCCAAGCGAAGTGATATTGAGCTTTTACGCCTGCCGCTGCCGTAGTAGCATGCTTTTTGTGTTAAATATTATAAAAAACAGCGTTTCACCTTTTTATATTATAGGGAAAGTCGTTAACTTTGCAATCCAAAACGTATTAATAGCGTGAAAATAGTAAAAGTGCTTAGTGCCCTTGAACAATTCGCGCCTCTGCCCCTGCAAGAAGACTATGATAATGCCGGCTTGCAGATCGGATTAACAGAGACGGAACTATCAGGGGCTTTATTGTGTCTTGACGTCACGGAGGAAATTGTCGACGAAGCGGTCGCATTGGGGTGCAACCTCATCGTGTCGCATCATCCGCTAATCTTCCGCAAGTTGAGGCGCATCACGGACGAAGATGCCGTGCAACGCACGGTGATGAAGGCCATCAGAAACAACATATGCGTTGTATCCATGCACACCAATATGGACAGTGCGCGGGGCGGTGTCAACTACAAGATCGCTGAGAAAATGGGGCTCGAACAGTTGCGCTTCTTCGGCAAACAGCAGACCGTGGACGGAGTGGACGGCGGCGAGGGCGTCATGGGAGAGCTACCTGACCCCGTGGCGGCTGATGACTTGGTCATCATGCTGAAACGAACGTTCGACGTGGAGTGTGTCATGGCCAACCAACTGTTGCGCCGCCCCATACGACGGATAGCGGTCTGTGGCGGGGCAGGGGACTTCCTGCTTGATGAGGCCATCGTGCACGGCGCCGACGCCTTTGTGACGGGAGAGATGCATTATCACCAGTACTTCGGGCATGAGCAGCAGATACAGATTGCTGTCATTGGCCACTACCAGAGTGAGCAATTCACAAACGAGATCTTCCGTGATATTATCGAGAAGGAATGCCCGGGCGTGAAGTGCTTTTTGACAAGAACAAATACAAACCCAATCATATATCTGTAAAATATTATGACAGTAAAGAAAGAACAACCCGCAGAGATGACGGTGGAACAGAAGCTTAAGACTTTGTTCCAGCTGCAAGTCACCTTGTCAGGCATCGACGAGAAGCGCGCCCTCCGTGGCGAGCTGCCGCTCGAAGTGAGTGACCTGGAGGATGAGATTGAGGGACTGAAGACTCGCCTCTCGAAGATCGAGGGGGAAATTGATGATTTCCAAAGCGCTGTGGCCACAAAGCGAAATGAGATTGAGCAGGCGCAGACAAGCGTGGAACGTTACAAAAAACAACTCGACGATGTCCGCAACAATCGCGAATATGATACGCTGAACAAGGAAATAGAGTTTCAGGAACTCGAGATTGAGCTCTGCAACAAGAAGATCCGCGAGGCCAGTCAGAAAGTGACAGAGCGGCAGGAGGAGTTGAAAAAGACGCAGGAGACCATAACTGAGCGTCAGAAGGACCTTGAGCTGAAGCGTAGCGAACTGGATGAAATCATGCAGGAAACTCGAGAGGAAGAGGAAAAGCTGAAGGCCAAGGCTAAGGATCTGGAAGCACAGATGTCGGCCGTAGACGCCCGTCTGCTCGGCAGCTTCAAGCGCATCAGGAAGGGCGCGCGCAATGGACTGGGCATTGTCTATGTGCAGCGTGATGCCTGTGGCGGTTGCTTCAACAAGATTCCGCCCCAGCGTCAACTCGACATCAAGATGCACAAGAAGATCATCGTCTGCGAATATTGCGGCCGTATCCTCATTGACCCCGAATTGGCGGGTGTGAAGGTGGAAACTCCGGAGGAGGAGAAGCCGAAGCGTAAGACACGCACCACGCGTCGCACCAAGAAGGCGGATGACGCGGTGAGCGAGTAAGGCCAAATAGGAATATACTGCCAGGCACACTTGAGAGAAATGTGTGCCCGGCATATCGAAAGGGTCCGGAAACTTGTTGGAAAGTTTTCAGACTCTTTCTTTTTGTAAGCCCTACAATAGGGCGTTTGGCTGTCGACGTGCGATGGTTTTTGAATGAGGATAACTTCTTCCGGATGGGCGTCAGGGCTGAATTTGCCTGCCTGGTAGAGGTGCGCATTCATTCACCGCTATGGTATATGTCATAAACCATCTTGGTTAGCCGCAGCAGATAATGCGTGATATATCTTGTGAGATATACGCTTTGTAAAATACAAACTCGTGCGCTATCTCGTAAACTATCCCGTCCTTGTTGCCGCGAGCGTATATTATCCCTTATAAGATAGCGCGTCTTCTTTATAGTATTTGTATACGGTATAGTACGAGGTAGTTCGTCTTCTCTATCGTTTAGTCACATTATATAAAGTACAATAGTTTGTCTTCGATATCGTAGGATTACGTTATATATGACGGTCTATAATATGTTTATATCTTACGGGATATCTTATGTTGTGGCGGAGATATATAATGTCGATAACCTACGAGGTAGTGTGTATGAATATTATGAGACTTCTTATAGGATATACCATGATATGTTGTGTATGGTAGCGGGTGTCCTGTTGGTCTAAATTTCAATATATCTTGTAGCAAACTTATCTTATATATCAGTGTTATATGATAATATATCCCGTGAGGTATAGCGTATATTGATCTACGCTTCTCTCACGGGATATGTCGTGACGGGCTTACACGTGTGCCCCTATTATGATTTATGTTATATCGTATAATCGAATCCGTGCTATTTCTTTTAGCGCGAACCCTTACCGGATATCTCTTGCTTTCCAGATGGCTTCCTTGGCGGCGTTGATCTCTTGCAGCTTCTTTTCGGCAGCACGGCGCACGTCTTCACCAAGTGTGGCCACGCGGTCCGGGTGGTTTTGCAGGGCCAGACGGCGATAAGCCTGCTTCAACTCGTCGTCTGTGGCGTTTGCGTCCACGCCCAGGACCTTGTAGGCCGCTTCAAGACTGTCGCCGGCATCGTGCAGATTGAGCATCCGGTCAACCTCGGAAGGATTCAGGCCAAGGCCTGCGGCGCATCGCCTGAGTGCGTCCACCTCTTCTGGAACGACCTTGCCGTCTGCCTGGGCGATCATCGAGAGAAAGTGGAGTAACTGCAGGCGTTGCTCGTAGGCCATCACGCCTTGGAGTTGCTCGCAGCATTTCATGACGGTGTCTCCGTATGTCGATGGTCCCATAACCTTCTGTTGCTCAAAGAGTCGCAGCAATATTTGCTCGCCTTCGCGCACGGCTGTCTCTCCAAAATTTGTGCGCAGCCATTGCCTCACGATGTTCATCTCGGAATGCATAATCTTGCCGTCCGCACTGATGATGTAGGATGCCAGGACGAGCAGTGAGAAGCGGAACCTGTTGCGCTCGCCTTCCGCAGAGCGCTCCTGGTACTTGCGGTATTGGTCTTGTTGTGACCTGTTGTCACCGTAGGAACCGTCTCCGTCGTATATCTTGCCGTTGTTCGAGTCGTCTGTTTGAAGCCCGTCTACGATTGCGCCGAGAACAAATCCTGCGAGCGCGCCGAGCGGGCCGCCAATTTGAAGCCCTAAAAGGCCTCCTAGCCACTTTGTGAATCCCATGATGTCTTTGTACTTGAAACGATGAAAAAGCCCGTAGAGGGGCTTAAAACGCGCTCTACGGGCTTTCTTTGGGCCGCTTGTGTGCGCTGACGCTTTGTGAATGTGCTTTTCGGCGCAAATAGGGCACCGTCGGCCTCGTGAGCTGTGACAATGCCGCGCTAATCATTGCGTTGGCGTGTCAATCGTTGCAAATTTAGCAAAAAATCCTTGTGCGATGGCCATGATTTGACGAAAATTCACTACCTTTGCGCCAAATTAATCATTATTACACAAGCAATCACGATGAATATAGCATTTGCTTTTATCCTGTTTTTGGTGGTGGCCGCGCTGGTTTGGGGCATCGCCGAGGCTCACTACAAGGATTTCCACTATGAGGAAGACAAGCCTCATCATCCGGATCCAACTGCCACAAAAGGTCCTCATAAGGAGCTCAACGTACGTGACATCATGCGTGAGAATAGCACGCGAGGTTACGATGCAGTGGGATAAGGTCATCGTCAGCAAGTGACGTGCTGACGTGTGAAAAGCCGTCCTTGCCTTCGGGCAAGGACGGCTTTTCGCATTTTAGGGCTGTGCTCCGCTTTTTGCGGGTGTTTGTGGAACGGCATTTGTGGAGTTTCGTGTGGTGCTTTGTGGCGTTGAGGAAGTACCTGCCCGTCTTGGTGATTTGTCATAATTCTTCGTATTTTGGAATGTGGTCAAGATATAAACATTCTTTACTTGTATAATCCATTTTACAGCAATAGTGTTCGAGGCCGTTGGAAACCATCAGATAGTCTACGTGCAACAAGATGTTGTAGGCGGCTATCTGCTCGAACACATGTTGGGTGATGGCTATGGTTGGGGCCTTGTATTCGATGATCATCTTAGGCCGCAAGTCTCGATCGTAAAGCACACTGTCTGCGCGTAGCTGCTTGTCGCCCACCCGCAGGGGAACCTCGTTGGCAAGAAGAGCCTGCGGGTAGCCCATGTGCTCGATGAGGTAGTGGATGAAGCTTTGCCGCACCCATTCCTCGGGGGTCAGGGCCACGTATCTGCGGCGAAGCACGTCGAGAATGCGGGGGCGCTTGCGCGAGCCTTGCAATTTTATGTCGAAAGAGGGGAGGTTTAACGGAATCATTTTACTATCTTTGCATGTGGTTCGTGTGCAAAGATAGTCATTTGCCGCGAGATACATCAATTATCAAGAGAAAGAATTATGCCGGAAAAGAGGCCTACCATCACGTTCGACGCCATCATGAAAGACCTGAGGGCGGGACATTACGCACCTATTTATATATTAATGGGCGAGGAGTCGTATTATATAGACCAGATTAGCGACTATATCCAGGAACATGTGCTGGCCCCCGATGAGCAGGCTTTCAACCAGACGGTAGTCTTCGGTGCCGACACCAATGCGGCGAAGGTTGCCGATCTCTGCATGTCATATCCGATGATGGCCAGCCATCGTGTGGTGATCGTGAAGGAGGCACAGGGCATGAGGTCGTTTGACAGATTGGAGAAATACGCCCAAAAGCCATTGGCTTCGACCGTCCTGGTGATTTGTTATAAGAACGGGGCCATGAACCGGCGACTTCGGTTCGTGTCGGCCGCTGAGCGCACGGGGGTGGTGTTTGAGAGTAAGAAGCTCAAGGATTTCCAACTTCCGGCTTTCATCCGCGATTATCTTAAAAAGAAGAATGCATCGATTGATGACAAGAGCGCAAGCATGTTGGCCGACCATGTCGGCGCTGACTTGAATCGCATGATGTCTGAACTCGACAAGTTGCTGATCTCGCTCCCTGAAGACGACAGGCGAGTGACGCCGAGCGTAGTGGAGGAGAATGTGGGTGTGAGCAAGGATTTCAATGCCTTCGAATTGCGCAACGCCATTGTCTCCAAGGATGTGTTCAAAGCTAATCAGATAATCAATTATTTTAACAGCAATCCCAAGGCGGGCTCACTTTATTCGCTGCTTCCGTTGCTTTTCGGTTTCTTTCAGAACCTGATGATTGCCTATTATGCGCCCGATAAGAACGATCCGCAGAACCTTGCAGGCTTTCTCGGACTGCGCTCGACATGGGGGACAAAAGACTATCTTGCGGGCTTGAGAAATTACACGGCAAAAAAAACTCTCCAGATTTTGGGCAAACTACGTGAGATTGACGCTAAAAGTAAGGGGTTGGACAACCCGAATACCGATGCTGGAGACCTCATGAAGGAGCTGATTTTCTTCATTCTTCACTGATTTTTTTACAAAACAGGGGCTATTTTACTCTAGAATGTGCAAGTCCCGTGATGCTTATTTTGAGGCCTAACTCCATGAGAATATGGAAGTTTGGCCTCTTTTTGTGCCTCTGAGAATCGCGTATTTTGAAGCTATCTGCCCGTTGGTTGGAAATATCTTCTGTATTTTCGATTTAAGCTTTATCCTCCCCCTAAAATTCACTATTAACATCCTTTATCATTTAAAAATACGAAGTTCGGGATAACGAACCGAAAACAAGGTCTTTATTCTTTATTATTCTAAATTTCAAAATTCATATATTTGAAGATGTAAATTATGAAATGAAATAGTTCTGAAATACGAATAATCGCATTTTAAAACCCGTATTAATTATTATACAGAGAAGGTGTAATTACTTTAATAGTGTGAAAATCAGTAAGTTAACATAATCTCCGAAACGTAAAAATAGGAGATTTGAACTTTTATAGCCCGTTTTCGTTGCATAAGTGCGGTTTGAGCGTAAGAATAGACATATATATCTATTTTAAAGCCAGTTGTTTGTTTTAAAACGCTATAAAAAGACTTCAAGTCATATTTTGCGCTAATATTTGAGTTCTCACATTCGAACTGGCACAACGGGTATGTTCTGATTTGGTTATTCAAAATCTTGAATTACGAATTTTAATTTCATCAATTTAAATTCTATTCGTATTAGTTGGAGAATTCAAATATATGTTTTAACTTTGCAAATCGAATGCAAATGGGCGCAAAAAGCGCTAAAAGTCACCTAACACACAAATTGCAGGGTATGAAAGATCGAATTAAGAAAATCATGGAGTCAAATCACATGACTCAAAAAATCTTCTCGCAGTTCACTGGAATTTCGGAAGGATCGTTGAGTGGCGTGCTCAATAACAAGACACGGCCCACCCTCCAGATGGTTGACGCCATTCACAAGCACTTTCCTCAGGTGTCCTTGGAGTGGCTCCTGTATGGTGTTGGCTCCATGGAGGATGCTCCAGCCTCGCAGGATGGCGGAGCCCAAGTCGATCGGCCTGAGGTCGGACATGCTGACGCGCCAGCGTCATCCCCTCTCCTCTTCGAAGCTTCTCAGGCTGCTGTGGAGTCACGCGGTGTGAGTGAGCCTGGGGGTGCCTTCCAAAATCAAATCAAATATATTGACAGGCCGCAAAGGAGAATTACTGAGATCCGAGTGTTCTATGATGACCAGACCTGGGAGACTTTTGCTCCTAAGAAGTGATGTTGTGACGAGGCCCTTTTTCTACCTTGCGGTGTAGAATGGCAAGAACGAAAGAGCCTCCATGTGATGTCGTGTTGAGGCCTTTTTCCCTAAGTGCTTCTAACCGTGTTACAGTGAGTGCCGTTTTTTTGGCGGGGTGACTTGTGGACTATCTGAAAATGGTGCGTGTGCGTAACTATACCTGTTAGGGCATAAGCGCGGTTCGTCAGTGGCTTTTCTTTGTGTCTTTGCTTTCCCTAAGTATGGCCTTTGGGCAGGGGTCATACGTTTATACTTGTTTATTATAGGCTTGATGCGTCTTCTCCTTGAGATTTTGCCAGTACTATGCACGGATTATTGAAGACCTTATGCACGGATTACTTCAGTACTTGGCGTGAAGTGCGGAGCTTTCGTCATACCACTGAAGAAGACGATGGCAGCAGAAGTGAGTGACGAGCTGCAAGATAAAGCATTTGAGCACCTTTATACAGGGATCGTGCGTGTTTATACAAGGGTCGCGCGTGCCTTTATAATTAAGAGGCGGACTGAATCTTTTTGGGGGCTGGCAGCTGCGGTCATGAACAAGTCTGGATATAGCCTGAATTCAGGTAGAATAGTTCCCCGTTCTCTGTTCCATGCAACTTTTTAGTGCCTAATATCCTATGGTCTCGTATAAATGCGCTATCTTTGCAATGTTAATCACCATAAAGATAACTTATGAAGAAGTATTGTCTTGACCTGCGCGTCAGCACGGTGGAACGTTTGAGCCCCAAGCATGTGTTGCTCAAACTGACCCAGGAAGCCCCCCTTCCAACCATGCAGCCCGGTCAGTTTGTAGAAGTCAGAGTGGACCATTCACCTTCCACCTTCCTTCGCCGCCCCATTTCGATCCATTACATTGATGTAGAGCACAACGAGTTGTGGCTATTGGTAGCCACCATTGGTGAAGGCACCCGCCAGTTGGCCCGTCTGTGCCCAGGCGATACGTTGAACTGCTTGCTCCCTTTGGGCAATGGGTTCTCCATGCCTCAGTCATCCGCAGCGCGTGTTCTCCTGGTGGGTGGTGGTGTCGGTGTCGCTCCGTTGCTCTATCAGGGGGCAGCTCTTCGCCAGGCCGGCTTCAAGCCTGTCTTCCTGTTAGGTGGTCGTACGGCCAGCGACCTCTTGGAACTTGACCTCTACCGTAGTGAAGGCGAGGTGTATGTCACCACGGAAGACGGTTCGCTGGGCGAGAAGGGATTTGTGACCAACCACTCCGTTTTGGAGCAGCAACATTTTGACTTCATACAGACCTGTGGCCCCAAGCCGATGATGCTGTCGGTGGCCCGCTACGCCAAGCAGCAAGGCATCTCCTGTGAAGCCTCACTCGAGAACATGATGGCCTGCGGTTTGGGCGCTTGCCTTTGCTGTGTGGAGAAGACATCCGAGGGCAATTTGTGTGTTTGCAAAGAAGGACCAGTGTTTAATATTCAGAGACTGTTATGGTAGACTTAAATGTAAATATAAATCAATTGAACCTTTCCAATCCGGTGATGACCGCCAGTGGTACGTTCGGTTACGGTTTGGAGTTTCAAGACCTGGTGCCGTTGGAAGAGATAGGCGCCATCATTGTGAAGGGCACCACGCAGGCCTCCCGCCAGGGCAACGACTATCCGCGCATGGTTGAGACAGCGCAGGGAATGCTCAACTGTGTGGGCCTTCAAAATAAGGGAGTGGACTATTTCTGTACCCACATTTATCCCCAGATTAAGGACATCGGCACCCATTTTATCGTCAACGTCAGCGGCTCATCGCCCGACAACTATGCCGCCTGTGCCACTCGCATTGACACGCTCGACAACATTCCCGCCATTGAGCTCAACATCTCGTGTCCCAATGTCAAGGATGGAGGCATGGCTTTTGGTGTGACGTGTGAGGGAGCCGCCAGTGTGGTGCGTGCCGTGCGCCAGGTGTATCACAAGACGCTCATCGTGAAGCTCTCGCCCAATGTCACCCACATCGCTGACATAGCGCGCGCTTGCGAGGCCGAGGGTGCCGACGCCGTGTCACTCATCAACACGCTGATGGGCATGGCCATTGACATTGAGCGCCGCCAGCCCAAGCTCAGCATCCGCACCGGCGGACTCAGCGGCCCGGCCGTCAAGCCTGTGGCTGTGCGCATGGTCAATGAGGTGTTTCATGCTGTGAAGATTCCTGTCATCGGTCTTGGGGGCATCATGACTGCAGAGGATGCCATCGAGTTTATGATGGCCGGTGCGTCAGCCATTGAGATTGGCACAGCCAACTTCGTAGATCCGACGGTGACCGTGAAGGTCAAGCAAGGCATGACAGACTGGTTGGAGCGCCATGGTTGCAAGAGTGCCCGTGAGATAGTGGGCGTTGTCTGAGGTGGCCTGATGCCCTTCGCGTATATGGTAGTGATGCTATTCGCACATATAATACTTATAATAAAAGGAGAAAGATGAAGAAAGCGGTTGTGGTGGGTGCCTCCTCAGGCATCGGGCGTGAAGTGGCCTGCCTCTTGTTGCGCCAGGGGTGGATGGTGGGCTTGGCAGCTCGCCGCCATGAGGCGTTGCAGTCCTTGTCCGATGATTATCCCACTCGGTCGTGTGTGCAGGTGCTTGATGTCACGCGTGACGATGCCCCCGAATCCTTGATGCAACTGGTCGACAAGATGGGTGGCATGGATCTTTATTTCCATGCTGCTGGGGTAGGGTGGCAAAACCCCACTCTCGAAGCGTCAAAGGAACAGGCTACGCTCTCCACCAATGGTATGGGTTTTGCTCGTATGGTGGGCGAAGCCTATCGCTATTTTGCAGAGCGAGGCGCCGGCCACATCGCCGTCATCTCCTCCATCGCCGGGACGAAGGGGCTGGGTGCGGCGCCAGCCTACAGTGCCACGAAGGCTTTTCAGAATGTATATGTGCAGGCCTTGGAGCAGCAAGCCCACATGCGTCATCTCCCCATTCGCTTCACCGACATCCGTCCCGGCTTTGTGCGCACAGAGCTGTTGGGCGATGGCGCCTCTTATCCCATGTTGATGGATCCGCATAAGGTGGCCCGCATCATTGTGCGAGCCGTCAGTCGTGATCGTCATGTGTGCGTCATCGATTGGCGCTATCGCCTGCTCACCTTCTTTTGGCGTCTGCTTCCCGATGTTCTTTGGCGTAAGATGCGCATACAAACGAAGTGACGGTGGAATGA
>DJOV01000123.1:0-19664 GCA_002437285.1 Prevotella sp. UBA6429 | reverse complement strand
TCATTCCACCGTCACTTCGTTTCTTTTTTTGTTTTCCGCGGGGTGACCGCGTGCGAGTCATATTTTAACAGTTTTGTTCATGAGCCAATTGTCGAGGATGACCATGGCGGCCATGTCCTCCACGATGGGCACAGCCCTTGGTGTCACGCAGGGGTCATGCCTGCCGCGTGCATCGATGGTCGTGGCGTTGCCGTCCAGGTCGATGGTGTCCTGCGGCATCAGTAGAGTTGCCACGGGCTTGAAGGCCACTCGGAACCATATGTCCTGTCCGTTGCTGATGCCCCCCTGTATTCCTCCACTGTGGTTGGTTTTGGTGTTGGCTGCAAGTCCTGTCCCATGATTGGCAACCGTTGGACCGCTGGGCAGGAAGATGTCGTTCACCTCCGATCCGCGATGCGTCACGATGTCGAACCCGTCACCATATTCGAATCCCTTCACAGCGTTGATTCCCAGCATGGCCGCGCCGAGTTGCGCGTGCAACTTGCCAAATTCCGGCTCGCCCAGTCCCACGGGGCATCCCTTGATGACACACGTCACCACACCACCGATGGTGTCTCCTTCGTTCTTCACCCTCATGATCAGTTCCTCCATGAGTTTAGCTTTCTCTGGATCCGGACATCTGACGATGTTGTCCTCGGACTTGTTCAGGTCGTAGCGGTGATAGTCACGGTCGATGGCAATGTCACCCACCTGCGACACATAAGCCTGTATGCTGATGCCCAGGGAGCGCAGGGCCAACTTGGCCAAGGCACCCCCCACGCAACGGCTGATGGTGATGCGGGCCGAAGAGCGTCCTCCGCCCCGGTGGTCGCGCACACCATATTTGTTATAATAGGTGTAATCGGCGTGTGAGGGTCTGAAGAGTCGGCGCATGTTATCGTAGTCGTTGGAGTGCTGGTTGGTGTTGCGCACCACGAAGCCGATGGGCGTGCCAGTCGATTTGCCCTCAAAGATGCCACTGAGCCATTCCACCTGGTCGGCCTCCTTCCTTTGGGTTGTGATACGGCTTTGCCCAGGCTTTCTCCTGTCCAGTTCGTGCTGAACGAAGTCGGTGTCGATGTCTATCCCGGCCGGCATGCCGTCCACGACACCGCCCACCGCCTCGCCGTGGCTCTCGCCAAAAGTAGTCAGGGTGAATATGTTGCCAAAGGTGTTTCTCATGTCCCGAGTTTTGTGTGTTGTTTAGTTTTCATGGTGGCAGTGTCCACAGCCGCATCCGCCATTCTTGTGCTCATGGTTGTGACAGTGTCCGTCGTGCCCGTGTCCCTTGCATCCGCCCTCATGGTTCTTGCATCCGCCCTCGTGGTCACAGTGTCCGCATCCCTCTCCGTTGCCTTGCAATGATTCGACGAATGCCTGTATCTCCTCGTTGGTGGCCTCATGAGCCTCGAGTATGGAGCCCTTGAAGTTGAGTGTCCGTCCAGCCAGAGGATGGTTGAGGTCCACCTTCACCTTGTCGGCCGTGACCTCGGCCACCACGCCATTGAATCGGTTGCCGTCCTCGTTTTGCAGGGGTATGATGGCTCCCTTGCGCACATGCTCGGCGTCAAATTTTCCGTCAATGACAAACATCTCCTTGTCCAGGTCGATGACGTGGCTGTCCTCATATTCACCGTAAGCCTCCTCGGGCGTGAGCGTGAAGTCGAAGTTGTCTCCTGTCATCAGCCCTTCCATTTTTTGCTCGAAAGTGTCGAGGGCGATGCCCATTCCGCTGATGAAGGTGAAGGGACGTCCGTCTGCGGTTTGCTCCACGAGCGTGTGTTCGCCGTCGGTGATGTCGTAAAGTTGGTAAGCGAGGCTGATCAGCCGATTTGTCTTGTTGTCCATTGTCATTGATACCTTATTTATTATATGGTGGGTTCTATCAATTACCACCACAAAAACATGAATTATGAAGGGTTGCGTTTTGTCATTTGGGGGTCTCTTTTGGGCTCCTGGCGCCACCTCGTTCGGTCGTATAGCCCGCTATACTTCCTCACTCGCCGACACCCTGACCTCAAAAAGAACCTCAAAATCTGGCAAAGCTAATTTATAGATCCCACCATATATGATTGCAAAGGTACTACATTTTTCCCCAATTCCGCCTTGTGGGGTGCCAAAAGAATGTACCTATTTTTAAGTATTTGCCTCAAACCACAATTTTTAGGTATTGCAATGTTTGCCGAAACATCCTATCTTTGCATCCGTAAACCAAACCAAACGAATAACGATTATGAGTAAGACAATAGTGGTGTACGGTTCGACCACCGGCACCTGCGAAAGCATCTCTCAGACTATCGGTGCGAAATTGGGCGCCGACGTGATCAATGTTTCAGACCTGACGGCCGACGATTTGGTCTCCGCGGACAATCTCGTGCTGGGCACCTCCACATGGGGCGCGGGCGAGTTGCAAGACGATTGGTATGATGGCGTTAGCCTCGTGAAGTCAGCCAACCTGTCTGGCAAGCGCGTGGCTATCTTCGGTTGCGGCGATTCGGCCAGTTATCCCGACACGTTCTGTGGCGGCATGAAGGAGCTCTACGATGCGGCTATGGCCGCCGGTGCCACCGTGGTGGGCGCCGTTTCGACCGACGGTTACACGTTTGACGATTCCGACGCGGTAGTCAACGGCCAGTTCGTAGGACTCGCCCTTGACGACGTCAACGAGTCAGACCAGACCGAAGAGCGCATCGACGCCTGGATTCCCACTCTCGGATTTTAACTCATCCATTTCCCCGTGTCCTTGCCTTCGGGCAAGGAACCTTATCCCCATAAGCCCATGACCGCACAACCCATAGAGATGAAGGTGTTGATGAATCACATCTACGAGTACCAGAAGGGCGTCCGCCAGATGGTGCTCTACACCCTCAACCGCCGTTACCTGTCCTATGCCGAGCAACGCTTGCAACGCCAGCAGATCAGTTATCTGGTGCAGCCTGCCGGCCAAGATTCGGTCAACCTTTTTTTCGGCAGCCAAGAGTGCATGGACGCTATCCGCCTGATGGTGACGCGCCCGCTCAACGAGCTGTCGCCCGAGGAAGACTTTATTCTGGGAGCCCTTTTGGGTTACGACATCCGGCGCCAGTGCCAGCGCTATTGCCAGCGTAAGTGTCGTGGGGTTGGCTGCATGGGGTGCTAAGCCATAGCAAGTGCCGTCAGGCATCAACGAAACGAATACTCTTGTTCGCTATAGAAAATAGAATTTTGTAATGTTTTTGTATAATAAGTAGAAGGCTCGCTGTGAAGCGAGCTTTTTATTTGCTCAAAAAAAAGACGTGGGTAAGGCAAAATGTAATTGCCGATGAAGTACCTTTTCCGAAAATAATGTTAACTTTGCATTAATCAACGAAAAGGTTATCACAATGAAAAAGTTCAGATTATTCTTGTTGAGCATGGCGAGCCTGCTGCTCGTCTCAGCCTGTGGCACGACAGAGACCGTTCCTGTCACCGGGCGCAAGCACAAAGTGTCGTCCAGCTATTCCGATGCGCAGATGTTGAGTCTTGGCACCCAGGAGTACACCAAGTTCATGTCTACGGCGCAAAAGAGCACCGATGCCGCCAACACGGCCATGGTGCAGCGGGTGGGGCAGCGCCTGGCCAATGCCGTCACCACCTACCTGAAGGGGCATGGCTATGCTGCCGATGCCAACAGCTTCCAGTGGGAGTTCAATCTTGTGCAGAACAAGGAGGCCAACGCCTGGTGCTTGCCAGGTGGCAAGATAGTGGTCTACGAGGGCCTGCTTCCCTATACCGAAAATGAGACTGCGCTGGCCATCGTCCTCGGCCATGAGATCGCGCATGCTGTGGCCAAGCACTCCGCTGAGCAGCTGACCAAGCAAAACAACCAGAGCGTCTTGACCAAAGTCATCGGAACCGCTGGGCAGATGGTGGGCGGTACGGCCGGCACCATTGTGCAGGCCGGTGCATCGGTGGCAGGCAACTACGCCTTTCCCTTGATGAACCTGAAGTACAGCCGTTCCAACGAGAGCGAGGCCGATTACATGGGCCTTATCTTCGCAGCCATGGCCGGCTACAATCCTGAGGAGGCCATCCCGTTCTGGAAGCGCATGTCATCGGGCAGCAGCAACAGTTCCGATTTCTTCAGCGATCACCCCTCCGACGAGAAGCGCATCGCCGCCTTGGAGAAGGAGATGCCCGAGGCCAAGAAGTATTATGAGGCAGCCGTGGCCGCAGGCAATGCTGCCATCAAGACGACCACGAAGACCACGACGAAGACTGCCACCAAGTCGAAAGGCAAGAAGACCACGACGAAGACTACCACCAGAACCTCTTCCAAGAAGCGTTCCGCCAGCAGCCGCAAGTAATCCACCATTCACCCCTAATCATCGAAGACCATGAACATTTGCATCGTTTGCGGAGCCCGTCCCAACTTCATCAAGGTGGCTCCTGTCATCCGCGCCATCAATAGTGCGAAGGCGCAAGGCCACGACATCGATTACCGCCTGGTCTACACCGGCAGCGCTGACGACCCCACTGTCGAGCCGTCCATCTTTGCCGACCTGCAGATTTCCCAGCCCGACGAATATCTCGGTGTGACCTGTTCCAACCTCAATGAGCTGACGGGCCAGGTCATGTCTAAGTTCGAACAGTATCTCCAACGTTATCCCACCGACACGGTGATCGTAGTCGACGATTTGGCTTCCACCATGGCGGCGGCCATCGTCACCAAGAAGCAGGGCGTGCGCCTGGCGCACATAGCTGCCGGCACACGCAGTTTCGACATCACCATGCCCAAGGAGATCAACCGCCTGCTCATTGATGGTCTGAGCGACATCCTGTTCACTGCAGGTATCAGCAACAATAGCATCGCCAACCGCGAGGGGGCCGAACTGTCGAAGGTGTATATGGTGGGCAATGTGCTCATTGACAATCTCCGCTTCTTTGCCAGCCAGCGCGATGGGTGCAAACCGTCGCAGCTGCCATTTGACTTGCCCGGGCGCTACTTCGTGTTCACCCTCAACCGCAAGCTGCTCATCGCTGACCGTGCCAAGTTGCGCGGCCTGCTTGAGGCCATTGTCAGTCAAGTGGGCGATGTGCCCGTCTATGCGCCGCTTCACGGTCTGGCCCGTGAAGCCGTGGCCGAGTGCCTGGAGGCCATAGGAGGCCGTGCCGCGTTCCACATGGTGGATCCCGTCCCCTACCTGGCTTTCGAGGACATGCTCCGCAAGGCTGCAGGCATCATCACCGACTCTGGCAATGTGGCCGAGGAAGCCACGTTCGACCAGGTGCCCTGCATCACACTCAACAGCTACACCGAGCACATAGAGACCGTGAAGGTGGGCACCAATGTCCTGGTGGGCGAAGACGCCACGCTGCTGTCGCAGGAGGTGGCCCGCATGGTCGCCGGCCAGTGGAAGGAGGGGGGCATCCCCGACCGCTGGGATGGCCGTTCGGCCGAGCGTATCGTGCAGATACTGATGGAACATGAATGAGACAACGTGTTGAAAGGATGACCATCACAACACTTTACATCAAGAACATGGTTTGCGACCGTTGTCGCATGAGCGTTGAGCAGGCGCTACGCGACAACGGTCTGCATCCCATCGACGTGCAGCTCGGCGTGGCGCAGGTCGAGGGCGACGTGAGCGATGAGAGGCGCGCCCAGTTGGCCGACGCCCTGCAAGCGCTCGGTTTCAAACTGTTGGCTGATCGCCGGCAGCAGGTCGTCGAGCAAATCCGTGCTGCCGTTATCCGGTTGGTGCACTATCGGGACAACCGGTCGGAGGTCAATCTCTCAGATTATCTCCAGCAGGAACTCCACATGGAGTACTCCTCGCTCTCCAAGCTCTTTTCCGAGGTCACGGGCATGACCATCGAGCGTTACTACATCGAGCAGCGCATCGAGCGCGTCAAGGAACTTCTCACCTATGGTGAACTGACGCTCACCCAGATCGCTTTCCAACTCCACTATTCGAGCGTGGCCTATCTCTCCAGCCAGTTTAAGATGGTCACGGGCATCACGCCTTCGGCCTACAAGAACCTTCAGCACAAGGACCGTCGGGCACTCGACCAGATTTAGTTTCCCTGTCTTTTTCGGCAGGTCCTCTTTTCAGGAAAGTCTCGTCTTAGGCGAGGCTGTCCTTTTTCCTCCTCATTAACACAGACACACTATGGGAAAAAGACAGGTGGCTTTCAGGCACGCCTTCCGTGCCTCGTTGCCCATCATGGCCGGCTATGGCTTTTTGGGCATCACCTATGGCATCTACATGCACGAGTTGGGGTTCAGTTTTCTCTATCCGATGCTCATGGCGATGGTGGTCTATGCCGGCAGCGCCGAGTTTCTGCTTGGCAACATGTTGTTGGGCAGTTTCCATCCTCTCCAGACCTTTCTCGTGATACTCATGGTCAACGCCCGCCACCTTTTCTACGGGTTGGCCATGCTCGAGCGCTACAAGGGATTGGGCTGGAAGAAGTTTTTCCTCATCTTTGGCATGTCCGACGAGACCTTCGCGCTGACCAGCAGCGCAAAGATTCCCGATGGCTGCGATCGCGGTTGGTACCTGCTTTGGTTGACCTGGCTTGACGAGACCTACTGGGTGGCGGGGGCCACAGTGGGCGGATTGGTGGGTCCCCTGCTCACCTTCGACTTGCGCGGCCTCGATTTTGTGCTCACGGCCATGTTTGCCGCCATCTTCGCCGACAACTGGATTCGCGAGCGCAGTCACCTGAGCAGCCTTTCCGGCCTGTTCATCTGTGGGTTGGCGCTCCTGTTCTTTGGCCCCGACCGCTTCATCATCCCCAGCATGGTGGTCATCCTTGTGTTTCTCACCCTCATGCGGCGCAAGCTGGAGAAAGGAGGTGCCGCATGACCCTTCTGCAACAAGCCGTCATCGTCGGGGCGGGTGTGGTGGCCACCATGCTCACCCGTTTCGTCCCCTTTGTGCTGTTCCGCCCCGGCAGGCCCACTCCTCGCTATGTGCTCTATCTCGGTCGTGTGCTGCCCGCCTCGGTCTTTGCCCTGCTGGTGGTCTATTGCCTCAAGGACATCACTTTTGGCGCTTCTCCCGGCGGTGTCGCTTCCACCGGACTTCTGGGTGTGCCTTTCGACACCGTGGCGCGACTTCTGTCTGTGGCCTTCACCGTGGCCATTCATGCCTGGCGCAAGAGCATGATGTGGTCCATTGTGGCCGGGACGTTGCTCTACATGACGCTCATCCGTATCTAAGGCACCCCATACAACCGTTACAACACTTTACAAATCTTCTTGCCCAACGGACGGGCGATTACGACAATCTTTTGTTGCGCCCAAGGCACAATGACGGATGAGGCGCGATAACGAAATTCTCGTAATTCGCTAAATCCGAACTTCGGTAATCTTATAAGTTATGCCCAACATTCCATAACACTTTGGCCGCGGAAACTGAATACCTTTGCATCCACAAAACGTATTCACTCAATATCAAGTTATGGAAAAGAAGACTTTTGCCGTGAGCGGCATGATGTGTGCGCACTGCCAAGCGCGTGTGGAGGGAGCTTTGCGCGCCCTGGATGGCGTGGAGAGCGCTGAAGGCAACCTGGCCGACAAGACCATGGATGTGGTCTATGACGCCGACAAGGTGACCGTCGAGCAGATGCAGGAGGCTGTGGCCAACTGCGGTCGTTACGAACTGACCCTCTGATGACGCGATGAAGCAGACCCTTCCTGTCGTGGGCATGGCGTGTGCTGCGTGCTCGGCCAATGTGGAGCGCAAGCTCAACTCGCTGGATGGCATCCGGAGCGCATCGGTCAGCCTCGTGGGGCGCAGCGCTCTTGTCGATTATGATCCCGCCCGGATAACGCCCGCCGACATGAAACGGGCCATCAACGACATCGGCTACGACCTTGTCATCGAGCAAGGCCGTTCGGCTGAAGCCATCCGGCGCCGCGAGTATGAGGTGTTGCGCCGTCGCGTGTTGCTGTCGTGGTTGCTCTCCGTGGCCGTCATGAGTGTCAGCATGGGCTGGGTGGTCGTGGGCGTAACAGCCTATGCCAACCAGTTGGCCCTGCTCCTTGCCTTGGCCAACATGTGGGCATGCGGGCGTCCGTTCTATGTGAGAGCCGTCCGACAGTTGCGCCACGCCATGGCCAACATGGATGTGCTGGTGGCCCTCTCCACGTTGGTGTCGTTTCTCTTCTCTGTCTACAACACCTTTTGGGGCGATGCCCAACTGACTTACTTCGACTCTTGCGGCATGATCATCACCTTTGTGCTGACCGGCCGTTTGCTGGAGGAGAAGGCCAAGGACGGCACTGCCATGAGCATCCGTCAGCTGATGGGCATGGCGCCCAAGACCGCCCATGTGGTGAGCGCCGATGGCGAAGGTGGCGTGCCCGTAATCGAAGAGGTGCCCGTGTCTACCATCAGCGTGGGCGATGTGCTGGAGGTGCGGCCCGGTGAGCGTGTGCCCGTCGACGGAGAGGTGCTGGAGGCCGAGAGCTTCATGACCGCCGATGCCGCCTATGTCGATGAGAGCATGATCACCGGCGAGCCAACCCCTGTGGTGAAGCGACGTGGCGCCCGCCTGATGGCAGGCACCATTCCCTCACAAGGCAAGTTGCGCATGCGGGCCCGTCAAGTGGGCGAGCAGACCGCCCTGGCCCATATCATCCGCATGGTGCAGGAGGCCGAGGGCTCCAAGGCTCCGGTGCAACGCATCGTCGACAAGGCTGCCCGTGTGTTTGTGCCCGTGGTGTGTGGCCTGTCGCTGTTCACCTTCCTGGTGTGGATGGCCGTGGGCGGCACGCCCATGCTGGCACGAGCCGTGGTGTGCGCAGTCACGGTGCTGGTGGTGGCCTGTCCTTGTGCCATGGGCTTGGCCACGCCCACGGCCCTCATGGTGGGCATCGGCAAGGCGGCCGAGCGCCATGTGCTCATCAAGGACGCCACCGCCCTGGAGCGTCTGCGTCAGGTGGACGTGTTGGTGACCGACAAGACAGGAACGCTCACCACGGCCAATAAGGAAGTGGATTTCACCCAGGCCGACCGGTTGCCGCTTGACGAGCGCGAGACGCTGAAGCCCCATGCCCGCGAGGCCTTGCAGACGTTGCAAAGCCATGGCGTGGAGGTCTGGATGATGAGTGGCGACAAGGAGGAGGCCGTCAGCTACTGGGCCGACAAGGCCGGCATCGCCCATTACCAGTCGGGTTGCACGCCCCAAGACAAGGAGGCGCTCATCTGTCGTCTCCAGGGTGCGGGCAAGCGGGTGGTGATGATTGGCGATGGTGTCAATGATGCGCAAGCTTTGGCCAAGGCCGACGTGTCGGTGGCCATGGGCGACGGCACCGACGTGGCCATGGACGTGGCGCAGGTGACCCTCATGACCGACGACTTGCGCGCCCTGCCTTATGCCATGCGCTTGAGCCGGAAGACCGTCGGCATGATATGGCAAAACCTCTTTTGGGCCTTTGTCTACAACCTCATTTGCTTGCCACTGGCCGCTGGTGTGCTTTGGCTCTTCTATGCCGAGCCGCCCATCCGGCTCACCCCCATGTGGGGATCGGCGCTCATGGCTTTCTCCAGCGTCAGTGTGGTGCTCAACTCGCTGCGCCTCAGGCTTGTGGCCGACTGGTGATGCGCAGTGTGTTACAACTTCTTCATAAATCCCATGCCTTAGTTGTTCTGGGGCATGGGATAATTGTATTGTCCCCAATAGCCAGCGTTGCTCTTGGGATACCAGTTCTTCTCCACCGACACTTCGATGGAGAGGGTGGGGTTGGGCGTCCAGCGCACAGCGGCACCGAGTTTGTCACCCAGGTCATTGTTGAAGAAAGGTGAATACCCCCAGCCGTAGCAACCGAGCCCGTAGGGTGGAAGCCCCGCGTAACGGCCACCCTGGTTGACCAGCGACTTCTGTCCGTAGACATAGGCCGACCAGTGGTCGTCAAACTGATAGCCCACCTCGGCCGTCAGTCCTCCGCTGGTGTAGTTGTCGCCCCGCCAGTTCATGTGGTTGATGTATCCGCCAGCGGCCACCCATCCATGTTTGCCCAGAGACTGCAGCCACGTGGCGGTGAGCCGTTGCCCGAATCCGCCACCCTTGGCATGCTTGCCGAAGGTGGCAAAGGCGCTCATGTCGAGGCTCACGTTGAGGCCCTCGTGCAAGGGCCCGTAATTATAATAGGTGGAGTGGGGCGTAGGGTACCATCGGACGCTGTCGAGTTCCTCCTCGTGAGTGGCATGCTGCTCAGCCTGTTTTCGTTGGCTACGAGCTGGAACGTTGGGCGCTGCTGCCATGGACAGCGAAGGCGAGGCCATCAGTTGGGGCTGCATGGCCTGTGGGCGTATGGCGTAGGCGGAACTTAGGGGCTTCATGGCCGATGGTGTCTTAAACGTCGACAGCTCACTTTGGGCCATGAGCGTAGAGGCCATGCTGGTGGCAACGACAAGTGATAAGAATCTTTTCATGCGAATCCTTTCTTTGGCTGCAAATATACACAAGCTCTTGGTTTCACCCATTGGCGTTTATGCTTTTTTATCGTTGTTTTGGTTAAAAAGCCTTAATGCTCGCATTTTCTTGTTTACATTTGTCACTTTTATGCGTTTTTAGCGTATATGATTAAAAGTTCGGCATGACTTGGCATAGTGAAAACGCGGCACCTGCTAATGCCTTTCCATGTCCGATGTCGCTATGTGGCAATCGATTGCCAAGTAGGGTACGACGACGAAAAAACGTATACATCACAAGTGTGCCGCAATCAAGAACACTATGAAACAATTCAAATGGAGCCTTCTCGCATGTGCACTTCTCTTTCCATTGACAGCGACCTTCGCCTCATCCAAGCATGTGGTGGTGAAGCAGCCGGGAACCTTGGCTCAGGTCCTCACCGCCAAACAGCAAAAGAGCGTGACGCGCCTCGCGGTGGAAGGCGCACTTGACGCCAGCGACTTCAAGGTCATCCGCCAGATGGCCGGCAAGCAAAGCGGCAGTCTCATGTCGCTCAATCTCTCCAAGGCACGCATCCTGTCGAAAGGCGACGTCTTTGACGTTCCCGACAGCCTGTTTGCCCATTGTGACGCGCTTACCGACCTGGAGATGCCTGACAGCTTTCAGGGCATGGGGCAAAATAGTTTCTACGGGTGCTCGTCGCTCAAGAGCATCACGTTGCATGACATGGAATATTTGTCTTACACACTGTTTCGCGACATGCCGTCGCTTGAGCGGGTTACGGTCACAGGCACGGTGCTTCACATGGACGGAACACCTTTCTTGAACCTGCCCAAGTTGCGGAGCGTGGTCTTTGGCACCTCGGTCAGCACGGGCGGGCCCTTGTTGGCCAAGAACTGTCCGCAACTGAAGGACATGACATTCAAAGGTATGGTGCTCGACTCGCATCTGCAGCAACTGGACGGTTGTCCCCTCTTGACAAAAGTCCGGGTGGACGGGTATGTCGGCTACAGCCGTTCCGACTTATATGTGGGGCGCTCACTGGAACAGGGCGGAACCGTCATCGCCGACTCCGTTGCCCACTTGTTTCAGCGCGCGATGCCAGTGGCGAAGAACTCGCAATTCTTCTCGCAAGTTCTCGCCGGGACAGCTTACAATGTGGCTTGCCTTTATTCCCTGAAAAACGACACCGCCAACGCCCTTCGCATGTTGGACATTTCTTATGGGTTTAATCCCGTGCAAGAGTCGTATGCGCATATCCTAAAAGACACAGACCTCGACAACGTGCGCCACACGCCCCATTTCGCCCAGTACGCCGAGCGTGTACGCCAGCATACGGACTATCTCTATATCCTTCGGCAGAGCCCGGCTTATTGCATGGGCGATGGCAAGCAAAACCGCCGTTTCACCTACGCATCAGCCTCAGACCCTGCCCTGAGGCGCGTCAGGGAGTACTTCAAGCTCGATAGCATCGCGGGCAATGGCGATGAGATTAGCCGCATCAAGAACATCATGTATTGGCTCCACGACGCGATCCGTCATGACGGCAGTGGCGGCATACCCAATGTGCCTCGCACGGCCATTGACCTCTATGAGGCATGCAAGAAGGAAAGCCGTGGACTGAACTGCCGTGGACTGGCCATCGTGTTGTCGGAGCTCTATCTTGCTATGGGCTATCCCGCCCGCTTCATGGTCTGCCAGTCGAAGGCCTACGACACCGATCCCGACTGCCATGTGATCTGCGTGGTGTGGAGCAAGCAGCTGAACAAGTGGGTGTGGATGGACCCGTCGTTTGCAGCTTACGTGAGTGATGAGAACGGGCAGTTGCTCAGCATAGCCGAGGTACGCGAGCGTCTGCGCGACGACAAGCCCCTTGTGCTCAACGAAGATGCCAACTGGAACCACCAGTCGAAGCAAACCAAGGAGGAGTATCTGGACAGCTACATGGCCAAGAATCTCTATTACCTGTCGTGCTACATGGAACTGGGGGCTAACACGGAGGACGGCACCCATGAGTTGGTGTCGCTCCAGCCCAGTGGCCATCATGCCTCAATCAGCGATGTCGTCACCTGTGATGACGCCTGGTTCTGGCAGGCGCCCGATGTGAGGTGAGACTGAGGTTGCTTGGCCTTTGGTCACAATCAGCTGCCGACAAACCCGCAGTAAACGGGCGTGGCAAGGGCCAAGCCGCCTTTTGAACTTGTGAAAGAAAATTTGGAAGATTTCTTCAAAAATGTTTGTTTGTCTCAACAAAAAGTGATACTTTTGCAATTGTAAACAACATAAAGAGATAAAACAATGAAGTCTTACGCATCTTTTTACGCCTATTATTTTTACTTTGCATTGCGATGTGAAGCGGGAAGTTGCGTGTAGAGTTCAACTTAAGGAAGATATTAAAACCGACAAGAGGTTTGCATCCAATTCCCGTTTCATGTAAGTGAGACGGGAATTTTGTTTGTAAGTACACCTCCTAAAATGAAGAAGATGAAAAGAATAGCCATACAGGGAGTTCCGGGATCGTTCCACGACATTGCCGCCCACCAGTATTTCGAGGGCGAGCAGATCACGCTGATCTGCTGCGATACGTTCGAGGAAGTGTTTGAGAACATCAAGCGCGACCCCACGGTCATCGGCATGCTGGCCATTGAGAACACCATTGCGGGCAGCCTGTTGCACAACTATGAGCTGCTCCGTGCCAGCGGGACAACCATCGTGGGTGAGCACAAGCTCCACATCCGCCACAGCATCTGCTGCCTGCCCGATGACGACTGGGCTTCCCTGCAAGAGGTACACTCACACCCCGTGGCCCTGATGCAGTGCCGTTCCTTCCTCGCCAACCATCCGGACCTGAAGGCTGTGGAGGCTGAGGACACCGCAGGCAGTGCGGCTTACATCGAGCAGCACGGCTGCCGCGGATGGGCTGCCATCTGCCACGCCGATGCTGCAAGGATGTACGGGCTGAAGGTGCTCGAGGACCACATCGAGGACAACAAGCACAACTTCACGCGCTTCCTCGTGGTCTGCGACCCGCGCAAGGCCGACTTCCTGCGCCCCCTGAGCCACTCCGACAAGGCCAGCATCGTCTTCTCGTTGCCCCATGCGGAAGGTTCGCTGTCGAAGGTGCTCACCATCCTCAGTTTCTACGACATCAACCTTACCAAGATACAGAGCCTGCCCGTCATCGGCCATGAGTGGGAATACCTCTTCTATGTCGATGTCACCTTCAGCGATCTCATACGCTACCGCCAGGCGGTCGACGCCATCACACCCTTGACAAAGGACATCAAGATTATCGGCGAATACCAAGAAGCAAAAAACGAACAGATATGATCAAACCAGCAGAGAGAGTAAACTCCGTACAGGAGTACTACTTCAGCAGGAAGTTGAAAGAGGTGGCCCAGCTCAATGCTGCGGGCCAAGACATCATCTCCTTGGCCATCGGAAGTCCCGACATGCCGCCCTCGGAACAGACCATCGACAAGTTGTGCGAGGCCGCCCGGCGCCCCGACGCCCATGGCTACCAACCCACAGCCGGACTGCCCGAGCTGCGCCAGGCCATGGCCGGCTTCTATGAGCGCACGTATGGCGTGCATGTCGACTGGGCCAGTGAGCTGCAGCCCATCATCGGGTCGAAGGAGGGTATCATGTATGTGACCCTCGCCTTCTGCAACCCTGGCGACGAGGTGCTGGTGCCCGACCCCGGATACCCCACCTACACGGCCATCAACCGCATCTTCGGCACCAAGATCGTGAACTACAATCTCCGGGAAGACAATGGCTGGCAGCCCGACTTTGAGGAGCTGGAGCGCATGGACCTGAGCCGCGTCAAGGTGATGTGGGCCAACTATCCCAACATGCCCACCGGTGGCAACGCACGCCGCGAGACCCTCGAGCGACTGGTCGACTTCGCACAGAGGCACGACATCGTGGTGGTCAACGACAACCCCTATTCGCTCATACTCAACGAGCACCCCATGAGCATCATGCAGGTACCTGGGGCGAAAGACTGCTGCATCGAGCTCAACTCCATGTCGAAGAGCCACAACATGCCCGGATGGCGTGTGGCCATGATGGTCAGCAACAAGCAGTACATACAGTGGATGTTCAAGATACAGAGCAACATAGAGAACGGAACGTTCCGTGGCATACAGCTCGCCGCGGCTGAGGCCTACAACACCAACACGCCCGAATGGCACCGGCAGAACAACATCGAGAACTACGGGCGGCGGCGTGTGGTGGCCGAGCAGATCATGAAGACGCTGGGCTGCACCTACGACCCCTCGCAGGTGGGCATGTTCCTCTGGGGCCGCATCCCCGACAAGTATGCCGATGTGGAGCAGCTCACGGAGCGTGTGCTGCATGAGGCGAGGGTGTTCATCACGCCCGGTTTCATCTTCGGCAACAACGGACGCCGGTACATCCGCATCTCGCTCTGCGCCAAGGACGACAAGATGAAGGAAGCGCTCCGCCGCGTGCAAGCCATCGAGTGGTGACCCGCCCTGTCGAGAACCGATAACATAACAACCAAGCATAAAACAATCAAGCAATATGGATAATAATTTGGAATTAGAGCTCGAGCCGTTGCAGTTGCCGAGCGACAATGAGCGCCCGTTTGTCATAGCGGGCCCCTGCAGTGCCGAGACCGAGGAACAAGTGATGACCACCGCCCGCCAGTTGGCCGAAAAGGGATGCCACATGTTTCGCGCCGGTGTGTGGAAGCCCCGCACCAAGCCCGGAGGGTTTGAGGGCAACGGCGAGAAGGCGCTGCCCTGGATGAAGGCCGTGAAGGAAGAGACGGGCATGCTCACCGCCACCGAGGTGGCCAAGCCTGAGCATGTGGAGCTCTGCCTGAAGTATGGCATCGACATCCTCTGGGTGGGCGCGCGCACCTCAGCCAACCCCTTCGCCATGCAAGACCTGGCCGACGCGCTGCGTGGCGTGGACGTGCCCGTGTTTGTGAAGAACCCTGTCAACCCCGACCTGGAACTGTGGATCGGTGCCATGGAGCGCATCAACCAGGCTGGCATCAAGCACATGGCGGCCATCCATCGCGGCTTCTCAAGCTACGACAAGAAGATCTATCGCAACCTGCCCATGTGGCAGATTCCCATGGAGCTGCACCGGCGCATCCCCAACCTGCCCATCATCTGCGACCCCAGCCATATCGGCGGACGGCGCGAGCTGATCGCCCCTCTCTGCCAGCAGGCCATGGACCTGGGCTTCGACGGCTTGATAGTGGAGAGCCACTGCAACCCCGACGAGGCATGGAGCGACGCCAAGCAACAGGTGACTCCTGACGTGCTCGATTACATCTTGAGCCTCCTGGTGGTGCGCGACGAGAAGACGACGACCGAGGGCATACAGGCCCTACGCCGACAGATCGATGAGCTCGACAACCAGGTGATGGACGTCTTGGCCAAGCGCATGCGCGTGTGCCGCGAGATAGGCCAGTACAAGAAGGAACACAACATGACCGTTTTCCAAAGCAGCCGTTACAACGAGATCCTTGAGAAGCGTGGAGCGCAGGCAAGCGTGTGTGGGGTGGATCCCACGTGCGCCGCGCAGATCTTTGAGCTCATCCATCAGGAGAGCGTGCGCCAGCAGATCGAAATCATCAACCAGTAAAATCCGCAGAGGCAATGAAAATACTGATCATGGGAGCGGGAAAGATGGGGTCGTTCTTCATCGACCTGCTCAGTTTCGACCATGAGGTGGCTGTCTATGAGCACGATGCCAAGCGGCTGCGCTTCACCTACAACTGCCAGCGCTTCACTTCGCTTGATGAGGTGCGGGACTTCGAGCCAGAGCTCCTCATCAACGCCGTGACGGTGAAATACACCATACCGGCCTTTGAGGAGGTCTTGCCTTATCTGCCTGAGCATTGCATCATCTCCGACATCGCATCGGTGAAGACCGACCTCAAGGCGTTCTACGAGAAGACGGGGCATCCCTATGTCTCCACCCATCCCATGTTTGGCCCCACCTTTGCCAACCTCAACCAGTTGTCGGAGGAGAATGCCATCATCATCAAGGAAGGCGACTACATGGGCCGCATCTTCTTCAAGGACATCTACCAGCGCCTCGGACTCAACATCTACGAGTACACCTTCGAGGAGCACGACAAGACCGTGGCCTACTCGCTGAGCATACCCTTCGTGTCGACCTTCGTGTTCTCGGCCGTCATGAAGCACCAGGATGCGCCGGGAACCACCTTCAAGCGCCACATGAACATAGCCCGGGGGGTGCTCTCGGAAGACGACTACCTGCTGCAGGAGGTGCTTTTCAACCCCTACACACATGACCAGGTGGCACAGATACGCACTGAGCTCAAGGAATTGCTCGCCATCATCGACAACAAGGATGCCGAGGGCATGAAAGCCTACCTGACGCGCATCCGAAAGAATGTCTTCGAGTAAAGGATAGGTGCGCAAAACGAAGCACTATTGCCAGCATAAGAAAAGATAAGGGTGGAAATTGAGGAAATTTCCACCCTTTTTCGTATTTATTATAAACCATTGATGATGAAAAGAACTCTACTACTCTTCCTGCTGACCGCATGGGTAATCGTCTTGTCAGCACAGACTTATGTCCGCAAGACCAATCTGCCATGCATCTATGTCAATACGGAGGGCCACAAGGCTGTTGCGAGCAAAGACAATTACATTTATGCCACCATGGTCTACGTGGACGAGAGCGACCGGCAGACTACCTACGACAGCCTGCAGATACGCGGCCGAGGCAACTCTACCTGGAACATGCGTAAGAAACCCTATCGCATCAAGTTTCACGACAAGGAAAAATTCTTGGGAAAAGGTTACGCCAAGGCCAAGAGCTGGACGCTCCTGGCCAACGCTGCCGACAAGACCATGATGCGCAACGCCATCACGTCGGCCATGGGCGACTTCCTGGGCATGAAGTTCAACCCTGCCGCAAAATTCGTGGACCTGGTGATCAACGATGTCTATCTGGGCACCTATCAGATCAGCGACCAGGTGGAAGTGAGGGCTCACCGGGTGAACATTGCCGAGCAGGACTATCCCCTCACCGACGTGTCGGACATCACGGGTGGCTACCTGCTGGAGGTGGACCGCTCGTTCGACGGCAACTATTTCTACAGTTCCTCCTACCGGCAGCCCGTGAGGATACACTATCCTGACGAGGACGAGATAGCAGCCACGCAACAGACTTGGATCCGCGACTATGTCAACCGGTTTGAGGCGGCCCTGGCGTCGGCCGACTATCAGGATGCGCTGAAGGGCTACCGGCCCTATGTCGACTCCGTGTCGCTGGCCGACTGGTATGTGGCCACCGAGGTGTCGGCCAATGTGGATGGCTTCTACAGTACGTATCTCTATAAGGAGCAGGGTGACCCGCACCTCTACTGGGGACCGCTCTGGGACTATGACATCGCCTACAACAACGATAACCGGACTGACCGCGGCGGCAACAACACCACGCGACAGCTGATGGCCGATGTGGCTTACAACGGTACGAAGGTATGGGTCAACCGTATGTGGACCGACCCGTGGTTTGCCCGCCTCATCTATCGACGGTACCAGCAGGCGCTCAGCGATGGAGTGGTCGACTTCCTTCATCAGAAGATTGACAGCCTGGCCTCACTGCTCGACGAGTCGCAGCAACTGAACTATCGCAAGTGGGGCATCAACACCAGGATGTATCACGAGATGGTGCTCTATTCCAGTTACAAGCAGTATGTGACCGACCTCAAGCAGTTTGTGGTCGACCACACCGACTACCTCAGCGCAGTCTTCGCCTCCAAACTGCCCGAACAGCCCGTCACGCCGGCAGACTCCACACAGCCTTTCCACCCCGAAGACTGTTACTATCGTGTGCTCAATGCGGGCAACTCTATGGCCATTGAAGGTGGTGCGTCGGGCCAGGTCTATAGCTATTTCAACCAAAGCGACCGACAGGCTGAGGAGTGGGTCATACGTCCCGTGGGCGAATACTTCTCGTTGGTCAGCAGGAGCGAGGGCAAGGCGCTTAACGACCCGTCGCCGACGGCTCAAGTGGGAACGCAGCTCGCGCTGGCCGATGTGGACACCACCGACACTCGCCAGTTGTGGGACATCATGCCGCAGGGCACGGACGGCTACTACAACTTGCGCAACGTGCATACCAACCACATAGCCAACCTGTCGGGCGGAAGCTCCGATGCCTTCGCGGGCATCCTGAGCTATACCAACGACTCGCGCAACGGAACGAGCAAAAACCGCCTTTGGTATTTTAAGCAGGGGGAGAAGCTGTCGCCGGAGGTGACAGGTGTCAGTTTGGCCGAGCCTGACGAGTATGCGTTGGCCTATAACCGCGACCTGGGGTATCTCCACTTTGGCAGCGAGACCCCTGCGAGCCTGACATTCACCGCCCATGTCTACGACACGACAGGGCGCAAGGTCACTTCCTTCCAAGCTTCGGAACGATGCGACGTGAGCACGCTGCCCGCGGGCGTCTATGTGGTGAGCTGGACGGTGGGCGGGCACCATCGCAGTGTCAAGTTCAGCAAGTGAATGATTTCAAATTCCCGTGTGGCTTGTCCATGTGTTTTCAGAAAATCAGGTCACTAAAAGTCGGCTCTTCCGGAATTTGGAGTGATGGGACCTTTGTGTTGGGGTGGAATGTAAACCGATATAAACCCCAAGGGAGCGGGAAGCACTCAATTTTGTCGCTTGATGGGCTGCGCTCGATTTTGTCGCTTGCGTCAGCAAGAATGCCCAGTGAGTACTTAGTGCTATGTACTTTTGGCCTTACAGGCCGCGCATGCCGCAAACATCCGCATGGCGGTTGTCATCGCCTTCCCGCACCCCTGGCCATAAACCAGATTAAACCGCTCACGCGGTAGGATTGTAAACTGATCAAACCGCTCACGCATGTCTCGCAAGTCTTGCTGTTTACACTCCGTGGACAGGGACCGATGAATGGCGCGTGAGCGGTTTAACAGGGTTTAAAGCCAACCCTTGAAGGGGGGGAGGCGGCGACAGCCGTGGGGAGACAGGCGAACCTTCGTGTCGTGAGCCCGGCTCAAAAGACGCGAAGGCTCGCATGGGGCCCCAGCCCGATAGGGCTTTCCCCCTCAAGGGCTGGGGTTTATATGGGTTTACATTCAAGCCATGGGTCTCGTTACTCCAAATTCAGGAAGAGCCCAAATAAACGCTATTGAAGAAAGCTGACAATGTATATAAAAAAACAGCCGTTATTTTCGACTTCGAAATATTTTGGCCGAAATACGCGAAATTTCGGCACTTTTCGTAATCAGTTGATAATTAGTCGTTTATAAAATC
>DJOV01000073.1 GCA_002437285.1 Prevotella sp. UBA6429 | reverse complement strand
ACCCTTTATCGCAAAATTACCCCATGCAAATCGCGGCGCGACCGACAAAAAACGCCATTTTCGCGTTCTATTTCAACCGAAATCCGTGACAAAGTTATGCACCAAAAAAAGCAACAAATGGAACAACAGAAAAATTCGCCAAGGCAACGAAGCTACATTCATCTTCCACCTGAAGACTCCGCCCTGCCATTTGCCCTGGCGAGAAAATAACGGTCGACATAGCCCTTGGGGCCGCCCCACTCAATCCATACGGGACCGGTAATCGGCATAGCCGTATTCGCGAAGCATCTCCAGCTCGCCATCGGCATGGGCCAAGGCAATGGCCGGATGGGTGATGCCGTTAAAGAGATTGGTCTTGACCGTGGTGTAGTGCAGCATGTCCTCAAAGATGATATTCTCGCCCACTTGCAACTCATGGTCAAACTGCCAGCGCCCCATGTAGTCGCCGCTGAGACAGGAACACCCTCCCAAGCGATAGATGTGCTCACCCTGCCCTTCGGGGATGCGCCCCTCGGCGTCTTCCTCTATGGTGCGGGCGAAACGCACGGCCGGATGATAGGGCATCTCCAGGCAGTCGGGCATGTGACAGGTGAAGCTGACGTTGAGCACCGCCGTTCTCACTCCATGGTTTTCCACCACATCGACCACCTGACTGACCAGCGGCCCCGTCTGCCACGCAAACGCGCTGCCTGGCTCCAGGATGACGTGCAAGTGAGGATAACGGTGGTGGAAGTCTTGCAACACACGGACGAGAAGCGACGTGTCATAATCGCCGCGGGTCATGAGGTGACCACCACCAAAATTGATCCACTTCAACTGCGGGAACCATCTTGAGAACCGCTCCTCGATGTGTGCCAATGTGCGCTGGAAGACATCGGGACCACTCTCGCAGAGCGTATGGCAATGGAAGCCGTCAATCGACGAGGGCAGCCGCTCGGGCAACTGGGAACTGAGCACGCCAAAGCGGGTGCCAGGCGCACAGGGATTGTAGAGCAACGTCTCTACCTCACTATACTCAGGATTGACACGAAGTCCCAAGCTGATCTCAGGGTTGGCAGCCAGGGCACGGGGCGCCAGACGTTCCCACTGGCTGAGTGAGTTGAACGTGAGATGGCTCGAGCAACGGGCAATCTCGTCTATCTCATAATCGGTATAGGCTGGCGAGAACGTATGGGTGCGACTGCCAAACTCCTCGAACCCCAACCGGGCCTCACTGAGCGAACTGGCCGTGGTGGCGGATATGTACTCACGAAATATAGGGAAAGTGCGCCATAAGGCAAAAGCCTTAAACGCCAGAATAATCTCTGAGTCAGCAGCTTGCGCCACATGAGAGATGAGTTCCAAATTGCGGCGGAGGCGTGATTCCTCCAAGACATAAACGGGTTGATGAACTTGCTCGAAGGTTGTCAGGTTGATTTTCATCGCTATATTTTTCTGCAAAGATAAGTTTTATTTCCCAATATTATTGCTGATTTAACGGAAAATTCATACATTTGCACTTGAAAAGAAATGTCTACGATGAAATTAGTAATCATGACTAAGTCCACATTTTTTGTGGAAGAAGATATCATCCTGTCAGCCCTCTTCGACGAGGGGATGACGAACCTGCACCTGTTCAAGCCTGGTTCATCCCCACTCTATGCGGAGCGCCTGCTCACCTTGTTGCCTGAAGAGCACTACAATGAAATCACCGTACACGACCATTATTACTTGAAAAGCGAATTCGGATTGGCCGGCATCCACATCGACAATCCCGCAGAAGACGTGCCCGACGGTTACAAGGGCAACGTCTCGCGCACGTGCAACGACCTCTCCTCGCTGAAGATGATGAAGAAAAAGTCGAAATACGTGTTTCTGAAAAACATATTCGACTGCATAGAATTCAAGGACGAGAAACAGACTTTCACCACACCTGAGCTTATCGAGGCGTCACGCAAGGGGCTCATCGACAGGCATGTGTATGCCCTCGGGGGCATGAGCGTCGACAACATCAAGGCGGCCAAAGACCTCGGCTTCGGGGGTATGGTCATCTGCGGTGACCTCTGGTGCCGGTTCAACATACACAACGAGATGGACTTCAAGGGGCTCATCAATCACTTCAAGAAGTTGCGCAACGCAGCCGACTGACCAACAAGAACACTTTTATTAAAATATAAACGCTATTCAAAATGAGTGAAAATAACTCTTTCTTGGTCTTCTCGGGCACAAGCACGAGATACCTTGCAGAAAAGATTTGCGCCAGCTTGGGCTGCCCATTGGGAAACCTTGTGATGACAAAGTTCTCCGATGGTGAGTTCTCTGTCTCCTATGAGGAGTCCATCCGTGGACGCGATGTCTTCCTCGTGCAGAGCACCTTCCCCAACTCCGACAACCTGATGGAGCTGCTGCTGATGATTGACGCCGCCAAGCGCGCCTCAGCACGCCACATCATTGCCGTCATCCCCTACTTCGGATGGGCACGGCAAGACCGCAAGGACAAGCCAAGAGTGAGCATCGGTGCCAAGCTCGTGGCCGACTTGCTGAGTGTGGCAGGCATCGACCGCCTCATCACCATGGACCTGCACGCTGACCAAATCCAGGGATTCTTCAACGTTCCTGTGGATCACCTCTACGCCAGTGGCGTACTGCTGCCCTACGTGCAGAGCCTGCACCTGAAGGATCTCGTCATCGCCTCACCGGACGTCGGCGGCTCCAAGCGCGCCAACACCTACGCCAAGTATCTCGGCTGTCCGCTCGTGCTCTGCAACAAGACACGCGCACGCGCCAATGTGGTGGAAAGCATGCAAATCATCGGTGACGTGAGGGGCAAGAACGTGGTGATCATTGACGATATGGTCGACACGGCCGGAACCATCACCAAGGCCGCCGACATCATGAAGGAGGCCGGAGCCTTGAGCGTAAGGGCTTTTGCCAGCCATTGTGTCATGAGCGGTCCCGCCTCGGAGCGTGTGCAGAACAGTTGCCTGGAGGAGATGGTCTTCACCGACTCCATCCCCTACACACACCGCTGCTCAAAGGTGAAGCAGCTGAGCGTGGCCGACATGTTTGCCGAGACCATACGGCGCGTCATCCACAACGAGAGCATCTCGTCACAGTACCTGGTGTAAGGCACCATACAAGAGACAACAATACGCAAGAGCCGCATCGCCATCCTTACCACAAGGATGGGGATGTGGCTCTTTTTGCGTTTCGCGCCACACCAGGACACACAGGCATCGCAAGCACGCCCGTCAGACCGGCATATTACAAAAAAGCATCCGATGCAAATGCACCGGATGCTTTTTGGGTAGATTTATGCTGATGGGCCATGGCTGGCCCCAGCCGAAACGTCATTAGTCAAGCCACTTCACATAGCAGAAGTCCTGACGATGAGGCAGGTTGGCGTTCTTGGGGAACATGCGCACACAAGAACGGAACGAGCCAGCATGATCGGGCTCCACCGTGAGTTCGAAGTTGTAGTTGTTGCCCTCGTGGCCCGTCATGGTAAACTCATGGACACTGAACACCTGACGATCCGACTTGTCGGTCTCGGGTTTCAGCGTGACAAGCTCCAAGCCTACTGCATCGTCGAGGCCCTGCTCATCAATGACATACTTCAGCGTGTACTTCACACCCGTCTGTGCGCCGTTGAGCATGCTTTCGTCCTTGCTGACCACATGGATGGAATCCCAACGCTCGGCCACAGCCTCTTTCCAGAGGGCGATGTCCTTGGCCAGGCGATAGTCGTTGGCAGCGAGCTTCTTGGAACGGTTGGCCTCCTTGACATAGAACTTGGAATAGTAGTCGTCAAGCTGGCGCTTCATAGTATAGTGAGGAGCGATGGTGGCGATGGAATTCTTGATCACCTTCACCCAGTTCTCGCTGTAGCCCTTGGCGTTCTTTGAGTAGTAGAGAGGGATGATCTCGTTCTCCAGCAACGAGTAGATGGTGGCAGCATCGAGCTGGTCCTGGTAACCCTGATTCTCGTAGGTGCGCTCCTGAGAGAGTGCCCAACCGGCGCCCTTGCGGTAGCCTTCGACCCACCAGCCATCAAGCACGGAGAGGTTGACGACACCATTCATCTCGGCCTTCTCGCCTGATGTGCCAGAGGCCTCCAAGGGACGGGTCGGCGTGTTCATCCAGATGTCGACACCCGACACCAAGCGACGAGCCAACTGCATGTCGTAATCCTCGAGGAAGATGATCTTTCCGAGGAACTGGGGCATACGGCTGATCTCAAAGATGCGCTTGATCAAGCCTTGGCCTGCGCCATCGGCAGGATGAGCCTTGCCAGAGAAGAAGAACAGCACGGGATGCTCTGGGTCATTGACAATCTTCTCCAAACGGTCGAGATCGGTAAACAACAGGTGAGCGCGCTTGTAGGTGGCGAAACGACGGCAGAAACCAATCATCAGGGCCTTCGGATTGATGCGCTCCAGGATGCTCACCACCTTGGCAGGATCGCCCTGGTTGCGCAACCACTGCTGGGTGAACTTGTCGCGGATATACTTGATGAGCTTCTCCTTCAAGGCCATGCGGGTGTCCCAGATCTCATCGTCGGGCACATTGTAGATGGCATGCCAGATGCTCTCGTTGCTCTGGTCATTGAGGAAGTTGGAGTCGAAGTACTTGTCGTAGAGTTTGCGCCACTCGGTGGCGGTCCATGTCGGGAAGTGGACACCATTGGTCACATAGCCCACGTGGTTCTCCTCAGGATAGTAGCCCGACCAAATGGGTGCGAACATCTTCTGGCTGACCCAACCGTGGAGCTTACTCACGCCATTGACCTCCTGGCAGGTGTTGCAAGCGAAGGTCGACATGCAGAAGCGCTCGCTGTGATCGTCGGGGTTCTGGCGGCCCATGCCGATGAACTCGTCCCATGAGATGCCGAGCATCTGGGGGTAGCCACCCATGTACTTGCCGAAGAGTGCCTCGTCGAAGTAGTCGTGACCGGCAGGAACAGGAGTGTGCACCGTATAGAGTGAAGAGGCACGCACCAGCTCCAATGCCTGGTTGAAGGTGAGGCCCTGCTTCACATAGTCGCACAGACGCTCGAGGTTGCAGAGGGCAGCATGTCCCTCGTTGCAGTGATAAATGTCTTTCTTGATGCCGAGCTTCTTGAGCATGAGCATACCGCCGATGCCCAGGAGAATTTCCTGCTTCAAGCGGTTCTCCCAGTCGCCACCATAGAGAGAGTGCGTGATGGGCTTGTCAAACTGAGAGTTCATGTCGTTGTCGGTATCGAGCAGATAGAGCTTCACACGGCCCACATTGACCTGCCAGACGAGCGCATGGACCTGATAGTTCATGTAGGGCACGTCCACGACAACCTGGTTGCCGTTCTCATCGAGCACACGCACAATGGGGAGGGAGTTGAAGTCCTGGGCATCGTAGTTGGCAATCTGCTGTCCATCCATGCTGAGCGACTGCTTGAAATAGCCGTAGCGATAGAGGAAGCCGATGGCGCACATGTCCACATTGCTGTCTGAAGCCTCCTTCACATAGTCGCCTGCGAGCATGCCCAGACCTCCTGAGTAGATCTTCAGTACCTGGTTGATGCCATACTCCATGCAGAAGTAAGCCACTGAGGGACGGGTCTTGTCGGGCTTGACATCCATGTACTTGCGGAACTTCGCATAGACATCCTTCACCTTCTTCATGAGGGCCTTGTCCTTCACGATGGCCTCCTTGCGGTCGTAGCCTAAGCGGTCGAGCAACAGCACAGGATTGTGGTTGACCTTCTCATAGAGCTGTTCGTCAAGACTCTTGAAGAGGTTGCGGGCCTCGTAGTTCCAAGCCCACCACATGTTGTGAGCCAGCTCGTCCAAACACTTCAACTGCTCGGGAAGACGCGACTTGATGGTCAAGTTCTTCCACTGGGGAGCGTTGGCGTAATCTGCTTTGATTTTCATAAAATGTAAGTAGTTTTATAATGATTATTTTGTTTTCTGATTGTTCTTTCTCGCCTCGGCCTTACGCAGGGCAAAGTCATAGGCCTCCTCGTAATACTTGATGAAGTGGCTCCAGAGGGCTTTCTTTGACAGCTTGCTGGCATTGTCGCGCGCCTTTTTCACCTCAGCGGGGGTGAAATGGGAGAACAGGCTCACCGTATCCTTGATGCCGTCTGCCACTTCGGAGAAGTTGTAGTCGGTGCGGTGGATGACCTTGACACCGTCCTCGATCTCACCATAATGGCCTATCTCCGCGTTGGCCCACAAGCCAAAGCCTGCAAGATCGGTCGTGACGCAAGGCACCTTGAAGGCCACAGCCTCAAGCGGCGTGTAACCCCATGGCTCATAATAAGAGGGATAGATGCACATGTCGTTGCCCAGGATGACATCATAATAAGAGAGATTGATGATGCCGTCGTCACCCGTCAGATAGCAAGGGATAAAAATCAACTTCACACGGTCCTCCTTGCGGTTCTGCATGTTGAGAAACTTCAACATGCCGAGCACATTGTCATGGCTCATGTCATTGAGCCAGTGGGTGATGGAGGGAACCTCCAAAGGGGTATCGTACTTCTTGCCGCTGGCAAGACGCTCTTGCAGGTCTTTGCGAGGCTCGCCCACCCAACCGGGCACCTCGACAAACGCCACCACATCCCTCTGCAGCTCCTTGTCGCGCAGAAGGCGGTTCATGGCCTCGATATAAACATCGACGCCCTTGTTGCGAAACTCATAGCGGCCACTCGTGGAGACAATCAACGTATCGTCATCCAACTCGGTGCCCAGCAGGGCGTTGGCCACATCGAGCAAACGCTTACGGGCTGCCTTGCGCTTGCGCGTGAAGGCTGCGCCACGGGGCACAAAGTCATCCTCAAAGCCATTGGGGAGCACCACATCGACAGGCTTGTCAAGGAGTTCCTGACACTCACGGGCTGTGATGTCGCTCACCGTGGTGAAGCAGTCCACATGGTGGGCCGTCTGCTTCTCGATGGAATGTTTGCTCTGCATGTTGAGCTCACCGGCCATCTGGTCGCCATTGTACGCAAAGAGGTAATCGTAGAGTGGCTTGTTGTTGCCGGCAATGCTACGGCCTATGCTCGTGGCGTGCGTGGTGAAGATGGTGGCTATCTGGGGATAATGCTTGTTGATGTAGAGCAGTCCGAGACCCGTCATCCACTCATTACCATGATAGACCACCTTCTGAGCCTCACTCAGGTAGTAATCGTAGAAGCTGCCCACAACAAGCGCGGCCGCATATGAGAACATGGAGGCTTCATCGTAATCGCCATAGGCATGGAGACTGTCCACCTGGAAATCCTCCCACAACTGGCCGTAGATTTCATTTTTCTTTGAGAAATAAGGAGAGAAGTCTACCAAGATGGCAATAGGCTCACCAGGAACAGTCCAGCGACCGACACGGAATTTCAAACCCTCCTTCAAAGCGGCAAGGCGCCAATCCTTGAACAAGCTCTCTTCTTCACGGAAATAAGGGCTCTCGTGCTCCTTCCAACAATCGGGGCCAATAAACAAAACATGGTCGCATAATTTTTCCTGCAAAGTCTTGGCGCGTGTCGAAAGGACGGCATAAATGCCACCAACTTTATTACAAACTTCCCAACTTGACTCAAAAATGTAATCGGGAAATATCTTATCAATTTTCATAAATCAAACTAATCTGATGTTGCAAAGGTAATATAAAAAATATGAAAAGCCAACTTAAAATCCTATTATTTTATAAAATGCAGTGTTTTCTTGATGTAAAATGTTAACTTTGCAACTATCAATAAGTTATAGAGATGAAGAAAATAATCACCACATTTTTGCTCCTTGCTGTGACGAGCGCTGCCCTTGCACAAGGCAAGGCGGCGAGCGTGGACACCACTACATTCGCCGGCATATTCGACAACAAGGAGTACAATGTCTACCTCGACATCGACTTTTACCACAACGACGTTGTCGTACCCGGCCAAGAGGTCTTCGGCGAGATGGCCGGATACTTTGGCGACAAACGTGACAGTCGCAAGTGGCTCTTTACCTCAGCCGAGATAATCGACTCCACTACGGCCAAGGTTTCCATCACCAACGACTATGGCAGCGAAGACCTGGTGGCGACGCTAAGCAAACAGCCGGACGGTTCCTTCGTGCTGAAACAGGAGGAGGGCAGCACGCTGAAGATTGCAAGAGACCGTAAATGGGTGAAAATGCCCAAGCGGCTTCCCTTCACCAGAAGAGGACACTGAGATGACGACATCTGGAAACAAGAAAATGGACATACGAGCAGCCACACCAGCCGACCTGCCTCACATCACACGGCTGGTGCAGGCGGCAAAGGCCATCATGCGTGACAGTGGTAACACACAGCAATGGAACGGGGAATACCCATCTGACGACCTTCTGCGGGCTGACATTCGCTCGGGCTTTTGCCACCTCGTCTTGCAGGACGGAAAGGCCGTGGGGTCGTTTGTGTTCAAGCCCGGACCCGACCCGACCTATGCCTCCATTTACGACGGGCAATGGCTCGACGACGCACCTTATTATGTGATCCATCGCATCACGAGTACGCCTGAGGCGCACGGGGTCTTCAAAACCCTGGTTGACTTCTGCTTTTGCGCGCATCCCAACATCCGCATCGACACACACAGGGACAACACCATCATGCGGCACCTGCTCTCTGATAACGGATTCGCCTATTGCGGCATCATTCACCTGATGGACGGAGATGAGCGACTGGCCTACCAAAAGACCATCATGCGTATCACAGAACAACCGTCACACTACGACCACCTGGAGAGAATGACTGTTGACCAGATCACGGCAGGCATCCAGAAGGAGAGCCTCGCGGTACCGCTCGCCATAGGCAAGGCGCTGCCACAACTCAACAGGCTCATAACCGCCATCGAGCAACATTTGGAACAAGGTGGACGATTGTTTTACGTGGGCTGCGGAACGGGCGGACGGCTGGCCACGCTCGACACCATCGAAGTGCAGAACACTTATGGCACCGACGGCTCACAGATCCAGGCCGTCTTTCCCGGTGGAACGGAATGTCTGACGCAGACACGCGAGTCACGGGAAGACGACACGGAGGACAGCTGGCGCCAACTGCTGCAAAAAGGCATTTCGGCCAAGGACATCGTGGTGGGATTCTCGGCCAGCGGCACCACGCCCTTCGTATTGGCGGCCTTGCGCCACTGCCAGGCTGCAAACATCGCCACGGGATGTGTCGTCAACAACCCGCACTCTCCCATCGCACAAATTGCCGACCATGCAGTGGAGATCATCACGGGACCGGAGTTTGTGACAGGTTCCACGCGCATGAAGGCGGGCACATCGCAGAAGCTATGCCTCGACATGATCAGCACGACCGTGCAGATACGTCTCGGCCGCGTGGAGGGCAACAAGATGGTGAACGCCAAGCTGATGAACCATAAACTCATCGACCGCGCTGTGCGTATCTTCATGGAGCGGAACCCACAACACACTGATTATAATAAGGTGAAGCAACTCCTACTGAAGGCTGGAAGCGTCAAGAAGGCGGAAGAGAACTTGTAAGTCTCTCCCAAGGATAGCGCTTACAAGTTTTCCACATCAAGCCCAGCCCTCGATGAGCTTGTCAATGGCTGAGAGCTGAATCTTGACGGAGCGGTTATAGGGGAGCTATCCATCACAAAAAAACGCCGCGTGGCTGGAAAGTTTGTCCGCGCGGCATATCGTGTCATTATTGCACGAGGTAGGTGTTGAAAGAGTGAGATGGCGCCTTGATATTCAGGTATTTGCGGCCGAGCGCAACGGAGAGCGTCACTTCCTGGTCGGTGAAGTTGCCCATGGTCACTATGTAACGGCCTTGCCCGTCGCGAAACACCACAACAGGCGTCTTACTGTGCTCGCGGCCTGCGTAGGCCAGCATCTCCGTACCCGCCTGCACGAAGTGGCTGAAGTGCTTGTAGGCATAGTACTCGGCGGTGTAGCGCGGCCGACGCGTGCGGCTGTCCACTTGCACAAGGGCGTTTTGCCGCCACCCCCAAGGAGATGTGCCTTGATCCGCCAATATGAAGTTCCAGTTATAGTACTCGTCACATCCGTGACCCAGATTGTCGGACAGGAGAAAGAAGGTATGCTCGCCAGCCCGCCAATCCATGGCACCATTGCCACACTCGCTCTCACTCACCATGAAACGGAGGTCAGGGTATCGCTGGCGCATCTGCGGCAGGTTGTTGCGACACTCCCACTGGGTGCCGACACCCTTGACATGGGCTTGCAGCGTCTTGTCGTCGAGTATCTTTTCCACATAGTCGAGACGGTTGGTGTTGAACGTGCCTATCCACAGCTCCACCTCCGGATGGCGCTTGGCCAGCGTCGGCGCAAGATACTCATTGTTGAAGCGCAACGTGCCCTCGGCTGTCCACGCGCAACCAGGGTACGGCGTGTACGAATATGCCTCATTCTGGTACATCACCTTCGTGATGGGCAGCCCCTCGGCCTTGTAGAGCTCTATGAAACGACAGAACATGTCGGCGTAACACTGCAGATAGCGCGGGTCTTGTATGAAATAGTCTTGCGAGGCCAACCGCCGCGGGAAGACTCCATTGCGGTCGCCCAGAAGTTTCATCTCATCGGCATCAACCTGCCTTCCATCGTCCATGTAGAGCAGGTATGCCTGTCGCTCGTCCATCTGGTTGTACTGGCTGGGCGACACGGGGTAGTCGTGGTTGATCTTCATCCACACTGGCGGCGACCACGGGCTCATGAAGAGTTGCAGGGCGGGCTGGTATCTTTGCGCGGCGCGGGCAAGGGGTATGATGTTGCGCTTGTCGCGATCAATGTTGAAATACTTGAGTGCGAAGTCGCCCGTCACGTCATCGCAACTATACCAGGCACGCGCATAGTCGTTGGCATTCATCGACACGCGTCCATGGGTGAACCGCAGATCGCCATCGGGTGCGAAGATCCGGTACATCAGCTCATCCTGCTCCTGTCGGGTCAGCAGGTTGAAGGCATCCCAGTCGAGCTCATTGAATGTGGTACCAAAGCCCACAAAGCGCGTACCGTGGCTGTTACCATCGACCTTGGCTACCACCTGGCCATCGGCCTTAGTGGCCAGTGCCGCCTTGCCCTTGACCCAGGCTATAGCCTCGGTGGTGGTGTACTTCACTACTTTTTGGGCCTCAGCAAACGATGGGGCCAGCAAAAGGGCCACTACGGCCATCAGAATCCTGTTCATGCTTTTCATCATTCAGTTTTGTTGCTATCCATACGACACCATGGAAGCCACATACGGCCACCATGGTGTCTATCCTGTCATGTGCGGTTGGCATTACCTCACTACGACTTTTCGCTTGTCCACAATATATAAGCCATGGGTGGGCTTGCTGACCCTACGTCCCTGCAGGTCATACATCTCTGCAGGAGTGGCAGGCTCTCTGCCGCTCACGACTATACCATCAGCCAAGCCTCCCTTGTAGAGCAACTTCACGTCGGAGAGGAAAATCCACGTGTTCTGGTTGCCCTCGTCGGCCCGCAAACCTATCGTGACATCACCTGTGGTCTTCTGGTCAAAGTCAACAGCATACTTGGCGTACTGAGCCGTTGTCACCTCGGTTTCCACGGTCTTGTCGTCCGTCTCGGCAAAGAGGCTGACGCCCACCTTGTTGGCATTGCCCTGGTTATTGTTCCACACCGTTGCGGCAGCGTAAGCTTCCAGGCGATACCGTCCCTGAGGCAAACCGGCCAGTGTCTGGTAGATGAGTTTCGAGTCGGTGATGGCCGATGCTCGCCAGTGGCTGATGCCATAGCCGTCATGCTCGCCACTCTGCACAGCTGAGGGATGCTCGCTGTAACCGGCCGCCTGGCAATTATCACGCAACCAACCGTCTATAGTGCCAGCAGTGATGGTAGCGTTCTTCACAAGGAATGTGGCATCGCCCGTGTTGGTGAGATAAGTCTTGAGGTTAGCCTTGACAAAAAGTTCCACCTCCTCCTTCAGCAGACGCGTCATGTCATCGACCAACGCTGCTTCTGTCAGTTGCGGCAACTGCACCGCCTGGCTCTCCATGACTTCCCTGAGCCTGTCGCGCGATGTCTGTTCATAGCCTTCTTGAGCCAAGAGTTCCTCGGCCTGAGCTACCACTTGAGCATATCGTTGCACGGCAGCATCGAGACCGTTGTTGCCCTTCCTGTTCTCAGTGAGGTCAAAATCAGAGGTCAGGTCACCCACCCTCACGAGTTCAAAGTCGGTCACGCAGAACCACCCTTTCGTTCCGCCACCGCTCGTTGAGGCATAACCGACGCGCAACACGCCATCCTCGCCCACATAGATAGTGTCTGTGGTCTGTGTCTCCCAGTGGTCATCGCTCCACACGTCGTCCGCCTTGACAGGCGACTTCACCAAGTGCGTGGCCGTCTCGGCGTACACATGCTGGTCGGATATGTTGCCCTCACCGCAGACGCTTTTCGCCGACACACGGTAAAGGCCAGGCTCAAGCCCCCCAAGGTCCTGATGGATGTCGAGCGATGTGAAATTGTTGCTCCAGTTGTTGTAGCACGACTTGCCCAGTACCGTGGCAGCGCGGAAGTCGCCACCATTTGCTACATTGGAGACCGTCCACCCCTCATCACCTGACATGAAGCTGGGATTGCGGAGCTCGCGGTTGTCCGAAGTGCCCTTCACGGCATGGAGAAGCGAGGCGTAGTCTCCCTTTTCCATGGCGGCCTGCAAGGCCGAGCGCTGGTCATCAGTGAGCGAGGCTTGCTCGATGTCGGCCATACCACGCGCTTCATCAGCGAGAATCTTGGTCAGCGTCTTCTCGGGTGCCACAACATAGGTGGCAAACGAGTTGGGATCCAGCGAGCACACAAGCGTGCTACCATCAATATCCACTGTCAACGTCTTCTCTTCGGCCTTATCATTGCCCACGACGACCACAACACTGCCGTCGGGCGCCTGTGCCGTCGTCACGAGGTTGGCCTCATCACAGGCGAGGATGGTGGCACCTTTCGGGATGAAATGCGTGTAATGCTTGTAAGCGTAATACTCCGGGCAATACTTCGCTGTGTTGGTGGCACTGCTGACTTGCACCAGGGCATTCTGCTTCCAGCCCCACGTGCTGTATCCACCGTCCTTGAGTATGGCGTTCCAATAAGAATAGGTGGTGACCCCATTGGCCAGGTAATGATTGCAGAGCTGGAAGGTGTGGCTTGCGGCCCCCCAGTCGAAGGTTCCCGAGCCACACTCGCTCTCGGTCATCACGCTTTCATAGTCGGGGTAGGCCTCCCTCACGGCGGCTATCTGCTGTCCACCCTCCCACTGGAAACCTATCTGCTTGCAATATTTCCCGATGTTAGGCGTGGAAAGGATCGTATTGAACACATCGTAGCGGTTGGTGTTCATGGTGCCAACGATAAGTGTGAGATCGGGTTGGTGCTCAGCCATATAAGGGCCGAGGTAGTCGGCCAGGAACTTGCCCGTGGTGGCCGCCTTCCATGAACAACCGGGATAGGGCGTATTCGAGTAAGCTTCATTCTGGTAGGCCAGTGCCGAGATATTGATACCCTCGTTGCGATATGCCTCAATAAACTTGTCGAAATAGAGGCAGTAGGCATTGTAATAGCGGGGATCGTCTATAAACTGGTCGTTGTCGTAGGGTGGCACATCGAAGGTACCACCATTGGTGGCGGTCTTGCGCTGCGAATAGTGCTTGTTGGTCTTCATCCACTGCGGTGGGCTCCACGGCGACGCCCAGAAGTAGAGGTCTGGGTTCTCGTCCAGTGCCAGTTTGATACTTGGGATGACCTTTTGCAAGTCGCGTTCGATGGTGAAGTGCTCCATCGCGAAGTCCTCGACATTGTCCTCTGTCTCATCGCATGAGTACCAATCGCAGGCGTAGTCGGATGCGCCTACGGGTATGCGTCCCACCCCAAGGCGCAAGTCGCCATAGGGATTAAACAGGCGCCTGACAAAAAGCGTGCGGTCGTTTTCCGGGAGCATACCCCACGCGTCGTAGTCGAGTTCGTTGAACGTGGTGCCCCATCCCTGGAAGGTCTGTCGCTTGTCAGCAGTTCTCACAATCACCTGTGCCTTGCCGATGGTTCCATCGACGAGTTTTTCCGTCTTCATCCGCCAATAATTACCATTAGACGAATGAAAACCAATAGCTTTGTTTTGCGCCATAGCCCACTGCAGCTGACCGATGCTGAAGCAACCGGTGAGCATGCAGGCTGTGGCTAAGATTTTCTTTTTCATTATGTTGGTTTAACAAATAGGTTGACGCTGCAAAGGAACATTGAAAAGTGCAATGTCTCCACTTGTGATGTAACGTTTGCAAAGCAAACTCTTCATTTTCACCAACTTGTTACATATGTTACCTCGTTTTGTTACATGGGTTAGGTCCCAGGTACGACTTCTTCAGTCCGCCCCAATCCACGATCACCTTCTGCACCATCATGCCGGCATCGCCACAGTGGAGCGAGATGACATGGGCCGCCTTGCTCCTGTCGATTGAGAAGGTCATGTGTGCAACAGCCCCGTTGCGAAGCACCTGGTTTTTCCACGACAGGCCATACTCCTTAAACTGGTTGTCGAACACCTGCGGATCACCACCGTCCATTGCCACACCGACCTTGGTGGCAAGTCCTTTGTAAGCCGGGAAGAAGGGCACTGTGTAGAGCGTCACCCTGACGCTGTCGGCATCGATAGCAGGTAGTGCATAGTCAATATGGCCTTGTCCCATGCCACCAGCATGAGTAGCAGCCGACACATGGTCTCCCAACTGCACCACGTGCCAGTCATACCCCAGTCCGTCGACGATACTAATCTTGTTGGCGCCCTGCTCCACCTTGCGCACGTAGCGTGTCAAGTCAACTACGTAACAGCTATCCATGCTCTGCTCACCAACAGAAAGATCGACAGGTTCCTGGCCAGCACCATCCGTTACCTGGAGTTTGGGCATCTTCTGGTAGAGCGCACACAATCCCGGTGCCACATCCATCATGCCATTCCACTTGCCACCGAGCAGGGTGTTGTACCGATGGTTGAGCGAGGTGATGCTGTCAAAAGCCTGCTGCGACTGCCGCGCCGCCCAGTTGGCCTGCGCCAATTGGCCCGCCTGGAACTGCTCATGGTTGAGCTGCGCCATGAGGAACTTGCGGTTCATCTGGTAAGCCGCCATCACGGGAAAGCCCACCATCTCGAAGAAGGAGGCGCGCTGGTCATTAGGCATCTCATCCATGACCGAACTCACCTGCTCAGCAATATGCCTATAGTCGGCAAGGCGCTGCTGAGCCTCTCCATAATGTTGGAACGAAAACTCCGTATCCTTCAGTTTGGTATATTCCTTCGAGTCCCATTCACGTTCCCAGCCCATGAACTCGGGCTTGCGGCTCCACGCCAGGCGATAATAGGTGTCGAGCAATTGTTGGAACTGAGGCATGTAGGCCTTTCCAAACAATGAGCCCAAGAACTCTGACTGATGATGGTTAATGGTCTTCGCGTCATAACGGTCTACATTCCACGCCAAGTCAAAGAAAGTCTTCATACCAAGCTCCATGGGCTTGATGTCGCCGACATTCAGCAGCCAGTAACGGTCGGCACCCGCACGATAGGCCTTCATCAGTTCCTCATACATCAGAACGGGCGGAGTGGTGCAGATCCACAGGTAGTCATGGGGTGAGCCAAGATACGAGAGGTGGTAGTAGACACCCGAGCCACCCTTGCGTTTCTGTTCCTCAGGATTGCTCACGCGCTTCATATAACCGTAGTTGTCGTCGACCCAGACCAGCGTGATGTCATCGGGCACCTTCAAGCCGTGCTCATAGATGTCGAGTGCCTCTTTGTAGGGCACAAAAATCTGCGGTACATCCTCGATGCGCTTACCTGTATGCTTGGTGAGCAGGGCACGCTGGTCGTCTATGACACGACCTATCAGTTCCACCTGCTGGTCAATGGGAAGGTTACCGCGTAGCCCCGCATCGTGCAACCCACGCATGCCCATGGTATAGATATTGTCGAAACGGGCGGCCTCCGACAAGCGGCCATTCCACTTGTTCCACACGGCCTTGGCGTTGGTGGCATAGTTCCAGTCGCCGTCGCGCTGCAGGTCCCACTCCTTCTTCGACGCGTTGTTGACGAGCAGTGGCTCACAGTGTGACGTAGTGATGACGATGCCAAACGAGTCGGCCACAAGCTTGCTCTCGGGATGCGTATAAAAGGCTCCCGTGCACGAGTGCATGGCTGGGCCAAGCATATTTCCCTTGAGACGCAGGATGAGCTCGCACACCTTGGCGTAAGTCTTCGGGCCGATATCGCCCAGTCCTGCCTCAAAAGTCTTCGAGGCCCACGGCTTCAGTCCCCAGTCCTCATCGTTGATAAATAGTCCGCGGTACTTCACCGAAGGGCTCTTTGACGTTTCGCTTCCAGCGATCCACACAGCCGCCTTGTGCTCCACAGGCACGTCGGCCCACCAATAATAGGGCGACACGCCCATCATCTCCGAGAGCGAGAGCAATCCATAGGCAGCGCCACGCTTGTCACTACCGACCACCACAAGGGCCCTGTCGACGCCCTTGGCCGGTTTGTCAACCACCTGCACCACATAGCGTTCCCAACCACCACGTATGGCCTTCGCGTTGACCTTGCCCTGCTTCACCAGCCGGTCGATAAAGGCATTGTGGCCCAGCGTACCCACCACGACGGGTTGGCGTGTGGATACCTTACCCGAAACTTTCACATCGGGGCGATAGCCAGTGACACGGGCCACATCATCAGCAAACAGACCTGCTACCTTACCTACCAGCACATGCTCGGCAGGCGACACATAGACAGCCGCCCCACCTGAATTACGTGCCACACAAAAGGCATCGGGAGTTTCCTTCTGACTCACTGTCACTTGAGCTTTCAGGGGCAACAGCAAGCAAGTTGCAAAAAGCGCACAAACAATTTTTCTCATAGGTTATCAATAAATCTAGTGAATAAGGAAGAGCAAAAACAAAGGCTTCCTTTTTTCTTAATACGCACGGCAAGGCACAATTCCTTAGAGAGTTTTGCAGTATGTTACAATTTGGATTGTTTTTGTTACATGAGCAAAAGACTGCACCTGATAAACGACTGGCTAATCAGCATGCCATAAGCATACGAGCGGACCTATTGCCCAGCGCCGCTTGTTTTTTAAGGTGCTTACCGCTTTCCTTCACGATCGCATCCTAAGGAAAGGATGTCGGAAAGCTTGACACAGCGTCTAAGCTTTCCGATATCCAAAGAGAGTCTCTTGCAACTCAAACATTACTTAAACACCACCTTGCGCCGGCCAACGATGTAAATGCCTCGCGAGGGCTTGCAAACCCTGCGCCCTTGCAGGTCATAAATCTCGAGGCTGCTTGACTCGCCCCCAGTAACAGGATGCTCAACGATGCCATCCGTCAACCTTCCCCTGTATCGCACAATCACATCAGAAAGGAATGCCCACGTATTCTGGTTGTCTGCGCCCGCGCGCAGCCCTACGGTCAAGTCTGCATCGTCATACTTGGCGATGTCAACAGAATACAGCGCATAAGTGGCGGAGGTGACAGGTGTCTCAGAGACCATGTCTGGCGTGGCAGCAAACAAGTTCACGCCACTGCGGTTGTCGTTTCCCTTGTTGTTATTCCACACTGTGGCCGCAGCATAGGCCTGAAGGGTGTACGTTCCCTCAGGGAGTCCCACCAATGTCTGGTAGATCAACTTAGAGTTTGTAACTGCCGAGCCGCGCCAATAGCTGATTCCATATGCATTATGGTCGGTATTCTGTATGGCCTCAGGCAACTCGCTGTAACCCGCTGCGCTGCAATTGTCACGTTTCCACCCAGTCTTGGTGTGCTTCGTCATCTTGTCATTTTCCAACAAAACACTCACGTCACCAACGCCATCTTCGACTTGCTCCAAGGCATACATACGGTTGAACTTGCCCTTGGGTATGGTGAACAACTGCAAGCGAGCCCTCTTGTCTTCCATCTTGTTGCATGCGATTTCCTCACCATTACGGTAGCCATTCGCCACATTCCAAAGACCAAGATAATTACCGGTATATTTCCCATTCTCTACAGACCAGGAACCTTCGTTGTATTGGAACAGCAAGCGCGACCAAGCGCAAGCCACAGGTTGGTCATTCGTGCGAAGCATATAAGCCTTGTTGTTCTCTGTCTGCAACGTGAGATCGTCATACTCAATATTCCGCATGGCAAACCCATTGTTGTAAGGCTCAAGGGTAAACACAACCGAGAGGTCAGAGATCGGGTCAGAAGGTTTTTGGAAAAACAACGCCTTGTTGCCATTGAGTTTCGCGTCTTGCAAGCCTATCATAAGGTTTGCCTCGTCACTACAGAGAAAGAAATAATTATTTTCTGACAAATCCTTTATCTCGTCAACAGAGGTGACAATCTGATAGCCCTTGTCGGCAGAAAGAATCTTTGAATAGTCATACTTACCAGCATCTTTCACCTTGACCGCAAATGTGTACTTCTTTCCCAAATAGGTAGCCGAGACCGTTAAGTCCTCCACGACATCATTCACCACACATATAGTTCCAGTCGTTCCGTTGTCCCACACGACGCTGTCTGGATTTTGTGCGGTAGGAACCTTCAGTTCAAAGGTTACCGTCGAACCACTGAGCACATACTTGTTGTCGGTTTCCGCACCATCGATAACCTGCTTGGCAGGCACAACATTAATATGGAAGCGCAACTCACCTACTGCACCTGACTGGTTGGCAAACTGACAGGTGTAAACACGGCTATTGGTTACCGATGGAATCGTGACCGAGCTCCCTTTCACACCATTGTCCCAAAGGTAATCATTTGTCCAGCCTGTAGCAGCCGAAGCCTTCAAGGTCACAGGAGTGGCGCAAAGGACAGTCACCACCGTGTCGCTTATTTCCTCTCCTCCAACAGTGATTTTCGGATTCATGGCATCGGGAGCCGCATCACCACAAACAGCAATGGCAAAAGCCTGATGGCTGACAGCTCCGTTCTTGGCTGTGTACTCCACACGGTAGACATAACTACGGTCGGCCTTCACCGTAATGTTACGCATTGTCTCGCCCGTGTTCCATTTCCATTCGCCCGTATCCTCCACGCCTTCTGGCAAACGGGGCATGAGCGTGATATCGGCACTATCTGCAGGAATGGCTTTCGAAGCGCCAGAAAGATAGTTGTAACGCAGTCCACCGAGGTTGGTCTGGTTGGTGTATGTCACCCCCTTGTAGGAGATGTCGCCAGTGAGTGGCACGATGGCCCTTCCTTCTTCCACTACGGGACGCCAACTGGTCAGCGTGGAAAAGCCCAAATGATCGAAACCGCCAGAATTCTGACTATAGTTGCCGCCACCGCCATCAGGGCAAACGGCCGCACTGGCCGCCTCAACATACTGCATCTTCAAGCCGCGCAATCCCTCATAATATCCTATCAGCCGATCCCAATAAGGTCTCTTCTCACCAGAACCACTCTTGTTGGGACCACCTTGTCGCCACGCATTACCCAATGTAGCACGGCAGTCGGCGTAGTCATAAGGCTTCCATGGCAGCGTCGAAGATTCTTCACCTCCAAAGTTCATGGCCGCCACAAACTCAGCTCCCGCTGCAATGCGATCGTCCATGTAAGCATAGAGGTCATCACCTTGGTTGAAGCCGACCTGACAGATGTCTACCGCCAAGCCTAATGCCATAAGGGAGTGTCCCTGGTCTCGTCCACTCTCTTGCATCTGGCCGAGATAGCCCTTAGGACCGCGCTCATCGGGAAGCACCACCGGCACCAGGTTTCCAATAAACTCGTTGCAACCATCGTTCATCACAAAGGCATCACCTGAATGGTCCTTAAAAGTTCCCACGTGGTCGTACTTATAGAACGAGACTCCTTGGTTGTACATGTGAACATCATCGCACAATATGCCTATCGACATGACACACAGGGCATTGCACAACCCCCAATTGCTCCAGTAATGGCCCGGTCGTTCACCCAAATTGGCATAGCGCTGGTTTTTCCACGTGTCGTGACGACGGCGAAGGAAATCGATACTTTTGTTGTACCATACACGAACCATCCATTTCTTGAATTTCTCAAAATCTTCCTTATTCCATCCTTCATAATCACGCATGAGTTCGGCAGCATTGGCAAACTCATGCCCATAGATGCCCGCAGCCAAGGACATGTTTGTGTCACCACCAACCCCATTGCAGCCGTTACACCATGCCATGAGTATTCTTACCGCAGCCTCGGCGTTTTCCTTGGTACCGCCAATCTTCCACCTCAATGCGTTCTGATAAGCCATGGCTGCACCACGCGCAGCATTCATGTAGTTTTGCCCTGAGCCTCCACGAACCACAGTGTTCGTTGGATATGTGGCCACATCTGCTTTTGCGTAGCTATTGGCACACAACCTGTTCCAAGCTTTCGTAATGCGCTCATCGCCTTCGGCCAGCAGTTGTTTGGCACGGTTTACATCTTCTTGTGACACAAGACCTCCCGGATGCACAAATCCGTGGTCAGCCACAAGGGGAAACACTCGTTTCATGGAAAACCCGCTCGTGGCCTGAGCCTTTACAAGCACAAGCTTCAGTGAAGACACGTAATCATCGATAACACTCTGTGAAGCCCGATTAGAGGCGATAAGCATTTCCGCCAGTCTCACTTGATCCATGAGCTCGGCAACAGCGTTGACCGCATGGCCTGCAGATGCCGTTTGTACCCAAAGGCGGCAGTCGGTCACCACTTGTTTCAGTTCCGTAAAATCGCCCTTGATTTCTGTTTTTTCTTGTCGCATCACGTCTTCTCCCGATAAGGGCAAGATATCACCATAATTACTTACAGCAAACATCTGTCCCACATGACAGGTGATAAAAAACGCAGCAACCAATAGTTTTCTTTGCATAGTTCGTTAATAGTCTTTGGTTTCTTTTTATGAACGTCGCAAAGGTAATCATTGCTTTTTTATCCAATTGTTCAGACATGTAACCAATCGGTTGCCTAACAAGAGATTACTGTATTTTGTTACAACCGTCACACTGCCCTGTTACATATCATCCAAAGGAAGAGCCTAAAGGTGTGCACCTTTTTTCCCGTATGCCGACGGCAACACGCCAAACTTCTGTTTGAAGCACTTGGAAAAGTAACTGGGCGTCGCAAATCCCACCTTCGCCGCCACCTCATTGACGGACGCTTCGGGATGAGCCTCCAGAATTTGCGCAGCCTTCTTCAGGCGTATGTCACGCAGGAAGTCAGATGGAGTGAGACCAGTCAGCGACTGCATCTTGCGGTAGAGGTTCATGCGGCTCATGCACATATCCTTGCTAAACCGCTCCACATTATAGTCGCTATCGAGGAGATGTTGCTCCACAGCATCGACAGCCCTTTGGAGAAAAGCCTTGTCAATCTTGGATGCCATAAGTTCGTCTGGACGTAACTCCACCTGGGTGAGCACAATCTCCTTGCGCTTCTGCTGCAGCAACCGTAGCATACGGATGCGCCTACCCAGCACATAGACAGCATAGGCCAACGCCAGGCCAACAACTACAAATAGCATACGTGCCCACCAGGTGGCCCACCAGTATTGCTGATGGTTGATAATGAGACACACCGTCTCCTTTCCCCAACAGCCATAACGGTCTGTAGCCTTCACCAGCAACTCATGGCTGCCAGCGGACAGATTGCTGAGACGCACCTCGTTGGTACCCTGAGGCAAGTAAGTCCAACCAGCCTCGGAGCCTTTAAGGCAGTAGGCGTAGGTAATGCGCGAGGCATTCAGGTGGTCAAGAGTACTCAGATGAACCGTCAGATCACTGACATGAGCTGGCACGACGATCGTTCGCATCGCCCTGCCCACGAGGCAGACCGTGTCACCCATGTCCACACTGGTGACAATAGGCGCTCGTCCCTCTCCCTCGGCGTGGTTGAGCGAGGCCTGTGATGGCATGCAGCAGAAGGCGCCTGCGCCCGCCACCACCATCTCGCCACCATCGGCAAGACTGAGATAATAAAAGTAGTTGACATTGACAAATGGGTCATCAGCACGTATCACTCTCAGTGACCTGGTCTGCGGATTATACTCCTTGACACGTTGATCGGTTAGCACCCAAAGATGCCCCTGCCCGTCAATCTTCATACTCTTAACATAGCCACCATGTTCATCACTGGCCAAAGCATCCTTATGCAGCTGCCCCTCGCGAAGGATCATCACCTCACCTTGCCTATTGGCCAGCCAGAGTGTGCCTTTGTCATCCAAAGCCAATGCAGAGAAATCAATACTCGCACTCAACTTTCTCCCATTGGCAAACACCCCCTGACCATCCACAATATAATAAGGTATGCCGCCAGACGATGCTACCATGTCAACCACCGGGGCACTGCAACGTGCCACCCTGACAAGCGCACCACCTAACTCGCCGTAACGATAGACAGCACTCCTTGTGGCAACAAACACCTCGTTTGCCACCGAAGGGCAGACACATGTGATTTCATCATCCACACTGATCAACTTTTCAAAGCGTGGCACGCTTCCCGTGGCAGTCAGACGGTAAAGAGTGTTACCAGAGGCAGCAAAAATGCCTGGCGCACCTTGCCGTTTCTCAATGCAACGCGCAAATCGCATGCCACCGGCATCCATCACCCTACCCGAAGCTGGAGTATAGAGCGTCAGACCATAGCGTCCCTGCCATATCCAGTAATGGTCTCCATCAGCTACTACCCTATCCGCCAACAACGGATAATGAGTAAGCGTCCTCACACCTTCCACCTCAAAGCGTCGAGTGTTAGCCAAGTTGTTTGAGATAATGAAGGTACTGGGCATGAAGCCCGCCACCCAGACATTGCCGTCACGGTCTTCCTCAAGCTGGTCAAGTATTTTCCGATAATCAGGCAACAGTCCACCGAGGGACAATGACTGCAGACGTCCGCCAACTTTTTTATAAGCAAATAGGTCATCCATCGTAGTGACCCAGTAGATTCCTTGACGGCTGTCACGCAGAATGTCAAGCACCTGTTGCTTCTGCTCACCACCCATCGTGGCAGGTTGCGGTGTGGTATGTCCAGTGTGCGGATCATAAGACACAATGCCACCTCCCCAAGTACCTACAAAAAAGCCATTGGGGCTGTCACAAATTTTCACAGGCGGATAACCATAATGCCACAAACAGGGCTTCCAGTAATCTTTAGCAACATCATAGCGAAAAATCCCACCTTGCCAAACACTCACGTAAAGAGATCCGCTATCATTATGAGAGAAGCTAGTCACTGATGCATCCTTGCCCTTCCAACGTAAAGTGTAAGCCCGCCGTATCTTCCCGTCAGTCGACAATCTAAGCACCTTGCTACCAATAGCAACCCACAAGTTACCCTTACGGTCACTTGACAAAGCAGACACTTTACAGTCATCCAACAATCGCAGCATGCGATAGCTGGTCTTATCCACGCGATACAACCCGTGGTGTGTGCCCACGCAAATACCTCCATTCGGATCCTCTGCCAAGCAAGTCACATTGTTGTCAGGCAGCGCTGTCACGAGGTGTTTGCCAAAGGTCACTATCTGATAGCCGTCGTCGCGACAAAGGCCACCACCAGTAGTGCCATACCACATGTATCCCTCAGAGTCCTGAAGTATACAATGAATATTAGCCACAGGCAATTGGCGCTGCGTTGGCAAATTGCTTATAGAGAAAAGCTGAGCACTTGCGAGCATCTCATGGATAGCAAGCAAAAACAACAATAGAAGTCTATGAAAGCAAGGTATGTGCATGAAACGATCATTAAGAAATGCAAAAATAACAATTTACTGCGAGATAACAAAATCGCACAGCCCAATAACATGCTAACAACGCAATTATTCAATTAAAAATAAATACACTCGAAAGAAGAAAAATCACAAAATGTAGAACAAAAGACAAACGAAAAAAATAACAGAAGAAGCCCGAAGACTCAACATGAATCTTCGGGCTTCAATCCT
>DJOV01000071.1 GCA_002437285.1 Prevotella sp. UBA6429 | reverse complement strand
TATACATTGTCCGCTTTCTTCTTGGTTTTCATAGTTTCGTGTTTTCGTGAAGTCAAGAAGCTCTGCGGGGGCAACGTGTATATTCGTTTGGGCAAAAAAACAGGGAAGCTCCCTGTGGAAGCTTCCCTCTATGAGAAGTATTGTGCTATGATTCTGTTAGTTGAATGTCACCGCTTCAATGGTTTTCACGCTACCCGTGAGAGGATCGAGGATGAGTTTGGCCGACTGCTTCTTGCCGAAGAGCTCGCCGCTGAGCGACTCCACAGTACCAAACTGTGGTGCCGAGACCTCGTAGCTGCCGATGACCTGCTGGCCGTGGGCTACAGAGACCTTGATTCTGCTGGGCTGGCTGACGCGCAGTCCGATGTCGTTTTTGTCCTCCTTCTGGTTCTCGGGAGCGGGTTGGGGTTGTGCGATGGTGTGCTTGTCGGTGACGGTCACGACGTAAGGCTCGCCCGATAGGTCGTCGTCGTCCACCAGTCCTGACCATTGGGAGAGACGGAAGAGCACTTGCTGGCCCTCCTTTGTCGGCACGAAGTCAACGTCTGTCCATGTGGTGTCTCTCACGGTGGTGCCGGTGAAGAGTTGCGTGAGCGCTGCCTCTTGCTTGTCCAGGTTGCCGAGCATGATGGCCATCTGCGTGCCGTCCTTGGGCATGAAGTCCGCTTCGCCACGATTGAGCTGGTTGCGGCTGTCGCGTATGTCATAGATTTCTTGTGCCGTCAGTTCGGCCATCTTGGCGTTGCTGCCCGCGTTGAGCATGTCCTCGGTCATGTAGTCGTGAGGATTGGGCGGGGTGGGTTTGCGTCCCGGCGTGAACTTCGCTGATGGCATGCCCATTGCGGTGGCGTCGGCGTTGATGGCCAGCAGTTGGCCGTTGTCAGCGCGGCACACCTTGTTCACGGTGTGTTTCTTGTCGGTGATGAGCGTGAAATGGCGGCTCGTGTCGGGCACGGCGTAGGGTGCCATGTCGATGCCGAGCAGGCGGTAGGAGGTCGTCGGGTCCTGCTTCACGTCTGTGCGCAGGAAGCGGCGGGCGTAGGTGGCCAGCCTGCCCGGGGTGTATTGGGCTCGCTCCACCTTCACGGTGAAGCGCAGGGCCGTCTTGGGCAGGTAGTAGTCGGTGCCTTCGACAGACTGTGCGCTGACGCTGAGCGGCAGCAGCAATAACAGTAAACCTTTGATGTTCATCGTCTGTTGGATGTTTTTGTTTTAGTGGGTTTTGAGATGTGGTGATGAGCGGGGTGGGGTGTCAGTCCTCCAACTTGAGAAACGCCTTGGGCAGGAAGCGGATGATGTCGCTGGCCACCAGGCTCTCTTTGCCCACCTCCTTGGCGGCCAGGTCGCCTGCCAGTCCGTGCAGGTACATGGCCATCAGGCATGCCGTCGCCTTGTCGTATCCCCGTGCGAGGATGCCGGTGAGGATGCCTGTGAGCACGTCGCCGCTGCCCGCTGTGGCCATGCCGCTGTTGCCGGTGCTGTTGAACACGATGTGACCGTCGGGCAGGCAGAGGGCCGAGTAGTGTCCTTTCAGGAGGATGTATCCCTTGATATGCTCCGCCATCTGCTGTGCGCGGATGAGGCGCTCGTAGTCGTTGTTGCTCGCGCTGCCCGCCATGCGGTCAAACTCCTTGGGGTGAGGGGTCATGATGATGCCTGCCGGGAGCTGCTGCATCCATGCCTGATGGTTGGCCAGGATGTTAAGGGCGTCGGCGTCGACCACGATGGGGCATGCCGTGCGGCGTATCTGTCCGATGAGCGCGATGGCCGTGTTCTCCATTTGTCCGATGCCCGGTCCGATGCCCAGTGCGTCGTAGTCGGTGCTGTCGATGCTCTCCGAGAAGTAGGTCTCCTCGTGGTCCATCTGCAACACCGCCTCCGGCACTGCCGTCTGCAAGACGAGGTAGTTGCGTTTGGGCGTGTGCACCGTCACCTTTCCCACGCCGCTCCGCAGGCATGCCCTTGTGGCGAGCACCGCCGCTCCGGCCATGCCGTAGCTGCCGGCCACGATGAGCGCGTTGCCCATGGAGCCCTTGTGGGCGAAGTCGTCTCGCGGACGCAGCATCTCGCGGACGTCTTGCTCTTCCAGGATGCCGTAGTTGCATTCCGTCTTCTCGATGAACGCCGGACTCAGGCGTATGTCGAGCACGCGCAACCGTCCGATGTATTTCTGGCAGTCGGCCAGCATCATCGACAGTTTTTTCTGTTGCAGGGTGAGTGTCAGGTCCGCCCGGATGATGTTGGAGTGGATGTTGTAGGTGTTGTCTTCGCACATCAGTCCTGAGGGAATGTCGATGCTCACCACCTTCACCGGACACTGGTTGATGTATTTCACCAGGGAGGCAAATCCGCCCATGAGCGGCTTGTTGAGCCCCGAGCCAAACAGGCCGTCGACCACCAGCATGTCGTCGGTGAGCTCAGGCGGGTCGAAGTTGAGCGTCACTTCGGTGAACTGGTCCACTCGCTTGCTGTCGATGAGCCGTTGCTTGTTGGCGGCGCAGTCGTCCGACAGCTTGTTGTGGATGTTGAAGAGGTAGACGCTGACCTTGTAGTTCTCTTCCGCCAGGAGGCGTGCCACTGCGAGTGCGTCGCCGCCGTTGTTGCCCGGTCCGGCGAAGACCACCACAGGCGTGCGGTCTGTCCATTCGTCCATGATGGCCCGTGCAATGGCCTTGGCGGCCCGCTCCATCAAGTCAATCGACTTGACGGGTTCGTGGGTGATGGTATAGTTGTCAAGCTCGTGAATTTGAGCAGCAGTGAAAATCTTCATAACACTGCAAAGTTAGTGCAAACACATGGAATATCAAAAGGATTTGCCCCTTTTTTATAAGGAGTTGGCGATAATTGCCACGTTCGCTCTGCCAGTGCGTGGCGCACCTGGTCATGCGGACGCTCCCGTGGGGTGGGGGAGCCCCTGCGCGGTAGCCGTGGACCATAATCGCAAAAGTTCGTGTTCTTTTTGAGGTGCAGTGTTGCCGTTCTCAACAGATTTTCGTAATTTTGCAACACATTTTTTAGAAATAAGCCCATGAGCATAGTTAAAGTGAAGGATAAGACGTTTCGCACGTTTATCCCAGAGGCCGAGATCCTGCAACGCGTGAAAGCCGTCGCAGACAAGTTGAATGAGGATATGAAGGACAAGAATCCTCTTTTCCTGGCCGTGTTGAACGGTTCGTTTATGTTCGCCGCCGACCTGATGCGAATGATCACCATTCCCTGTGAAATCTCGTTTGTGAAGTTGGCTTCCTACCAGGGCACCACTTCCACGGGTAAGATCAAGGAGGTAATCGGCATCAACGAAGAGCTGAAAGGTCGCACGGTGGTCATCGTGGAGGACATTGTCGACACGGGCTTCACCATGAAGCGCATGCTGGAGCAGCTGGGCACGCGTGGCCCCGAGAGCCTGCACATCTGCTCGCTGCTGGTCAAGCCCGGCAAGCTGCAGGTGCCGCTCAACATCGAGTATGCCGCCATGGAGATTCCCAACGACTTCATCGTCGGCTATGGTCTTGACTATGATCAGCAAGGACGCAATTTGAGAGACATTTACACGATAGTGGAATAAAAAAATGAAGAACATTGTTATTTTTGGTGCCCCAGGTTCAGGTAAGGGCACACAGAGCGACAAGCTCATCGAGAAGTACGGATTTAAGCACATCTCCACAGGCGACGTGCTGCGTGACCAAATCAAGCGTGGCACGGAGCTCGGCAAGACCGCCAAGGGATACATTGACGAGGGAAAGCTCATCCCCGACGAGCTGATGGTGGGCATCCTGGCTGATGTCTACGACAGCTTCGGCAAGGAGCACAAGGGCGTCATCTTCGACGGCTTCCCCCGTACCATCCCGCAGGCTGAGGCCCTGAAGGCCATGCTCGCCGAGCGCGGTCATAAGGTGGCAGCCATGATTGAGCTCCACGTGCCCGATGAGGAGCTGGTGACGCGCCTGGTCTTGCGTGGCAAGGTGAGCGGCCGAAGCGACGACAACGAGGAGACCATCAAGAAGCGTCTCAACGTTTACCACACGCAGACGCAGCCGCTTTGCGACTGGTACAAGAAGGAGGGCCTCTTCCATGGTGTGGACGGCCAGGGTGAGATCGACCGCATCTTCGGCGATGTCTGCGACATCATCGACTCCTTGTAATTAGAACCCTGACACCCCGATAATCAAATTTGATATGGAATCCAACTTCGTAGACTATGTGCGCATCGTCTGCCGCTCCGGAAAGGGCGGCAGGGGATCCATGCACCTTCGCCACGTGAAGTACCAGCCCAATGGCGGGCCTGACGGTGGCGATGGTGGCAATGGCGGCAGCGTGATCCTCCGTGGCAACCACAATTATTGGACATTGTTGCACCTCAAGTACCAAAAGCATATCTTTGCAGAGCACGGAGGCAACGGCGGACGCGACAAGTGCCACGGCACCAACGGCAAGAACTCCTACATTGACGTGCCGTGCGGCACGGTGGTGTATGACGCCGAGACCGGCAAGTATGTCTGCGATGTCACTTACGACGGACAGGAGGTCGTGCTGCTGAAAGGTGGCCGGGGCGGACTCGGCAACTATCAGTTCCGCACGGCCACCCGCCAGACACCCCGTTTCGCGCAACCGGGCGAGCCCTTGCAGGAGATGACCGTCATCCTCGAACTGAAGCTTCTGGCCGATGTGGGACTGGTGGGCTTCCCCAACGCAGGCAAGTCGACGTTGCTCTCGGCGCTGTCGAGCGCACGTCCCAAGATAGCCAACTATCCGTTTACCACCTTGGAACCGTCGTTGGGCATCGTGCCCTATCGCGACGGCAAGTCGTTTGTCATGGCCGACATACCGGGCATCATCGAGGGAGCCAGCGAGGGCAAAGGGCTCGGACTGCGTTTCCTGCGCCACATCGAGCGCAACTCCCTGTTGCTCTTTATGGTGCCGGGTGACACGGACGACATCAAGCACGACTATGAGGTGCTGCTCGGAGAGCTACGCAAGTTCAATCCCGACATGCTCGACAAGCACCGTGTGCTGGCTGTCACCAAGAGTGACTTGCTCGACGAGGAACTCATCAGCATGTTGCGGGAGACACTCCCGACAGACCTGCCTGTGGTGTTCATCTCTTCAGTCAGTGGCTTGGGTCTCGACGAACTGAAGGATGTGCTGTGGAACGAACTCAACAACGAGAGCAACAAGTTGCAGGACATTACCGCTGAGGACACCCTCGTGCACCGCGACAAGGACATGGCGCGGTTCAAGGAGGAAATGCACGAGGAGGGTGCCGATGAGATTGAGGTCTTTGACCTTGACGATCTCGAGGACGACACCGATGACCTCGACGGAGAAGACTGGGATGAGGAGGTATAGCCTGTCTCTCGCCCTGTCCGTGGCAATCGTCAACCCCTGAATCATTCTTTTCTGCCTGGATGCAACACAACCCCATCATCATCCCTTACCCTTTGGCCGGCTCTGTCATGGCCTTTTCCACCACTCGACATGGCGGTGTGGGCAAAGGCAACTATGCGGAGCTTAACATCAACCCCTATTGTGGCGATGCCCAGGAGGCCGTGTCGGCCAACCGGAAGGCGCTCGCCCGTGAGCTGGGGGTGGACGACGGCAGCATTGTCCTTGCCCATCAGGTGCATGGCGACCGCTGCCTCGCAGTCACGGACGACCTGCTCCGATGCCCGGAGGCGGACCGCATGGCGGCGGTTGAGGGCTACGATGCCCTGATGACCCAGCTCCATGGCGTGTGCATCGGTGTGTCCACGGCCGACTGCATCCCTGTGTTGCTCCATGACCCCATCCACCAAGCGGTGGCCGCTGTCCATGCCGGATGGCGCGGGACGGTGCGGCGCATCGTCGGCAAGACCTTGCGGACGATGGCCGATGCTTATGGCACGCGCCCTGAAGAGGTGCGCGCGGTCATCGGCCCGGGCATCTCCTTGGCCCGTTTTGAGGTGGGACAGGAGGTCTATGACCGCTTTGCCGAGGCTCACTTTGACATGGACCGCATTGCCAAGAGATATGCCAAGTGGCACCTTGACTTGCCCTTGTGCAACCTGCTGCAGCTGCAAGAGGCGGGCGTGCGGCGTGACAACATCCTTGCCTCAGACATCTGCACGTTTGACCGAGTGGACGACTATTTCTCAGCCCGGCGACTGGGAACGGCTTCCGGACGCATATTCACTGGCATCATCCTGCGTTGAGCACGGTCAGTTGCCCGCTGGTCTCTACGTTGTTTTTTTATATCCTGAATCATGAAGAGACTACACTTACATATATTCTTGCTCGTGCTTACCCTTGTGGCAAGCACACGTCTTTATGCACAGCACCGTTTCTCTGCCACCGAGCAGACGGTCGTTAGTGTGCCTACGCCGGGACTGTTTGCCCACAGCGATGCCTTTGAGGTCAACTTTGCGGTCCTCAAGGACAATGAGTATTCTTTCCCCTTGCCTGTCGGCAAGTCGGAGCTGAAGGGTGGTCAGGCGCTGGAGATCACCACCTCAAAGGGCGACGCGGTGAAGGCCATGTTCGCAGGTACGGTGCGCATGTCGCGCAAGTCTGAACAGTATGGCAACCTGGTCATTGTCCGCCATGACAACGGACTGGAGACCGTGTATGGCCACAACGCGCAAAATCTCGTGAAGGTGGGACAGCGCGTCAAGGCCGGCCAGACGCTCGCCATCGTGGGAGGCGACGGCGAGAAAGTGTGCTGCCTTTTTGCCATCCTGGTCAATGGCTGCTGGATCAATCCGGAGACGCTCCTGGAGCCCAAGAGCCACCGGCTGCGCCGGCAGGTGGTGGCGTTCCGCAAGAACGGAAGCCGGGTGGCGCTCACCGTGGTGAAGGCGGAGAAGCAAAAGCAAGTGACGCTCGACCCGGATGACGTGGAGGAAGACCCGTTTCTGAAGAACGCTACTTTCAAGCTCGACCTGAGCAAGATGGAGAAGGAACATTGGTCCTATCCCTTGCCCGACGCGCGTGTCATCAGCCCCTATGGACGGCGAGGGGGCAAGACCCATTCGGGGGTGGACATCAAGACGAAACCCAACGACGAGGTGCTGGCGGCGTTTGACGGAGAGGTCGTGCAGTCGGGACCTTACTTCGCTTACGGCAACTACATTGTTATCCGCCATGCCTATGGCTTCTCCACCTGTTACAGCCATCAATCGAAGAATATCGTCAAGAAAGGACAGAAGGTGAAAGCCGGACAGGTAATCGGCTACACGGGACAGACGGGACGAGCCACCACACCTCACTTGCATTTTGAGTTGAGGTTTAAGAACCGTGCCATCAACCCAGGTGTCTTCTTTGACCATGCCAACCATCAGTTGAAGGCCAGTGTGCTGACACTTGGGAGCAATGGATCGGTAAAATAAAAGGAGAAAAATATGAAAGCGTTTCTTGATTTCTTGAAAAACTGGACATTGCCAGTCGCTATCTTCATGGGTATTGCCGTTTATGTCCTTTTCACTTCGGTTCCTGTCTTGAAGCCTGTTGGTGAGTGGTACGCCCCTTACAACGACCATGTGTTGCCCGACTTCATGTTTCTCATCCTCTATGTCACCTTTTGCAAGGTCAACTTCCGTAAGCTCTTGCCGGTGAAGTGGCACCTGTGGGTTTGCATTCAACAAGTGGTTTTCGTGTTGATTCTGACAGGTGTCACGGTTGGATTGCGTCTTTCTGGTGCGCCGCTCATCATGCTTGAGGCCATCCTTGTGTGCGTCATTGGCCCTTGCGCGGCGGCGGCGCCCGTGGTGACGGCCAAGCTCGGTGGTAACCTGGAGGAAATGACTACCTACACCTTCCTGTCCAACTTCGTCTCGGCGTTGCTTATCCCCATCTGCTTCCCCATCCTTCCCCATGCCGCTTCGGCTTCTGTGAACATGGGCTTCTTCGCGCTCTTCCTTCAGATTTTGTGGAAGGTGAGTGCCGTTCTGCTGTTGCCGATGTTGTTCGCGTTTGTGACGAAGCATGCCCTGCCGCACTTGTGCCACCGCATAGTCTCCATCCCCGACCTGAGTTATTATCTTTGGGGCGGGTCGCTCATCGTGGTGTCGGGCACCACAGCCATGAACATCGCTGAGGCGTGGCACGAGACCTCTCCCTGGTTTCTCATCTCCATAGCCTTCATGGGCTTGGTCTTGTGCATCGTGCAGTTTGCCACGGGCCGCTTTGTCGGCCATTATTTTGACAAGACCATTGAGGCGGGGCAAAGCCTGGGACAGAAGAACACGGCGTTTGCCATCTGGATCTCTACGGCCTTCCTCAATCCGTTGAGCTCTGTGGGGCCAGGTTGCTACATCCTTTGGCAGAACATCATCAATTCTGTCGAGATCTGGATGGTGCGGCGAAAGGGACTGGAACGTAAGGCTTAGTTAGCACCTGTAGGGTGTCTCTTCCCGCATGCTACGTTGAGGTTGCTTTTCCGCGGTCATGTTTTCTTGTTGGCAAGTGTGACGGAGATGCTTTTTGTAAAAAAGTCCCTTGGCGTCTTAATTTTTATTTAGGGCTATCAGAAAGTCAGCATTTTTTATAATAAAGGGCGTGATTTCTGGTTATTCTAAGTGTGTGTAAACGATTAGTCTGAAACTCGCCCAATGAAAATGAACATGAAAAACCTTTGTTTGCGATTCGTGCTCGTGTGTTGCCTTGGCATCGTTTCACAGGTGATGAGTGCCGATAAGCTTTCCGACTATGACAGTCTGAAATTGCAACTCAACGAACATTCGCTTCCGCTCGTCAACCTGGTGGTGGACCTCGCACGAGTGACCAAGCCTGCTTACACGCAGGCTTCCATGGAGGTTTGTGACCCTCTGCGTCGTATGGACGGCAATGTTTTGACCCCCTTTCGCTGCAAAGTGAAATACCGTGGCAATTCTTCGTTGCGCTATGAGAAGAAATCCTTCACCGTCAAGTTGGTTGATGGTCGGGGTGAAGCATGTGACGCCAACCTTCTTGGCTTGCGGAATGACGACACATGGGTGCTCGATGCCATGGCCATAGACCGTTTGCGTATGCGTAATCGTGTGAACTTCGATGTGTGGAATGACATGTCGCGCACGCCTTACCAGACCGATTATGACCAGCGCAATGGCACGGTAGGCTTGTTTGTGGAGCTGTTTGTCAACGGCCATTATCATGGCCTGTATTGCCTTACCGACAAAGTCAATCGCAAATTGTTAGGGCTCAAGAAGGCGAAAGTGAGTGTACAGGGTGACACGATAGTTAGAGGTGTGCTCTATAAAGGCAACGTGTGGTCATCGGCCACCATGCTGAACGGCTATGAGACAGAGGACATGGGACAGGCGGAGTGGAACGGATGGGAACTGGCTTATCCCGATGAGTTGCCGGGCCCGACTTCCTACGGGCCCTTGATGCGGTTCATAGACTACTGCTCCAAGACCACTGACCAACAACTGGTGAGTGGCGTTTCCCAACGGTTCTATATGGAGAATCTGCGTGATTATGTGGTGTTTCTCTTGTCGCAAGGCATTTGGGACAACCTCTTCAAGAATGCTTACCTGAGCGTGCCCAACATCCAGAAGGGCGAGCGTATGCTTATTACTCCCTGGGATCTCGACTATTCGCTGGGTGGCAGGTGGAACGGTGATTATACAGACATAATGGATTATGACCGCCTTCTCTATTCGACATCCCTGGTTAGCAGACTTTGGCGGGGTAACCTGGCGGCGTTCAAGAGTCTGGTAAGTGACCGATGGAAGGAACTTCGAGGAAACATACTCTCCCCTGTGACCCTTGATGCTCGTCTTGACGCTTACACTGACCAACTGGACAAATCGGGTGCTTGGCGACGAGAGTATGACAAGTGGAACGGAAATCCTGTGCCCTTGAAACAAAAGGTTAGTGAAGAGGTCAACTACGTGAAGGACTGGTATCGGCGTAATATGGCCTATCTGGATGATGTCGTATACAAGGGAATCGTTTCGGGCGTTGAGCATGGGAGGATGGATAGGTATGACGACAAAGAGCAGACGGCCGTCTATAATTTGGCCGGGCAACGTGTCTCGCGCGATTACAAAGGACTGGTGATTGTGCAAGGAAAGAAGCTGGTGAGAAAGTGATATGTCCTTGAAAAACATGATTTTTGGTTTTTTGCAAAATAAACTTGCCTAAAAATTTGGAGGAAAGAAAATAAATGACTACCTTTGCAATCGCTTTTCAAGAGTAAAGCTGAAAATGATGGCGGGATAGCTCAGCTGGTTAGAGCGTCGGATTCATAATCCGGAGGTCGTGGGATCGTGACCCACCCCCGCTACAAGAAAGTCCTGTAGGTTTTAAGCTTACAGGACTTTTTGTTTTCGGATGTCTTTGTGTAGGCTTCCAAGGCCTCTTTTTGGGGATGGCCGTGAAAAAGATGGTAACCATCCGAAATGAGCCG
>DJOV01000092.1:6016-8140 GCA_002437285.1 Prevotella sp. UBA6429 | reverse complement strand
ACGCCACGTATGACGCATGGGGCCGCCAGACGGTGAGGCTCAACGCCTTCGGTCTCCGCCGCGGCTACACGGGCCACGAGATGATGGGCGAGTTCAGGCTCATCAACATGAACCGAAGGTCACTGGCGCGAAGCGGGGAAAGTAACGGGCGCCTCTACGACCCCACGCCCAGCGTTCTAATCCGTCCCACACCGCTCTCGTCCACATACCATCGGCGAATGCTTCAAGGTGGGCACATCAGAACTGTTCTGTCGACTGCTCATGGCCACTCCCGAGCGGATGCCCACCAAGTGACGACCGTGCGGTGAGGCCCATGACTTCGGCTACCCCCACGTGTGACAAAACGAATAACCCAAAACATAAAACTTCAAAAACTTTCTCCCTTATTGCAGTTTTTCGGGATGTTTTGGTTACTTTTGCATTGATAATGTAAAAACGACAGCACACATGATACTCATCAAGTTACTCCGCAAATGGCTCACCACCTTCGGCAGCTACCTCATCCTGATGGGCCGTTCCTTCTCGCGCCCCGAACGCATGCGCATGTTCATGAAACGCTACGTCAAGGAGATGTCGCAGTTGGGCGTCGACTCCATCGGCATCGTGCTGCTCATCTCGTTCTTCATCGGTGCAGTGATCTGCATCCAGATGAAGGTGAACATCCAGAGTCCCTGGATGCCCCACTGGGTGACGGGCTATGTGACGCGCGAGATCATGCTGCTGGAGTTTTCCTCGTCCATCATGTGCCTCATCCTGGCCGGCAAGGTGGGTTCGAACATCGCCTCCGAGATCGGCACGATGCGTGTGACCCAACAGATCGACGCGCTCGACGTGATGGGTGTCAACTCCGCCTGCCACCTCATCCTGCCCAAGATCTTGGGGTTGGTGACCATCATGCCCTTCCTGGTGATCTTCTCCTCTACAATGGGCATCGTGGGTGCCTACGCCACCGCCTACGTAGGGCACATGATGTCACCCGAGGACCTCACGGCAGGCATGCACCACGCCTTCAACTCATGGTTCATGTGGATGAGCATCATCAAGAGCCTCTTCTTCGCCTTCATCATCTCCAGCGTGTCGAGCTACTTCGGCTACACGGTGGAGGGCGGCTCCGTGGAGGTCGGCAAGTCATCGACCGACGCTGTGGTGTGCTCCAGCGTGCTCATCCTCTTCTCCGACGTGTTCCTCACCCAACTGCTGTCGTAATTTCCGTTCCGCAACCCCTCACCCACCCTCTCAACCCTCATCATCATGATAGAAATCAAGCAACTCACCAAATCGTTTGGCGACAAGACCGTGCTCAAGGGCATCAATGCCGTCTTCGAAACCGGAAAGACCAACCTCATCATCGGCCAGAGCGGCTCGGGCAAGACCGTGCTGATGAACGACCTCGTGGGATTGCTCGAGCCCACGTCAGGCCAGATACTCTACGACGGGCGCGACTTTGTGACCATGGACAAGCGCCAGCGCATCCTGTTGCGGCGTGAGATGGGCATGACCTTCCAGGGCTCGGCACTCTTCGACTCGATGAACGTGCTGGAGAACGTGCGCTTCCCGCTCGACATGTTCTCATCGATGACCAGCCGCGAGCGCGACCGGCGCGCCATGGAGTGCATCGAGCGTGTCAACCTCAAGGGAGCGGAGCACAAGTACCCCGACGAGATCTCAGGCGGCATGCAGAAGCGCGTGGCCATCGCACGAGCCATCGTGCTCAACCCCAAGTATCTCTTCTGCGACGAGCCCAACTCGGGCCTCGACCCGAAGACATCGCTGGTCATCGACCGGCTGCTGTCGGACATCACGCACGAGTATGGCATCACGACCATCATCAACACGCACGACATGAACTCAGTGATGGGCATCGGCGAGAAGATTGTCTTCATCTACCAAGGCCACAAGGAGTGGGAAGGCACCAAAGACGAGGTGATGGGGTCAGACAGCAAGCTGCTCAACGACTTTGTCTTCGCCTCCGACCTCTTCCGCAAGGTGCGCAAGGCCGAGCTCAACGAGGAAGCCACGAGAGCATAGCCATCCGTCGTCTTGTTGCGCGGGCTGTGGCCATGCGAGAACAGGGACTCGACGAAAACACAGAGACACAACACGAAAACAGGCAGGCGCCTTTAG
>DJOV01000092.1:282-5921 GCA_002437285.1 Prevotella sp. UBA6429 | reverse complement strand
CTAAAGGCGCCTGCCTGTTTTCATCGGGTGTGTGGCCGTATCCGTCAGATATTGCCAGTCTTCGTTGGTCATCGTTTCGCATAGCCACCCATGCGGTCAGCGCATGTACCACACGCCGCCATGCTCCACCATCGGTACAGCCACCTGCTCGCTGGCGCTGTCACCATACGACAAGCCAAGATAGACCGTGGCCACATGGTGCGTCGTGTCGGCGGTGGCGCTGATGACACGCACTGCCTTGATGCCCCGATGCTCCTCGTCTTGCTGGCCGACAAACATCTTGGCGTTGGCGATGAGTTGCTCACGATAGCCCTTCGGGATAGAGTCGGGTTGGTAGGTGCCATCCACAAAACTGGCGTAGTCGCCGTGCAGCAACTGCTCGTAATAGACCTTGGCGGCCTCACCCGCCAAGTCGGAAGCAGTGGGGCCCGAAGCGCCTCCACAAGCCACCAGGAGCGGAAGGGCGAAAAGAAACAGCAATGCCTTCTTCATCACGCTATCATTCTGAAGCCTTCGACATGAGGCCTTACTTCTGTCTGATAAAGACATTGATGGGGCATCCGTGCAGCGACCAGTTCTCGCGTATCTTGTTCTCGAGGAAGCGGCGATAGGGCTCCTTGATGTACTGCGGCAAGTTGGCATAGAACACGAAAGAAGGAATCTGCGTGTTGGGCAGCTGCGAGCAATACTTGATCTTGATGTACTTGCCCTTGGTCGAGGGAGGTGGCGTCTGCTCGATGATGGGCAGCATCACCTCGTTGAGCTTGGTGGTTCCGATGCGTATCTCACGGTTGAGGTAGACCTGCTTGGCCGTCTCCAGCACCTTGAAGATGCGCTGCTTGGTAAGTGCCGAGGCAAAGATGATGGGGAAATCGACAAACGGCGCCATGCGGTTGTAGATGGCATTCTTGAACGTGTCGATGACCTTCTGGTCCTTGTCCTCCACGAGGTCCCACTTGTTGACCACCACCACGAGGCTCTTGTTGTTTTTCTGGATGAGCTGGAAGATGTTCATGTCCTGCGCCTCGATGCCACGCGTGGCATCGATCATGAGGATGCAGACGTCACTGTTCTCGATGGAGCGGATGCTGCGCATGACACTGTAGAACTCCAGGTCCTCTGTGACCTTGTTTTTCTTGCGGATTCCCGCCGTGTCCACCAGGTAAAAGTCGAATCCGAACTTGGTGAATCGCGTGTAGATGCTGTCGCGTGTGGTGCCCGCAATCTCGGTCACGATGTTGCGGTCCTCGCCGATGAAAGCGTTGATGATGCTCGACTTGCCGGCATTGGGTCGTCCCACCACGGCAAAGCGAGGGATGTCGTCGTCGATCACCTCCTTGGCCTCCTTGGGCAGCTTCGATATCACGAGGTCGAGCAGGTCGCCCGTGCCTCCACCCGTGGCGGCGCTGATGCACTGCGGGTCGCCCAGTCCCAGCTTGTAGAACTCGGCCGCCACATACGCCTCGCCACTGTTGTCAACCTTGTTGGCCACCAGGATCACGGGCAACTTGGCGCGCCTGAGGATGGTAGCGACGTCCTCATCCCAATCGGTGAGGCCCGTCTCCACATCGACGAGGAAAAGCACCAGGTCGGCCTCCTCGGTGGCCACCTTGACCTGCTCACGGATGGCTCCCTCGAAGATGTCGTCGCTCTTGACCACCCATCCGCCCGTGTCGACGATGGAGAACTCCTGCCCGTTCCACTGGCACTTGCCATACTGGCGGTCGCGCGTGGTACCTGCGGTATCACTGACAATGGCCTTCCGGCTCTGCGTCAGACGGTTGAAAAGGGTGGACTTGCCGACATTGGGCCGTCCTACTATCGCTACTAAGTTTGCCATATTTCGTTCTGATTGTTGTTTTGTTATTGCCTATGGGCCTGTTGTCTATGGTACCTGTGGCGCCTATGGGTCGGCCTTGCCCGTCTCGCCGCTTACTGCGGATTGTATCCGAAGTTGTTGAGTTCGCGGTCTGAGTTGCGCCAGTCCTTGTCGACCTTGACAAAGATCTCCAGGAAGACCTTCTTTCCGAAGAACTTCTCCAGGTTCTTGCGCGCCTCGGTCGACACCTTCTTCAGGGCCACGCCCTGGTGCCCGATGATGATGCCCTTCTGCGAGTCGCGCTCCACATAGATCACCGCATTGATGCGGATGTGTGTGTCGTCCTCCTTGAATCGCTCCACGACCACCTCCACCGAGTAGGGTATCTCCTTGTCGTAGTAGCGGAGAATCTTCTCGCGTATGATCTCCGACACAAAGAACTTGGCCGGCTTGTCGGTGAGCTGGTCCTTGTCGAAGTAAGCAGGGCTCTCGGGCAGCAGCTCACGGATGCGCTTCATGAGCATGTCGATGCCAAACTTGTTCTTGGCCGAGATGGGCAGTATCTCAGCGTTGGGCAGGAGCTTATTCCACTTGTCGACCAGTTCGCCCAGCCGCTGCGTGGGGTTGGGCGCGCCCTTTTTGGGTGCGGCGTCAGCAGTGGCGAGCTCGTCTATCTTATTGATGAGCACGATGACGGGTATGGACATCTTGCCCACCTTTTCGAGGAAGTCCATGTTTTTCTCCGGATCCTCCACGACATCGGTCACATAGAGCAACACATCGGCGTCGGCCAGCGCCGACTCAGAGAACTGGAGCATCATCTCCTGCATCTTGTAGTTGGGCTTGAGCACACCCGGTGTGTCGGAGAAGACGATCTGCGAGTCGGGCGTGTTGACGATGCCCATGATGCGGTGTCGCGTGGTCTGGGCCTTGAAGGTGGCGATGCTCAGCTTCTCGCCGACGAGCTGGTTCATCAGCGTCGACTTGCCCACATTGGGGTTGCCCACGATATTTACAAATCCTGCTTTGTGCATGAGAGTTATTTGAGTTGGGGTGATACTTGAATGGGATTGGGGTAGATTGGTGATGAGTGCGCCCGCTTATTCACGGTGCGCTCGCGCAAGACGCGCGACGGAAGGGGTGAAGGTGATAGAAGCCAAAAGCCCAGAAGTTCAGTCACTACACCTTGGCCGATGGGCCTAAGGCCATAGCTTGCCGGTATGACTGGACTTCTGGACTTTCAGATTGTTGTCGGTATGCTCAATAGCTGTTATTTTCTTCCTGCAGCGGCTGCGCCGTCGTATGCCCACTTGTAATAGGCCGCGCCATGCACAAAGCCCGCTCCGAAAGCTGTGAGGATGAGCTTGTCGCCTTTCTTGAACCGGTCTTCAAAGTCCCACATGGCCAGAGGGATGGTCGCCGAACTGGTATTGCCATACCTCTCGATGTTGATAAGCACCTTCGACGGGTCAATCTCGGCACGCTTGGCCACCGCCTCCTCGATGCGGAGGTTGGCCTGGTGGGGAATCACCCAGTCGACATCGTCGGCCGAGAGGTTGTTCTGCTTCATGACCTCCATCACGTCATCGCTCATGTCGGTCACGGCATAGCGGAACACCATGCGGCCCTCCTGATACAGGTAGTGAAGCCTGTGGTCTACCGTGAAGTGAGAGGGAGGACAGACACTGCCGCCTGCCTTCAGGTGAAGGAAGGGGAGCCCCTTGCCGTCCGTGCGGAAGAATGAGCTCTGCACGCCCACACCCTCTTCCTCGGTAGCCTCCATGAGCACGGCGCCAGCACCATCGCCAAAGAGCACACACGTCTGCCGGTCGGTGTAGTCGACCACCGACGACATCTTGTCAGCTCCGATGACAATGATCTTCTTGTAGCGTCCGCTCTGGATCATCGATGCCGCCATGTCCATCGTATAGAGGAATCCGCAGCACGCTGCCGAGAGGTCAAACGCGAAAGCGTTTTTCAGTCCCAGCTTGCCCAGCACGATGCTGGCCGTGGAGGGAAACTTATAGTCGGGCGTGGTGGTCGTGACGATCAGCGCGTCGATGGTGTCGGGATCCACCCCTGTCTTTTGCAGGAGCTGCTTGGCAGCCTTACGGGCCATGTAGCTGGTACCCAGACCTTCCTCGGTGAGGATTCGGCGCTCCTTGATGCCCACACGCGTCTGTATCCACTCATCGCTGGTGTCCACCATGCGCGACAGCTCCTCGTTGTTGAGGACATAGTCGGGCACGTATCCACCAACGCCAGTGATGATCGCGTTGATTTTACCCATTATTCAGCTGCTTCCTTAACGATAGCGACCTTTCCACGATAGTAGCCACAAGTGGGGCAAACCGTGTGGTAAACGTAATAAGCGCCGCAGTTGGGGCAAACAGCCAGTGTGGGAGCTACAGCTCCGTCGTGTGTTCTACGCTTGAGTGTACGTGTCTTTGACTGACGTCTTTTAGGATGTGCCATTTTTTAATAATGTTTTAATTTGTTATTTTTAAATCTTTCAATGCCGCCCATCGGGAATCCACGGCTTTCTCCCCATCCTCGTCACCGCTTCGGGCGGCCGAATGTTCCGCAAGGATATTCATCATGGCAGGATTGCATTTTCCAGGTGCATGCACATGCCTGAGCGGGATGTTGAGCGCTATGGACTCGTAGACAAACCACGCCACGTCGAGTATTCCTTCTTCCTCGCTGACCGTGACGACGTCGTCTCCTTCCGAGTCGGTTTCGCCGAGATGTGCGGTGAGCCTGTCGCTTGCCTCTATGGGTTGGTCCATGTCATCGAGGCATAGGTCGCAAGGCACCGTCACCGTGCCGGCTGTGTGGAACAGCAGTTCAAAGAAGTCGTCACGACGGTGAATGGTCAGCGTGGTGTGCAACTGTCCGCTCCGCACGTCGGGAGCATCGATGGCCTCAAAGAAGTCATCGCCAAGGTCGCGTTCCATGGTGGTCTCGCCCTCAGGAAGGTTCTTCAAGTCGATCTTAAACGTCTCTAAACTTGGCATATCTACACTTTGGACTGCAAAGTTACCACTTTTTCCTGATATAAAAACAATTTTGCGGAAAAAGTTGTTTCCCTTGTTGGCAAATCACCTCAAAATCCTTCATCATTCCTATTTTTTGCGGGGTAATTTACAGAGCCCACCATTTATTAACACGGGTGCACGAAGCCCCCACACACGGCATGTCCCGACAGCGCCAAGAGCAGACGGCGCCGCCGGCCTTTCATCCATGCCGCCGGCAGGGTCAATCGATTTGCTCCAGGCGGTTGTCGTGCAGAGCGACGTGGTGGGCAAATGAGATGTTCTTGCCGTCAGACACGGCAGAAACGTCCACACCGCGGCGGATGAGCTCATCGATGAGCGCCTTGTCGTGGAAGGCACGCGCCGAAGCCCAGCCACGGCAACCTACCTGGCCGTTGAATGATTCTACAAGTGATTGGAGGGAACTGGCCGCAAAACGGGCGGCGAAATTGTCGTAAAGCGAATGACTCATAATGACATTGTTTTGAAGTTAAACGTATCTTCCACATCGTACCTTTACCACCGTGGCTGTCGTGCTCGGTTGGTGCAGATCAAGCTGCTCTTGATGTTTCGGCTGCAAAGGTACGAAGATTTTTCCGAAACGCCATCACGCCCCGTCATTTTTTTGTTTCATCACTTGAACGACAATAGAGACGAAATAGGCAATATGCTCACGCACGAACAACGCAGTGGGCATCGGCTTGCTTGTCTCGACTGTCGTCCAAAAACCACGATAGTCGTCTCAATGTGCCAAAGCTAACCAACCTTGAAGAAAGCGGACAATG
>DJOV01000092.1:0-168 GCA_002437285.1 Prevotella sp. UBA6429 | reverse complement strand
TTCAAAATATTTTGGCCAAAATGCGCGAATTTTCGGCACTTTTCGTAATCAGCTGATAATCTGATATTTATAACATTTCGAATTTTATTCGACCTAAAAAGTAAATACTTTTCATCAAAGAATACCCTTTATCGTGTTGCGATATACCCTTTATCATGACGCGATTAA
>DJOV01000065.1 GCA_002437285.1 Prevotella sp. UBA6429 | reverse complement strand
ACCCTTTATCGCAAAATTACCCCACGCAAATCGAGGCGCGACCAGTGAAAAACGCCATTTTCGCGCTCTATCTCAACAGCCGTCCGTGACAAACTTTTCGACCAAAAATCGTGACAGAAACTCATCCGTGTCACCATGCCGGCTCACTCCCGGTAGATCCACGAGAAGACACCGTTGAGCCAAGTGGGCAGCAGACTGAACCAGCGATAGGTGCTGGCGGGCTTTCCGCCAAAAGAGAGGATGAAGTCGCGAAAGGGACTGTGGGGCACGGGAAGGCCCACGTCCAGGAAGAAGATGTGCGCGTAGTTGTGCACCCACGCCCAGTTGATGGCATGCCAAATGGTCATCATGTTCGGGTGTAGGTGCGGATAGCGCTTGCGGCGCGAGGCCAGGTACCACAGGTAGCAGTTGCCCTCGGAGAACAGGCAAAGGCTGCCGCCAATCACCTTCCCCCTGTAAAGCGTGATGAACACACGCGCCCGGTCGCTACAGTCAAACTGGCGCAGCTGCGCCTCCGACGGAATGACGCGCCGCATCTTGAAGCGGTAGAAGCCATTGAGCAACCGGTAGAACTGATGCAGTTCGGCTTCCGTCTCCACCTCGCGCGTCTCCACACCCATCTTCCTCACACGCTCGATGCGGTCGAGCATCCGCGGGCCCAGGCGGTCACGCGGCGCCATGGAGTGGAGCGAGTTGTAGACCTCCATCCACGAGATGGGGAAATAGCCGTTCTCGCGAAACAACCGGTAACCGAACATCTTCTTCGACAGGTCGCTAAACTCTATCACGAAGCATAACCGGCGGCGCAGCTTGCGGGTGATGGCCCGGAGCAACACGCCGAACACCTCCTCACGGCGCGACTCATCCACATACTCGCCTTCGCCGTAAGCGCGACCCTGCCAATAGCGGAAGGGCGGCACCCACATGCCGTGCACATGCGTGAAGGCCAGCAGATGACCCAGCTCGCGCCCTGCCTCATCCGTGGCGACGGCCATGTAAGGGCGCTGTCCGGGCGACTTCTCCACAATGTGGAAAAGCTCGGCACTATGGAAGAAATTGCTGCCATGCAGGGGCGGCAATGTCTCGCCATGCGAATAGATGGTCACGCTGATGGGGTTCATGTCGGCAAAATTAGCAAAAAATGTGGGGACAGCATAGCATTTGTCTCACGATTTTTGTAACTTTGCGATGAAACGTTAAAAACTTCCATCCATGAAAGATTTCAAGACATTGGTACAAGTGCGGCGCAGCCACCGCAAATACACCAGCGAAAAAGTAAGTGCCGAGGAGGTGCGCCTCATCCTACGCGCTGCCCTCATGTCGCCAACAGCCAAGTGCGTGCGCGCCTGGCACTTTGCCGTGACCGACGACCCTGCGGCCATCGCCGCCCTGTCGGAAGCCAAGGAGAGCGGTGCCACGTTCCTCAAGGAGGCTCCGCTGGCCATCGTCGTCATGGGCGACCCGAAGACCAACCCTTGCTGGATTGAGGACGGCTCGATAGCCGCCATCATGATGCAACTGCAAGCCGAAGACCTCGGACTGGGCTCCTGCTGGATACAGATGCGCGACAAGCACCAGGCTGACGGCACACCGTCAGACAAGGTCATACACGACATCCTCGACCTGCCGGCAGACCAGGAGGTGCTGTTCGTGCTGGCCATCGGACATCCCGCCGATGAGCGCAAGCCGCAGAACGAAGAGAAGCTGAAGTGGGAAAACGTCATCAACAAGTCGAGCATAGAGCTCTGAAACGCCCCCACCCCACTGCATCATGATCAACTACGACTTGAAAAAGATACGGGCCATCATCTTCGATGTCGACGGTGTGCTGTCGGCCTCGACCATCGGCATGGATGATGAGGGCATGCCCGTGCGCACCATCAACATCAAGGACGGCTATGCCATCCAGCTGGCACAGAAGGAGGGCATCCGCTGCGCCATCATGACGGGCGGACAGGCCGAGGCCATCGGCAAGCGCTATGCCTACCTGGGCGTGACCGACATCTACCAGAAATGTGCCGTGAAGATCAAGACCTACGAGCAGTTTGTGACGCTGTACGGCCTGCATGACGACGAGATCATCTACATGGGTGACGACATCCCCGACCTGCAGGTCATGCGACGGGTGGGCTGCCCCTGCTGTCCGGCTGACGCCTGCCCGGAGGCCAAGGCGGCGGCTGTCTACGTGTCTGACAAGCGGGGCGGCTACGGCTGTGCCCGCGACGTCATCGAGCAGGTGCTCCAGGCGCAGGGCAAATGGCTGAGCAGCGCCCATGCCTTCGGCTGGTGAGCCACATCAAAGAAAAAAATCAACATGATCAAACCCATCCCTTACAAAATCATCCTGGCCAGCAACTCTCCGCGCCGGCGCGAGCTGCTGGCCGGGCTGGGTCTCGACTTTGAGGTGCATGTCATCAAGGGCATCAGCGAGACCTATCCCGCCGACCTGCCGGCCGCAGAGATTCCGCAATACATCGCACACGAGAAGGCTGACGCCTACAAGGTGCAACCCGGCGAACTGCTCATCACCGCCGACACCGTGGTGGTGGTGGACCACGACGAGCATGACTTCAGCGTGCTGGGCAAGCCCAAGGACGCCGACGAGGCGCGGCAGATGCTGCATGCGCTCAGCGGTCGCTCGCACCGCGTCATCACAGGCGTCTGCCTCACCACCCACGAGCACCAACGGCAGTTTGCCGTCACCACAGAGGTCGCCTTCCGCCAGCTCACCGATGATGAGATCGACCACTACATCGCCCACTACCGCCCCTTCGACAAGGCGGGTGCCTACGGCATCCAGGAGTGGATAGGCTACATCGGTGTGACGGGCATCCACGGCAGCTACTTCAACGTGATGGGCCTGCCCGTGCAGCGCATCTGGCAGGAACTGCGCCAGATGACCGATGAAAGCAACACACTGTAAGCGGCACACGAAAGAACATCAACCAAACTATAAATCCCTGCGTTTGCCCACAACAGCAAGCCCTGTCTTGCCGTTCCGCTTGCTACAGCCTGCACTGGCCGCACCACATGCCAGGGTCTGCAATGGCCGCACCACATGCCAGGGTCTGCAATGGCCGCACCACTTGCCAGGGTCTGCAATGGCCGCACCACTTGCCAAGGCCTGCATTCCGGAACTACAGCTTACAACGGCCTGAAAGGCCAAAAGTGCATGTGCGTGTTGCGCCTAACTTTGCCGTATGTGCGTGTTGCGCCTGACTTTTGCCGCATGCGCGGGCTGAAAGCCCAATACCTACATAGCCCAGGGCAAGCGAAGCGGCGCCCTGGGTTGGCATGGCGACAGCAATCACGCCCTGTAAGGGCAAAAGTATTCACAATCAGTATGTTACACGACTATACTTTTGCTGATTATTAACACTTTTGGCCTTACAGGCCGTAGTTACATCGGGCATACTGGCTTGACCACTTCATACATCGGATGAACACGAGAAGCCCCACGCTTGTGAACTCTTGGTCACAAGCGTGGGGCTTCTCTTTTATCGGTGTCCTCAGGTCAGCGCCACCTACAACCGTCGGCGCGGACATCACATACGTCCATGGAACGTGAAGCAGTCGGCGAAGGTCTCCTCCAGTCCTTGCGGCTCCTGCCGGAAGATGCCGAAGAGGGCCGACCCCGATCCGCTCATGGCGGCATAGGCGGCGCCCATGTCATAGAGCTTCTCCTTGATGCGAGCCAGCACAGGATGCTGCGCGAAGACGGGTGCCTCAAAGTCGTTGACCAGTTCGGCGCGCCACGTGTCGATGGGCTGGCGCACGATGTCGCGGCAGCTCTTCGCGGGCTGCCGGCAGACAATCTGCGCGTAAGCGTCACGCGTGGAGACTGCCACGTCGGGCTTGACGATGGCGATGTGGTAACCGTCGAGGTTGCCCTTGGGCCCATCGGCAGGCTGAAGCACCTCGCCACGCCCCGTGGCAAAGGAAGGCTCCGCAGTGATGAAGAAGGCGCAGTCGGACCCCAGCTGTGCCGCATAACGCTCCATCTCGGCATTGCCGATGTTGAGACGGAAGCGCTCGTCGAGCAGCCTGATCATGAAGGCACCGTCCGAGGAGCCGCCTCCCAGTCCCGCCTGCGAGGGGATGTGCTTGTGGAGATGGGCATGGATGGGCGGCAGGTTGAAGTCGGCGGCCAGCAGGTCGTAGGCCCTGACCACGAGGTTCTTGCGCTCGTCACAGTCCACCTGCGTGCCCGTGACCTTCAGGTCACAAGGCGCCTCATGCGGGAAGCGCGGGTCCATGAGCTTGATCTCCAGCGCGTCGGTGAGGGGAACGGGATAGAACACCGTCTCGAGGTCGTGGTAACCGTCGGCGCGCTCCGCCGTGATGTTGAGACCAAGATTGATTTTGGCACAAGGGAATGTCAGCATAGTCGTGTATTTTGTTTACTTGTCAATGCTAATGAGTTTGTATTTCTTGGATCCCAGTCCGATCTTCTCCGCCCAGTCGATGGTGTGCGTGCCGTGCTGCTTGTCGATGCGCTTCAGCAGGTCGGTAGGGTCACTCTCTGCCGTGACCTTCTGCTGGTTGATGATGTCGACACAAGCCTGGTCGAGCGCCACGGGGTCGGTGGAGGCCAGGATGCCATAGTCCTTGAGCTTCACGGGAGCGGGATGGTCCACACAGTCGCAGTCGACCGACATGTTGTTCATCACCGATATGTAGATGATGCCCTCCTGCTTCTGGAAATAGTTGACCACAGCCTGCGCTGCGGCGGCCATCGACTCGAGGAACCCGTCCTGGTCGCCGATCATCTCGGGCGTCCACAGCTTGCGTGCGTCGAGCTTGTTCATCTTGCCCGCCGAGTGGATGTAAGCCTTGCCGTTCTGGCTGGCGCAGCCGATGGAGAGGTTCTTCAGCGCTCCGCCATAGCCGCCCATGGGGTGCCCCTTGAAGTGGTTGAGGGCAATCATGAAGTCATAGTTGGCCATGTGTCCTCCCACGATGTCATAGTTGAGATGCGTGTGGTCACGCACCGGGATGCGTATCTCGTCATACTCGTCCATGATGTCCACAGGGAAATACTTGGTGAAGCCATGGCGGTCGATGACGCGCCAGTGGTTCTCCGAGTTGTTGCGCACGTCGTTGGGGTCGCCGCCATAGGCCGTGTTGTTCTCCACGATGGTGCCGTCGACCTCATAGACGAGGTCCTTGATGAGTTCCGGCTTCAGGTAGTTGGGATTAGACCCTTCGCCTGTCGACACCTTGACCGCCACACGCCCTTCCGCCTTCACGCCCAGGGCCTTGTAGATTTTCACCAGCGCCGCGGGAGTGATCTGGCGCGTCACATAGACTTTCGACTGTGCCGAAGCGGCAAGCGTCATCAGCGCGACGCAAACCATAGTAAAAAGTTTCTTCATGCTCATGGATAGTAAATGGTCTTTCTTTACATGTGCAAAAATAATGCTTTTCGCTTGAAAAGCGGTTGTTCCAGTTTGTTTTTTTTCTTTCAGACAAAAAAATCGGGGGACATGCGCCCATCGCATATCCCCCGACAGTCGTTTTGCGTTTAAGCGGTCTGCCGTCTATTGAGACTTATGGTGGATTCTATAAATTACCACCCACCTTATTTCACCACGACCTTCTTGCCCTGGTGGATGTAGACACCGTGCGTGGGCTTGTTGACCCGACGGCCCGTCAGGTCATAGTAAGCATCGTCTTGCGTCGGCGGCACGACCGTCACGCCTCTCACGCCTGCCGACACCGGACCATTGTAGGTGAGCGTGAAGTTGTCCCACACGAGCCATGTGGTGCCCGATGTGGGCTCCGCGATGCCATAGGTGAGCTTGCCATCTGTGACGTTGAGCGCCACCTTCAGCAGTCCGTACTGACTGTTGGCGGCCATCTTGTCGCGCTGGGCGTCGAAGTTGGAACCTGCACAACTCTGCTTCACCACATCCTTCACGGTCACACCGTCCGACGTGGCGTAGAGGTAGCCCGTGTTCCTGCCCTCACCATTGGCCATCTGGCAGGTGACGGTGTAAGAGCCATCGGGCAGCCCAGCGAGCGACTGCGAGAAGTCGAAGTTGGTGGAGTGCCATACCTCCACGGCGCCATTGTATCGCTGGTTGCCCCAGGTGCCCGTCATGTTCCAGCCAAAGCCGTTGCCGACGAAGGCCGGGTTGACGATGAGCGGCGTGGCATCAAGCGGTTCGCCCTCCTGGGCCTGCGCGATGTAGTCGGCATAGAAACGGCTGCGCTGGATGGCAAAGAGCTGCCAGTGGGCTATGTCAGCGCCCGTCTTGTTGCAAGCCAGTTCCTCTCCGTCCCGATAACCGTCGGCCGGTGTCCACAGGCCGAGCCAGTTGCCAGGGTACTTGCCGTTCTCCACGGTCCATGCACCATTGTCGAAGGCCAGCGCCAGTCGCGACCACTCGCAGGCCAGCGGCTGGTCGTGCGTGCGCATCTGGTCGGGACGGTCCCACTCGGTCTGCAAGAGCAGTCCGTCGTAGTCGATGTTGCGCAGGTGGAAGTAGCCACCGTTGTCCTCGATGGTGAAGACCTTCGACAGGTCGGTGACGGGGGCAACGGGTGTCTCGACAAAGAGAGCCTTGTTGCCGTTCTTGGGTGCGTCCTTCAGGCCCACGAGCAGGTCAGCCTCATCGCTGGCCAAGACGAAGAAATGGTCATCGGCCAACTGCTTCAGCTCATCCGTTGAGGTGACAAGGCTGTATCCCTTGTCGGTGGTCAGCAAGTCATAGTAGGAGAAATTGCCCAGGGCCTTGACATTCACACTGAAAGTGTAGTCCACGCCCTCATAGGTGGCAGTCAGCACGATGTTCTGCTGCACGTCATTGAGCGTGCGCTCACTTCCCCTCACGCCGTCGCTCCACACCACCTTGTCAGGATTGGCAGCCTCGGGAATCTCCAGTTGCAACGTCACCGACGCTCCCTTGAGCACCTGCGTCCCGGTGGCCTCAGCGCCATTGATGAGCTGGCGGGCGGGCACCACGTGGAGCACGAAGTGGGTCTGACTCACCGCTCCACTTTGGTTGGCATACTGGCAGGTGTAGGTGCGCGAACTCATGACAGCCGGCAGCACGATGACGCTCGATGTCTCGCCCGTGTCCCAGAGATAGTCGTTGGTCCATCCCGTGGTCGGTCCGGCGTAGAGGATGACCTGCGTGCCGGCCAAGACGGTCTTCTCCGTGGTACGCTCGATCACACCGTCGACAGTGACCTCATTGGTCATCTCGTCGGGATCGGCATCGCCGCTGACGGCGATGGCAAACGACTGGTGGCTCACCTGGCCATTGGCCGCCGTGTAGGCCACTCGGTAGATGTAGCTACGGTCGGCCTTGACGGTGATCTGGCGTGTGGTCTCGCCCGTGCTCCAGAGCCAGTGTCCGGTGTCGGCGGCGCCCTCAGGCAACTGCGGCACAAGCGTGATGTCGCTGCCATCGGCCGGAATGCCCTTGGAGGGCCCCACCTCATAGTTGTATTTCAGTCCGCCAAGATTGGTCTGGTTCTTCAGGGTCTCACCTTTATATATAATATCGCCATGCAGCGGCGTGATGGCCTGGTCGGCAGTGATGGCCGGTCGCCAACTGGTCAGCGTGGAGAAGCCGACGGCATCGAAGCCGCCCGAGTTCTGGCTGTAGTTGCCACCTCCGCCATCGGGGCACACCTTGGCGCTGGCCTTCTCAGAGTACTGCATCTTCACACCACGCAGTCCCTCATAGTAGCCGATGACGCGATCCCAGTAAGGACGGTATTCGCCCTTGCCTCCCTCGTTGACACCCGTCTGCGCCCATCCGGCGCCCATGGTGCCGCGGCAGTCGGCATAGTTGTAGGTGATCCAGGGCAGTGACGAGGCGCTGACGCCGCCGAAGTTGACGGCGGCCACATGCTCCGCGCCCGCCGCGATGCGGTCGTCCATGTAGGCGAAGAGGTCGTCGCCCTGCGTGAGGCCCACCTGGCAGATGTCGAGCGCCAGGCCGAGCGCCATCAAGGCGTGGCCCTGGTCGCGTCCGCTCTCCTGCATCTGCCCGAGGTAGCCGAAGGGACCGCGGTCGTCGGGCAGCACCACAGGCACAAGGTTGCCGATAAACTCATTGCAACCGTCGTTGAGGATGACGCTCTGCTTGGAGCGGTCCTTGTAGGTTCCCACGTGGTCATACTTGTAGAAGCTGACGCCCTGGTTGTACATGTGCACATCATCGCAGAGAATGCCGATGCTCATCACGCAGAGGGCATTGCACAGTCCCCAGTTGCTCCAGTAGTGTCCGGGGCGCTCACCGAGGTTGGGATAGCGCCAGTTGGCCCACGTGTCGTGGCGGCGGCGCAGGAAGTCGATGGCGGGATTGTAGAACACCTTGACCATCCACTGCTTGAACTTGGTGAAGTCCTCCTTCGACCAGCCCTCGTAGTCGCGCATCAGTTCGGCGGCATTGGCAAACTCATGTCCGTAGATACCAGCCGCGAGCGACACGTTGGTGTCGCCACCGAGGCCCTTGCAAGCGTTGGCCCAAGCCATCATGATGCGCACGGCAGCGTCGGCATTGGCCTTCGTGCCGCCTATCTTCCAGCGCAGCGCGTTCTGGTAGGCCATGGCCGCTCCACGCGCGCAGTTCATATAGTTCTGTCCCGAACCACCGCCGCGGATGACAGTCTCCGTGGGCCATGTCGCCACGTCGGCCTGCGAGTAGGCGTTGGCGCAGAGGATGTCCCACGCCTTCTTGATGCGCTCGTCACCGTCGGCCAGCAGTTGCTTGGCACGGTCGATGTCGTCTTGCGACACGATGCCGCCGGGATGGCGGAAGCCGTGGTCGTCGCTGTGCTCAAAGACGGTCTTGGCCTGATAGCCCATGGTGGCCTTCACCTGGTCTTGCACGGCCTGGAGCTCACTGACATATTGGTCGATGAGTGCCTGCGAGGCGCGTCCAGCCTTCAGCTCCATCTGGGCCTGCAGGATCATGTCTTCCATCTTGGCCACCGCTCCGGGGGCATAGCCTGTGGCTGACGAGAGGAACGCCTGTCCCTCACCGATGGCCGTCTGCAACGTGGCGAAATCGCCGGGCGTGCCGTAGCGGTAGTCTTGCTCTATCTGGTCGGCCACCTTGGCGAGCGTGGCCACCTCACCGTCAGCGAGCGCGGTGTCATAGACACGGAAGTCGCTGACAAGCGTCTGCTTCAAGTAACTGTCTGTGGCAAAAGGTGCACGGCCGATCCAACAGTAGGCGGGCACAGCCGTGAAGGCCTTGCTCAGCACGGGCATGCCCGCGGCTTGCGCCACCTTCTTGCCGTCGATGAAAAGCTCACCCTGCTGGCCGCTCTGGCGATAGAGCACGTGGGTCCACTTGCCCTTGGTGGCCTCGGCACCGGTCTCCATGCCCACCTCTGATCCCCAGCCGCCTGTGGAGGTGGCCATGCGCTGCGCGTTGAGACGATAGGCGGAGTAAGGTGCTGAGGTCTGCGTGTTGGCGGCCGACTGCGAGAAGCACCAGAGGAAATAACCCGCACCAGAGAGCGAGGCGTTTTTGTCCACGCGGTAATAGACCGACACGGTGAAGTCGGCCAGGCCTTTCACCACGGCACCGGCCTCACGGGTCATGTCGAGATAGCCCGTGCCGTTGCCCAGGTCGAGCACATGGCGCGAGCCGTAACTGACCACGGAGGCCTCGTTCATGAGTTGCGCTGTCACGCCCGACACGGGGTCGGTGACACTCTTGCCCGAGACATGGTCGAAGTTGAACTGTAATTTCAAGTGTTCTTGCGCCGACGCTGTCCACGTCGACAAGAGGATGGCCAGCAACAGGAAGGCGCTCCTCATCTTGCTCATCTTGGATGTCATAGGTTTATGTCTTGATTGTTCAGATTTCTCTTCTCCTTTTTATAACTACGGCCAACAAGTCCATCACACTCATGATTTTCATAAAAAATCCCGCCTAAAAAAGCAAAAAATAGCAGAATGATGCTTTTATTTTGAGTTTCAAGTGGTTGTGGCTGTCGTTGGCTTTATGTGGCATAGACTAGGAAATGCGAAAAACGCAGATCGATGAAACAGAAACGCTTTCAAATCATTACCTCGCAGAAACGCCATAACAAGCATTTTTAACGGTGATGGTTCATATTTCCCCATTTTGCGTAAGTTTTGGTTTTGTCATACAACTCTCATAGTCTAATTTTGCACCGAACATAAAGTAAAAATTATGAGATGCACTTTCAAGACAGTCTTCTATGTAAATGGAAGCAAGGAGAGAAACGGAAAAGTCCCTATCATGGGACGAGTGACTATCAACGGAACTATCGCACACTTCAGTTGCAAGCAGAGCGTGACCAAGGCTATCTGGGATGCCAAGGGCAACAGAGCCATCGGCAAGAGCAAGGAAGCCAAGGAGGTGAACTTTGCGCTTGACAACATCAAGGCTCAAATCGCCAAGCATTACCAGCGACTTTCCGATCGTGAGGCGTTCGTCACCGCTGAAATGGTGAGAAACGCCTACCAAGGCATAGGCACGGAGTACGAGACCTTGCTCAGAGCCTTTGACAAGGAGAATGCAGCTTTTGCCAAGCGTGTGGGCAAGGACAGAGCCAAGAACACTTACAACAAGTATCTTGTGGTGAGAAAGTATGTCGCTGAGTTCATCAAGTATCAGTACAAGCGCAGCGATATGTCCATGAATGAGCTTACCGAGGAGTTCATCCGTGACTATTGCCTGTACTTGAAGAATGTCGTTGGGCTTACGCAGTCCACCATTTGGATATACTCCATACCGTTGAAGCATATCGTCACGGCTGCACACTACAACGGCAAGAGAAATCCGTTTGCCATGTACCATGTTGACCCAGACCATAAGGAACGTGAGTTCTTGATCTTGGACGAGCTTACCGCCATGGCAGAGATAAAGTTGGAAGACCCGAATATGGCATTTGCGAGAGACCTCTTTCTCTTTGGTTGTTGGACAGGTATCTCTTTCATCGACATCAAGAACTTGACAGAAGATAACCTCAGCATGATAAACGGTGCTCCTTGGATTGTTTCCAAGCGTCAGAAAAGCCTACTTGAAAAATTTAAGTATAAACTTGATTGGCATAAATTGACCTCAAATAGTAGTCCCTTATTGTTTACTGAGGACAATATTGAGGCTTTCAAGGATTATTGGGATTGGAAAGTCCTATCTGACAAGCCTTGTATCGACATGACACATGAACTTTTAATCAAGTATGCTGACAGATGGAATTGGGCATACATTATCGACCGATATGGTGACAATTCTATCACCTTAAATGAGGAATTTCTCGAAAAATATGGAGAATATATTCCTGCCTCCGAGTTGGGGGGCTCCAGACTGTGGGACTGTATCATAGAACAACGAATAAAAGTGCTAAAAAAAGCAATACTGTCTTAAATTATTCTTATATGATACCTGATACACTATTATTGTCAAATGATAGCATACAGTGCATATGGCCTTAGCTTGAAATGCCTTTCATCTAAGGCCATATGCATTGCGTTTTATCACATTTTACCATAATGCCACTTTTCCTGCAATGCCCAAATCGATAGTTGCAGTTACCACACCTAGAGCTTTGAACACTCTTCGCATAGTAGGTATTGTTATGCTATACCCTCTTTCCAACCGGGATATCTGCGCTCTTTTCACACCTATGCGCTCACCAAGTTGTTCTTGTGTCAAGTTCTGTTCTATGCGAGCTTTCTTGATGGCTTCTCCCAAACGGTAAGCATGCAATGCTTCGTCCACATCACTCTCAAAAGCGTCACGTTTTGGAGTACCAACTTTTCCAAAGTGCTTGTCAAGCACATCGTCCAATGGGGTAAGATTCATCTGTGCCATAATTATTTGTTTTTGAAATATTCTTTTCTTATTGCTTCTGCTTTAGCTATCTCCTTGCTTGGTGTTTTTTGAGTTTTCTTGATAATGCCGTGAGTGGCAATCACCAATGTGTCCTTATCTTTATCCCAAAAGGCAAACAAACGATAAGCAGTTTTGTTGTACAATGTACGAAACTCCCATATCTCCGAGTTTTCCAACTTCTTGAAAAGTTCTTTGTTGCGTTCTCCACCTGCAACACGCTTAATGTTGTAGTAAATCTTGTAAGATACCGCTTCGGGTAAACTCTCAATAAAGTTTTGTGCCTCGTCAGTCAAGACAAGTCGGAAGATATTTTGTGCCATACATTCTCAATTTGCTGCAAAGATAGACATTATGTTTCGTAAACAAGAAACAATTGGTGTTTAAATGTATCTTATGGCTCATTTTTAACATTTTGAAAGCGAATAATTGCGCATAAAGAACTTACAATGGTTGGATTGGGGTAAAGCGAACATCAACTGAAAATAAAATCTAAAAAATAGATATGATTTTCATTAATTCACTTAATTGTTGTACCTTTGCCGTCGAAAAGAGTTGTTTGATAAGCAAACTTATGTATAATACAGAAGTTAGAACTGTTGCCAAATCATTACCTCTATTGAGGTGAAAGACTCATAAATAGCTCATTTTAAGCTATTCAGCAGATTTTAGCGTAATTTTTTAAAAAAATATCCGCATCGCTTTTGGAAAGCAATAATTTTCCTTAACTTTGTCGCCAAAACAGATACCATGCAGATCAGTGTAGCCAATCCGATTT
>DJOV01000027.1:4741-21187 GCA_002437285.1 Prevotella sp. UBA6429 | reverse complement strand
TCTTTTGGCCTCTTTTTGGTTCATAGCGCCAGTTCGTTCGGTCATATAGCCCGCTATACTCCCTCACTCACTGACACTATGACCTCAAAAAGAGCCACAAAATCTGACAAAGCTAATTTATAGAACCCACCTTTATGTAATTGGATAAATGAGGTAAGGCTGGTTGTCGGCCGAAGGAAAAGGCAGAAGAGATCAAAAGTTCCGTTAATTCCTAACAAATGAGGATTGTCTGCGTGGCGGAATAGCTGTAACTTTGCACCGTGAAAAATAGAGAGATAACATACATAACCCATTCAGCACAATCCATGAAGAAGCAGATGTTGTCAGTTATGGCCATGGCCATGGCTGGATCCGTGTCAGCAGAGGCTGGCATCGTCAACCCCACAGATACTTCCCTCGTCCGCGATCTTGACGACGTGGTGGTCGTCAGTCAGCCCAAGGAGCAGTACCGCATGCGCATGCAACCGCTTAGCGCCTCAATGTTCTCGGGGCAGCAGGCCGAGGCCCACGGTGCCGACGACTTGCGTAAGTTGTCCGCCTTTGTCCCCAACTTCACCATGCCCAACTACGGTTCGCGCTACACTTCGGCAATGTATGTGCGTGGCATCGGCTCGCGTGTCAACTCTCCGGCTGTCGGCATCTATGTGGACGGTATGCCCTTGATGAGCAAGTCGGCCTTCAATACCCATTTCTATGACCTTTCTCGTGTTGACGTGTTGCGTGGCCCGCAAGCCACTCTCTATGGCCTCAACAGCGAGGGCGGCCTGGTGCGCGTCTACACCAAGAGCCCCATGGACTATCAGGGCACAGACGTTAAGCTCAGCGTGGGCACCCATTTTCAGCGTCAGGCGGAGGTGGCTCATTACCAAAAGGTCAGCGACCGGTTTGCCTTTTCCGTGGCAGCGTTCTACGATGGCCAGGATGGCTTTTACAAGAACCAGTCCACAGGCGGGCGCGCTGACAAGGGCAACGAGGCTGGCGGACGCTTGAAGCTGATGTTCAGACCCGCTGAGCGGTGGGATATCCGTTATACGGCCGATTACCAGTATGTTCGCCAAAACGGGTTTCCTTATGGCTTGCTCGACGAGGACGGCCACACCGCCCAGCCCAACACCAACTGGCAGAACAACTATCGGCGCAACCTCTTCAACACCGCCCTTGATGTCTGCTTTCATGCCAACACCTTCGATTTCACGTCGACGTCGAGCTATCAGTATCTCAAGGACTACATGCTCATGGACATCGACTATCAGCCCGTGGACTACATGCACATGGAGGAACGACAGTTTCAGAACGCCTTCACCCAAGAACTCGTGTTGAAGAGTCGTCGTCCCGTGGGCGGGTTTTGGAATTGGACAGTCGGTGCCTTTGGCGGTTTCTCCTGGCTGAAGACTGGTAGCGTCATCCATTTCGACCCCGACATGGACGCATTTTTAGGCGGCACCGTACAGCGTTCGATGTACAATGCCATGGTGCAGTCGATGGCGGGCCGTTTCATGGCCAGTGGCATGGGGGCCGATGCAGCCACAGCCATGGCTAAGGCTACCATTGAGCGAGCCGGAGGCGTGAGTGTCACGGCCGACATGGGCGATGTGCCAGGCAGTTACCATACACCCACCTTCAACCTGGGTGCGTTCCATGAATCAAACTTTGTGGTCACATCCCGCCTGACAGCCACCCTGGGCCTACGCTACGATTGGAGTTCGGTGTCGGTCGACTATGACACCCATGCGGCCATGCAGATGCTTGTCAACGTGATGGGGCGCGGAGCGTCGGCCACCATCTCGTCTCGTCTCCGTGACGAGCGTCACAATCAGTTTGGCAAGTTGTTGCCCAAGTTGGGCGTGACGTATCGCCTGGCCGACAATGGCAGCAACGTCTACGCTGTGGTCAGCGAGGGCTACCGGGCCGGTGGTTACAACATCCAGATGTTCTCTGACATCCTGCAAACCGAGCTGCAGGCCAACAGCTCACAGCGCTCCGACTATGACATCCCCCACAGCCGTTCCGACTATGACCGCATCGACAAGACGATAGCCTTCAAGCCCGAGACCAGTTGGAACTATGAGGCGGGCACCCATCTCAATCTCTTTGGTGGCAGCGTGCAGTTTGACCTCTCTGCGTTTTTCATGCGTATCCGCAATCAGCAGATCTCGGTCATGGCCAGCCGTTATGGGTTCGGACGCATCATGACCAATGCTGGCAAGAGCAACAGCTGTGGTGTCGAGGCCACCCTGCGTGGCCACGCCTTTGACGACAAACTCTCGTGGACAGCCAGTTATGGATACACGCGCGCCGTGTTTGAGGAGTATCAGGACAGCACCAGCGCCCGCGGTGTCGCCACAGTAATCGATTACAAGGACAAGCGCGTGCCCTTTGTGCCTGAGCATACGATGGCCATCGCAGCTGACTATCGCTTTCCAGTGGCCCACTCGGCATTGCGGAGCGTCACGTTCGGAGCCGATGTCTGTGGCCAGGGCAAGACCTATTGGGATGAGGCCAACACCCATGCCCAGCGCTTCTATGCGGTCGTCGGGGCCCATCTCGCCTTTGACCTAGGGCGTGTGCAACTCAACCTGTGGGGCCGTAACCTCACCGACAACCGCCATCAGGTATTTGCTGTCAACAGTAGTGCCACGGGCCAAAACCTGTGGTTTGCCCAGCGTGCCAACCCCATCCAGTTTGGCGCCGATTTCAAGTGGAGTATGTGATGGATATCAACCGTGCCTCGATTCCTGCCAAATCGAGGCACGGTTAGTGCCAACTTGAGGCGCGATCAAGTGCCAATTAGGGAATGTTGAAGTTTGAGGGGATGTTCTTGGCAAAAGTTAAAAGTCAAAAGTAAAAACCCAAAGCAAAGCATTGCAATCCACGGCTTTTTTATTTTTTTTGTTTGGGTCATCGGTGAGTGTCGGTATTTTTTTATAAATTTGCATCAATATAGTTAATTGACAAGTCTGTATTGATAAAAATGAAGCATATCGCACACATTGCACTCTTGGCCCTTGCGCTGTCTGTCGCCAGTTGCGGCAACGGGGCGAAGAAAGACTTCAACAAGCTTCTGCTGCAGTTGGCCGACAAGGACCAGACCGTCGACAGCCATGACTGGCAGGAGATAACCGACTACCTGGACCGCAACAAAGCGCATTTCAAGGATTTTTACGACCACGGCCAATTGGACGTGGATGATGTGGAAGACTATATCTCCGACTTCTTTGAGCACCGGCGCCCCAGCAAGCAGATTGCCTTCGTGGGTATCGGCGGCCGTCAACCCTCGTTTCACATCTACCTGGAGCGCAGTGGCTCGATGATCCCATACGACAGCAAGGACGGAGACGGTTCGTTTCGCGCGGCGGTCATGGCGCTCCAAAACAATTTGCCGGGCAAGTCGACCATTGACAGCGTGGGTGAGAAGGGATATACGGATTTCCGACAAATCTTCGACAATATTCTCAACCGTACCACCGACGACCAGGTGAGCATCCTTGTCACCGATCTCATCTATTCGGTCCGTGACATGCAAGGTGTCAATCCTCAGCGCGTGTTCAGCGAGATAGAAGGCATGACCAACGCTGTCTTCAAGAGCGAGGTGAAGCGCAAGTCCCTGCTTGTGGTGCGCATGACGGGCTCCTACAACGGCCCTTACTACAGTTATGACAATAGTGTGAAGCCCTTTGCGGGGCGTCGGCCTTATTACATCATTATCGTGGCATCCAATGCCAACATGGCTCGGCTCACCCGCGATGCCACCCTTCGTACCTTTGCCGACATGGAGCGGATGCGCGGCTATGACAACATGTGCCTCATGACAGCCGATGATATTTACAAGCCCTATTACTCGTTTCTGCTGAGCAACGATGACGTGCGCGGACGCTTCCGCCCAGAGCGCGGGCAAGACAGCCAGGTGCGCAGCCTTAAGGGAGTCGAGGCCGACCGCAACTCGGGCGACATACAGTTGGCCTTGGCGGTGGACCTCAGCCACATGTTCATCGACCAGCGCTACCTGACCGACGTGAGCAATTACGTGGTGGAGGCCGACGATGGCGTGCGCATCAAGGAAATCAGAAAGGTCAACAGGCGCGACATCACGCCCGCTGAAAAGAAATATCTGGGGTCGGCCACACACATCTTCGTGCTGCAAGCCTCGGCCGTCACCCATGAGCAGGATGTGAAGATCAAACTGCTCAACCGACTGCCACAATGGATAGCTGCATCGTCAACCGACAGCGACCTCAAGCCCGACGGCATGACGACTTTCGGGCTGAAGTATCTCTTGGGTGGCATCTTCGACAGTTACAATCGCAACGCCGATGACGACCACGCTTATTTTGAACTTGATTTAGAACTTGATAAATGAAGAATGCATTGTGCTTGGGTACGGGAGTGGTGTTGACCCTCCTCTTCCTGCTTTTCCCATCCTCGGTCTTTGAGGCCGGATATTATGAGACGGAGTTTTCCAATGAGATGTACAATGAGAACATCTACCTTGTCGTGGCAGTCGTGACGGCTGCTGTGGCGTGGGTAGCCGCAGGCCTTTTCTATTATGTCATCAATAGTGTCAGCTTCAGCCGTTGGTATCACTGGCTCATCACGCTGGGTGTGGCCTCGGTCCTGATAGCAGTGGCCAACTATGTCTATCCCGCCAGTGTGTTCTCTGATATGGGTTATGACTTCACGTCACAGTTGTTTGGCTTCTGCGTCATCGACTTTATTGTGGCTGTCGTCCTCTTTGTCGTGGCCAGCTTCTCCATGCGTTGGTGGAGTTCCAACTGCCGTCATACACCCATTCCTGAGTAGGGATTAGAAAAGCCCGTCATTTCTCAACACACACACTGAAAGACAAACTGAATATGCGATTGTTCCTTTTTCTCGTAGGCGGCACAGGATCGCGGGTCATGCGCCCGCTGATCATGCAGTTTGCTGCTGGTGTCCATCCCGTCGATGGAGGCGGACAGCCCCTGTCCCTGGAGGTGATACCCATCATCGTCGATCCGCACAAGGCCAACGAAGACTTGAAGCGCACGGAAAACCTGTTGCGGTGGTATCGTTCCATCCGCACCTCGCTCTATGGCTCGAGAGCCGATGTGACGAAGGGGTTCTTCTCCGTGAAGATTTCCACGTTGAGCGATATCCTGCCCGCAGGCTCATCGCTGAGTGACACGTTCCTCTTCAATTTGGGTGCCGTGGAGTCGAAGAAGTTTCAAGACTTCATCTCCTTCAACACCCTCGACACGGCCAACCAGGCGTTGTGCTCAATGATGTTCTCTGACGACCAGTTGCAGACCAAGATGGACATTGGTTTTGTGGGATCGCCCAATATCGGGTCGGTGGCCCTCAACCAGTTTAAGGACAGTGAGGAGTTCAAGCAGTTCTCCAACGTCTTCCAGAAGACTGACCGCATTTTCGTCGTGTCGTCCATCTTCGGAGGAACGGGTGCGGCAGGCTATCCCATCATTGTGAAGAACATACGCAATGCTGCCAGCAACGCAGCCATCAACAATCGTGGAGACTTGCGCGACGCTAAGATAGGTGCGCTGACGGTGTTGCCCTATTTCAATGTCCAGCAAGACGAGAACAGTCCCATCTCACGTGCCGACTTCATCTCTAAGACCAAGTCGGCCCTGTTCTATTATCACGACAACCTTACCGGGCTGCGCCAAGGCGGTGTCGACCTGTCCATGTCGAAGATCAACGCTTGCTATTATCTTGGCGATGAGGTGCCCTCCACGCCCTATTTCAATGACCCTGGAGGCAACGGCCAGCGCAATGACGCGCATGTGGTGGAGTATGTGGGTGCCCTGTCGATCATCGATTTTCTCTCCATCCCCGACGACCAACTGGTCACCCGGGGCGGCAATGCCCAGAACCCCATCTACAAGGAGTATGGGCTTGCCAACGACAAGCAGACGCTCACCTTGAAGGATTTCGGTGTGACGACGCGCCAGTTGGTCAACAAGTCCATGGCCAAGTTCTACCTGGCTTATCAGTATGTCACCAACCAGTTTGGCAAGGACGTGGGGCGCGGCTATACCCAGGATAAGCCCGAGATTACCCAGGGATTTCTCGCCACCAGTTTCTACACGACGCTGACCGCCGACTTTTTTGTGGCCTATCGCACATGGCTCAGGGAGCTGGCGGGCAACCAGCGCAGCTTCCAGCCGTTCAACCTGCTTACCGTTCAACTGGCAGACGCCATCAACGGGGTGGCGCCCAAGAAGAGCTTCTTCGGTGGTGAGATCAATTACAAGACGCTTCTGAGCGCACTCAACAAGCGGTCGCAGGCAGCCGCCAAGGCCGGAAGGTTTCAGTCGGGCGACACGGTGCTCCGCTTTTTCACGCTACTCGATGAGGCGCTTGATGGCCTGGTCGACGAAAAGTACAATGGATTAGTTTAATCATGAGCAAGATTCTTTCCTATAACAAGAAGGTGACGGGAGAGGGATGGATCCCCCTCGCCAATCAATACAGTGCCGATGAGATCAACATGATTGAGGATCCCAACGGTGGGCTCTCCGAGCAGCCGCGCACAGCCATCCCTTCGCCTTTCGCGCAGATGGACCTGGTGAAGAATGCTTTTCGTCGCCTCGCCATGGATCCGCGTCTCAATGGCGAGTTGATGGACGAGAAGCTGGTCGGCAATGCGCTCGACGTGGCACAATTGTTCTTCAACTTGCCCGAACTTTCCACGACGCTTCACGTGGTGGAGTGGAGCAAGGCCTCGGCGCTCCAGGCACTCCAGGCTGATCCCAGGCACCGGTTGCTGGGCGACACCATAGCCATGTTTCTGGAGCAAGACAAGGAGGCGTTCAACTTCGACCGCATGGACCGACTCTACTTCTTGGTCCATGGCAATCAGGTCATCGGCAGCACGTCGCCTGTCACGCTCTTCATGGCCACGCCCAATGCGCAACCTGGGCAGGTGCCCATCCCTGTGGAGCAGAACGTCAATCTCTTTGACCTCACCCGTCCGCTCTACATGCGCGAGCCTAAGTTTGTAAAGTGTCTCTATGCGCTCTTCACGGCTTATCCCGAACTGAAAAACCTCTGTGGCGAGGTCAACGCTTATCTCATCACCTGCTTTGGCATCCTCTCGCCTGCGATGCAGCGTGAGATACTGACTGACATCGGGACGCCCACCGCCATGGACCTGGGCAGCCAGGACCGGGCGTTGCAGTTCCTCACCACCCATTTTTCCCAGGCCGACGGGGGCGTGCAGGCGCTTGGCGTGCCCTTCTATTGCGCCCGTCCGACCGACATTCAGGAAGCCATCCAGCAGAGCGACTTCCTCATCGAACCTTCCATTCAGCCAGAGGGAGAGCGCTTGCCCTTGGTCTTGCAGAACCACCTCAACGCTCCCCAGACCGACCCCTTCCGTTATATCACGGCCGATTGGGATGACCTGATTACCATCAAGCCGGCCGATTATGCGCCGGAGCCGGAGAAGCGCATCCTGCCCGCCACCTCGCACCAGTATCCCTGGCTCACGGCAGCCGACTTCTTCCAGCCGGCACTCATCAAGCTGGACTACACGATGGACCGCGATTGCTTCTTCGACGGCAACCTGTCGATTGGAAGCCGTGAGACCGATTCCAATGATTTCCTCTTGCCACTTAGTGCCACCTTCTTCAAGTACTTCACCGTCCAAGACCTCATGGGCACCATAGCCGGACGTCCACGCTTTGAGTTGATACACACGCAGAACGGACAACAGGAGGCGGTGAAGGCCATCCTTAGGGTGCCCGTGAAGAAGGCGGGGCACTATGTCACCCTGGAACGCACCTATGTGCCGGCTGTGGGGATGGACATGCGCTATGACACGGACAATGACCGGGGGCATTTCCTGACGGTGCCTTTCTCGCTCAGCGTCTTCCCCTTTGTGAGGACACAAGACCTGAAACAATATAACGTCCAATTGATTGACCGTGCCCTCGGAGCGCTGGAGAACTACCATTTGCAGCTCGTCTTCCACAGGCGGGATGCCGATACCTTGGCCGACCGGCAAGTAGAGACCGTTAGGCGCTCGCGCTCCCTGAAGAGCGAGAAGCGTGTCGGCGCTGACTATTACCGGCTGATGGAACTCTTCGACTATGTGTCGGTCTCCCTCACCGACGAGCGTCAGGCTGTGGCATGTGAGGGTGTGGTATGTCCCCGTTGGCCCGTGTATGTCGAGGGGCACGATGCTTTCACCTTTGCCGTCGACTTCGGAACGACCAACACACACGTGGAGTGCATGCGGCAGGGGCAGTTGCCCGAGCCACTCACAGTCAGTTCGGATGCCAAGGAACGGTTGTTGGCCACGCTTTACAATGGGGAGCATATTCTCTATGATGTCATCATGAAGCAAGAGTTCTTGCCTAAGAACATAGGTGTCGACTATGGATTTCCGCAGCGCACCGTCCTTTCGGAGACCGAACGCCTTGATGCGGAGAATGTTGATGAGATCGTGGCGCTGGGCGATGCCAACATACCTTTTACTTATGAGAAAGAGTCAATAGGCTATGGCAATCGGGTGGTGCCCAACCTGAAGTGGTCGACCGAGATTGCCACGTCGAAAAGGGTGCGTGCCTACCTCATGGAGTTGGCGTTGCTCATGCGATCCAAGGTGCTCCTTGAGAACGGAGATATCCGCAAGACACGTCTCGTCTGGTTCTATCCATTGGCCATGAAGGTGGGCAATGTGAGGAAGATGGGCGACATGTGGCGCAAGACATTCCAGGAAGTGTTTGGCTTCGAGCCTGATGACCACAACCTCATACAGATGCCTGAGTCGGTGGCGCCATATTATTTTTACAGGGGCAGTAGCCAGTTTCGCGGGTCAGCGTCGACGGTGGCTTCCATCGACATCGGTGGCGGATCGAGCGATGTGGCGGTCTTTGAGAGCAATGCGCAGCAGCCCACCATTCTCACGTCGTTCCGCTTTGCGGCCAATGTGCTCTTTGGCGATGGCTTCTCAGAGGTGCCGCATGGCGACACCAATCCCATGCTTGTGAAATACGTCGACTATTTCAGGCGTTTGTTTGATGCCGATGATGACCGGTACGGTGAGTTGAACGGCATCCTGGAGGACATCACGGCCAAGCGCAAGAGTGAAGACATCAACGCCTTCCTCTTCTCGGTCATCGGCAACAAGGCCGTAGGGGGCAATGATGTGTTCTCCTATAATCTCAGGCTCAATGAGGACGGGCGGTTGAAGATCGTGTTCCTTTACTTCTATGCTACGCTCATTTATTATGTGGCGCGCATGATGCGCCACCGCCATTTCGACAAGCCCCGCTCGGTGATGTTCTCCGGCACGGGCTCTAAGGTGCTCGACATTGTTGGGAGCAAGCGTGACCTCGACTTGATTTCGCAGGCCATCTTCGAGCGTGTCTATGGGGAACCCTATGACGCCGATGGCTTCTCCGTTGTCATGGAACGGAAGGAACCGAAACAGATCACGTGCCGTGGAGCGCTCATGCAGGTGCGCGATGCCAGCGGCTGTGTCAGCGTCGACCAGCTCAACAAGTTGATGGATGGAATCGACAATCACGTGAAATACAACTATTCGGCCATTGCCAAGGAGTGTCTCACCTATGCTGACATGGATGATCCGCAGGTGCGTCAGCAGATTGTGGAGGCGGTCAGGGAGTTCAACGATTTCTTCTGCCAGTTGTGTGATGACTTGCATGTGGTGGACCGGTTCCTGGTCGACAACCAGAGCTTGGTCAAGTTCAAGCAACTTGTCAACAAGGACCTGGAGCATCATCTGCTCAATGGTTGGAACTTTGTCAATAAGGACGAGACCGACCGCAATGCGTCCGACAAGATAGAGGACACCGTCTTCTTCTATCCCATTATTGGCAGCATACGCGATAACTTAATAGAAAACTTATAAGGATGTTTGGCAACAAGGGTTACATGACAGAAGAGCAGGTGGCAGCGTTGGTGCAACCACTCCGTGAACGCGTGAATCAATTGGAAGAACTCGTCGCCCAACAGGCCGAGGCGTTGAAGGCGCTTCGCGCTGAGACAGGGCGTCTGCGTGAGTCGTTTGACAACTTGCAAACGGTTTTTCCCTCCCGTTCAGTACCGTTGGCAAGCGACGTGACGGTGAGGATCGAGCATGCGGAGAAGGGAACCCCGTCACCTTCCACATGGTTTTTCTCCACGCCTTCGCCTGACGGCACCTTCTCCGCTGGAACCTTGCAGGAGACAGTGGGCAAGAGCATCTATCAGCTCCGCACCGACGATGGGGTGAACGGCCGCTTTGTGATGTTGTCTTCTCCCGACGCCATCGCCACCGCCATGATTAGCGTGAGCCAGTTTGTGAAACCCGTTTGCCGCATCGAGGGCAACACCCATCGCCAGCCCCAACACATTGAGACCCTTGAGGAGGGCGTGGCGCAGCTCACGGGCGATGTGTGGAAAGTGGTCAGGAAAGCCACGGTTCGGTTTGTTTAGAACGTCATTGTAGAGAGGAAGTGTGCCATGGAAGTGAAATGTCCAAGATGCAGATATCGGTTTGAGATGCCCCAGACGCCTGGCGTGACGACGCTCCAGTGCTTCTGTCCGCGTTGTGGGCAACCGTTCTCCTATGATCTCAATCGTACGGAAGACTCCCGGGATGAGGCCATCATGCCTGGCACCCACACTTCCGGTGGGAGCGTGGTTCCGCCTCCCGTTCCGCACAATCCCTATGGAGCGGGCCCCTCTCATGCCTATCGAGAGGGTGGTGATAAGGCCGTTGCGCCTCGGAGGGAAGAAACATCCCGGGCTACGGCGGGTCGTCGGCAAGGTGTCTTTGGCGCTCCGCCTCATGTGGGCAAGCCGCCCCGCGGTGCCGTTGTCATGCCGCCGACCGAGAAGAAGCACGGATGTTTCCATCGTTTGATGGTTACGGCACTCTGCTGTGTGGCCATTGTCTTTTTGGCAGTTCGTTATTGCGATTCGGAAAGACACTACACGGCACAAGATGTCAATGTGTCGGATGACACCTCTCACCAGCGTGGGCAAGCACCGCTCGACGCTATCCAAGACGAGGAGCAGGAAGCCGACACGGCCACCGCCGAAGCCTCTTCCTCCGATGAGGAGCTGCCTTCATGGGTGGAAGGGTCATGGCATGCCGATACGGATTATGGTGGTATTGATGTGACGATTAGTGGCAACACCATCGCCGAGACCGAGGGTGACGAGACCAGTAAGGGCACCTTCCACTATCGCGGCAATACGCTCTATTGCGACTTTGGCGATGGAGAGACGTTCACGTACAGGCTTGATCCCGACAAGCACCGCATCGATGCGGGCCGTGGCGTCTACATGGACAAGGTTCGTTGACCCGACCTTGCCGTCAGCGTTTCCGCACCTTCGTGAGCCACTGCTGGAACTCGCCCTCGTAACCGTTGAACACATTGATGTCAACAGTGCCGTGTATGCCTGCCACATGGCCATCGGGGGCAAGTTGCCATATCCACAGTTTCACGTCGGGCTTATACTCGCCATAGCGTGCAATCCATACGGGGTAGGTGTGCTTGATGTCAGGCGCCGCATCGAGATACCTGTTGACGAAGGTCTGGCTGATATAGAGGATGGGTTGCATGCCCGTGTGCTTCTCCACCGTCTGCAACCAACTTCTCACACGTCGCCACATGCCGACGGCACCCCCCATCTGTTTCACCTGAGAGGGTAGGGGTTCCAAGTCGAGCACCGGGGGCAAGTCACCTTTCTGGATGTGCGAGTGATTGAGAAAGTAAAGGGCCTGTTGTGCTCCTGTCGAGCGGTGCGAGAAGAAGTGGTAGGTGCCTACGGGATAACCGTTGCGGCGTGCTGCGGCATAGTCGGAGGCATAGTAGGGGTTGAGCACCGATGTGCCTTCGGTCGATTTGATGAATACAAACGACACCTTGTAGTCGACATCCCCCTGTATGTTTTTCCTTGACAGCGTGCCCAGGTGGGATATGCGCAACCGTTGCCAGTCGATGCCATAGCGTTTGCGTCCCTTGCCATGTTGATATTTTGAGAGGTCTATGCCGTATATGCGGTCGGCGGTGTAGCTCAGGCGCTCACCCTTGTAGACATCCTTTTTCCATTCGCCCACACGGAAGTAGCGGTGCTGCGAGGAGAAGCCGAACCCCGTGCGCTCATCCTTTTTCCATTGTCCTTCGTAGTAGGTTCCGTTGTTGTCGCGGTAAGCGCCATAACCGCTGGCCATGAGGCGCCGGTTGAATCCGCCTGTGTACACGCCCGCCGAGTCACGGCGTGTGCCCGAGACGATGGTGTCGTGGTCCCATACGCCATGGATGCTCCGTCCCATCGAGTCGGTGACCACGCCTTGTCCCTGGCGCAGTCCGTCCTTCCATTGTCCGCTGTAAGCCAGCGAGTCGCCCACCAGCAAGACGCCCATTCCATTGCGCTTGCCGTCAGCCATTTGTCCCCGATAGGTGGTGCCACCCTGTTTGACGGTCACCACGTCGGTGGTGTGAATCTCGCAACCACACAGGGACAATAGTGCGACGACTATGCCGACCTGTCTCAGTGTCTTGAAAAACATGACTTTCATTTGCTCACTTGATCTTTAGAAACGACGCCTATGAATTTTCCATGGTTTGTAAATACTGGAGCCCCGTCTGGTGCAAACAGGCGTGGAAAGTCGTGATGTCTGTCCGCCGACAGGTTGCCACTCACCATTAGGGTGTGATGGAGTGTGTCGCCTGTGCTCATCTTCACAGTGAAAATCTTTTGCGACAGGGTGAATTTCAGGGGTGTGTTGCGCACGGCGTAGGCCGCCCATGGCTTAGTGTGGTCGCAGGTCTGCAGGATGACGGGCTTGCCCAGTTGGCCGACAGGCGTGATGACGGGCTCACACTGCGCCCGCTGCAACAAGCCGTCGCCGTCATTCCATGCCACGCTGTAATGGCCCACACGCACCAGTCGCGCCTTCTTGAAAGGCTGATGGGCCTTCAGCGCCATGTAGATGGTGGTCAGCGAGTCGGTCTCACGTGCCTGCTTGGTGGCATATCTCGCGATGCGTTGATAGCCTTCGTCCTGCACGCCATGGCACCGCAGGTAGTATTGCAGTTCCTTACGCTCTGTGTTCTTGCGCTGCAGCAGCGCGCCCAGCGAGTCGGTCTGGGCGGCGATGAGGCGTGGCAGGCTGTCGGCAATGAGCCAAGGCCCCTGGTCGGTGCGCCCGTTGCCTTGTTGCGTGGTCAGCACGCGACCGGCGCAGCTGGGCCACCACCAGTGCTGGTTGATCCACACGCCTTGCCCGTGTACCGAGTCGGACGCCACGGCGATGGTGTCACCTTTCACGATGACGCACAACTTGGACTGTCCGTCGACGAGGCAAACCGACGCCCGCATGTTGTCTTCGCTGGCGGGCAGGGCTCTGATGCCAATCCACAGCAGTGCGGCGACAGGCAGTGCCATGGCGCTTGTCAGCCGCCAGTGGCACGCCAAAGCGTGCAAAAAGGGTTGGCGATGGGGCTTGGGGGATGTATGATTTGTTTTCACGGTGTTTTCCTTCTTCTGGTGTGCAAAATTACAAAATTTTCCAATACACCGCATTTTGTTTGTGGTCTTTTTGCTAACTTTGTCATATCATGAAATGGAAAGAAACCGACCGCGAGATTCTTCGCCTTGCGTTGCCCTGCATTGTGAGCAACATCACCGTCCCTTTGCTTGGACTTGTCGACCTGACCATCGTGGGCCACATTGGCTCGGCCACCTACATAGCGGCTATCTCCGTGGGCACGATGATCTTCAATGTGATGTATTGGCTGATGGGCTTTCTGCGCATGGGCACCAGCGGCATGACGGCCCAGGCTTATGGGCGCGGCGATGGAGTGGGGGTTCGTCGGTTGTTGCGTCGGGCGCTTCTGATGGGCCTGTCCATCGGCGTGACGTTTTTGCTGCTGCAGCGTCCCCTGCTGGAGCTGGCCTTGTGGGTGATGGGGCCCTCTGAGACGGTCCGCCCGTTTGTGTCCACCTATTTTAAGATAGTGGTGTGGGGTGCCCCCGCCATGTTGGGCATTTACGGCCTGACAGGTTGGTCGGTGGGCATGCAGACCACGCGCATCCCCATGTGGGTGGCCATCTTCCAGAATGTGGTCAACATCCTGGCTTCGCTGTTCTTCGTCTTTGTGCTGCGCTGGAGCCTGGCGGGTGTGGCCATGGGCACGTTGGTGGCGCAGTGGGGCGGCTTCCTGCTGGCAGGCCTCTTGGTGACGAGACGCCTGCGCTCGGTGCCACGGGTGTCTCGCCCGTCGGTGGCCACCTCGCGCTGGCAAGCCAGCCGGGGCGATGTCGATATCTTCCTCCGCACGGTGTGCCTGGTGGCCGTCAATCTCTCTTTCACGTCGTTTGGTGCGCGCCAGGGCGACTTGATGTTGGCCGTCAATACGTTGCTCATGACCTTCTTCACCCTCTTCTCTTATGTCATGGACGGTTTCGCGTTTGCGGGTGAGGCCCTTGTCGGCAAGGCTTGGGGCGCAGCCGATGGTGTGCAGTTGCACCGCATCGCCAGGCACCTCTTCGGTTGGGGGTGGTCGTTGGCGCTCTGTTTTGTCGTGGCCTACCTGTTGTGCGGCGACAGGTTGCTGTTGGTCATCACCGATGATGCGGCCGTAATCGGCGCTGCCCAAGCCTATCTGTTTTGGACCTGGCTCATTCCTGTGGTTGGCATGGCCGCCTTCGTCTATGACGGCATCTTCGTGGGCCTGACGGCTACACGTGGCATGCTGGTGGCGTCGTCCTTTGCAGCCTGCCTGTTCTTTGCGGTCTTCCTCTCGCTGCATGGCCGCATGGGCAACCACGCCTTGTGGCTTGCATATTTATGCTTTCTTTCCGGACGTGGTGTGGCGCAATATGCAATATACGAATGCAAAATAATCGCAAAACTATAAGCTTTCGTCTATCTATTCACTTAAAAGTGAACAAAAATGTTGCTCACATGTGATAATTTTAAGCAAAATGCTTCTTGTTTGAAGTCTTTTTCGTACTTTTGCATACGGGGATGACGAAACTGCATATTATGCAATAAGGCATCCGGTACATTAAAAGCGTAAAAAGATGAAGAAAGAATACCTGATCTATAAGCTGAGTGATGAAGTGAAAAACTCGTGCAAGATACCGCGCGAGGCCTTTGGCGAGTACGGTGTGAAGCGAGGCTTGCGCAACGAGGATGGTTCGGGTGTTTTGGTCGGACTGACCAATATCGGCAACGTTGTCGGTTATGACCGTGATGAGCAAGGCCAGCTCAAGCCCTGCCCGGGCAAGTTGTACTATCGAGGCTATGAACTCAACGATCTGGTGGAGCCGTTGCTTCACGAGAAGCGGTTTGGCTTCGAGGAGATTGCCTATCTGCTCCTCTCGGGCCAGTTGCCCGATGAGGAGGAATTGGCGGCCTTCCGTGAGCTGCTCAATGACAACATGCTGCTCGACCACCGCACCACGGTCAATATCATCGACCTGGAGGGTTCCAACATCATGAACATCCTGGCGCGCAGCGTGCTGGAGATGTACACCTATGACCCCAATCCCGATGACATCTCGCGCGACAACCTCATGCGGCAGTCGATAGAGCTCATCGCCAAGTTTCCCACCATCATCGCTTACGCCTACAACATCTATCGCCACTCGGTGCAGGGACGCAGCCTCCACATCCGCCATCCGCTGGAGGGGAAGACCATTGCCGAGAACTTCCTCTACATGATCAAGCACACCGACTACACCGACCTCGACGCGCGCATGCTCGACCTGCTGCTCATCATCCAGGCGGAGCACGGTGGCGGTAACAACTCCACCTTCACCGTGCGTGTCACCTCGTCGACGCGCACCGACACCTACTCCAGCATCGCGGCGGGCATCGGCTCGCTCAAGGGACCGCTGCATGGCGGTGCCAACATCAAGGTGGTCAACATGTTCCATCACCTGAAGGAGCACATCAGCGACTGGAAGAACATCGATGAGATTGACACCTACCTCTATCGCTTGCTCAACAAGGAGGCCTATGACAAGACCGGCCTCATCTATGGCATCGGACACGCCGTCTACACGATGAGCGACCCGCGTGCCGTGCAGCTCAAGAAGTTGGCGGGCGAGTTGGCCAAGGAGAAAGGGCGCGAGGAGGAGTATGAGTTCCTGAAGCTCATCGAGCAGGAGGGCGTGAAGTGTGTGACGGCCTTCCGCAAGAGCACCAAGCCCATCTGTGCCAACCTCGACTTCTACAGTGGCTTCATCTATGAGATGATAGGCTTGCCCGAAGAGATCTATACGCCCATCTTCGCCATGGCGCGCATCGTGGGCTGGACGGCCCACCGCATCGAGGAGCTCAACTTCGAGGGTCGCCGCATCATCCGCCCGGCCTACAAGAATATCCTCACCCCCAAGGAGTATGTGCCCATCAAGGACCGGTAAGACGCTTCGTTCCGAAGTTGCTTGCGCCCACAGGAAAGCCCGGCAAGTCCATAG
>DJOV01000027.1:0-4669 GCA_002437285.1 Prevotella sp. UBA6429 | reverse complement strand
CTATGGACTTGCCGGGCTTTCCGTACGTTGTGCCGCAATCTGAGACTTCTGTGACTTGCCTAACCCACCATTAAGGATAACGCCTGCTTCTGATGCAGGAACCTTTCCTGTATCTTGTCGGTGATTTCTTCAGGCAGTCGTCTTATGATTGTTTTTCTTTTTTCCTCATTACTTCCTGGTGATAGTCTTTCAGGTGTGCGGCCGCCTTCTCCGCCGCTGCCTGCGCATGCGCGTTGTCAGGGTCTTGCTTGAGGTCGATGCGCATGGTGTGGGCACGGTTGATGAGGTCTTTCACCACCTCGCCTCCGCAGATGAGCCCCGCGGTGCCCACCACCCACACGGCCGAACTGGGAATGGTGTGGCGTGCCGTGCACGAGCGCATGTCCTTGGCGGGGCAGATGCAGTGGAATCGGCAACTGATGTCCTCCTGCTCGATGCTCTCGATGGGCTCCTCCGGGCTGTAGACCACCTTGAGGTGCTTGATGTCGGTCTTGCGGAGCTTCTTGCGGATGACCTTGGCCAGGGGGTCGTTGATGGTCTTGAAGATGTCGGTCACGCGCCACTGCGTGGCGTCGAGCTTGTAGGCGGCGCCCATGCACGAGATGAGGGGCACGCCCAGGTCGTGGCAGCGGCGTATGATGTCGAGCTTGGCGCTCACCGTGTCGATGCAGTCCACCACATAGTCATACTGCGAGAGGTCAAACTGGTCGGCATTGCTGGGCAGGTAGAAACACTGGTGCTTGCGCACGATGCAGCGCGGGTTGATGTCGTGTATGCGCTGCTCGGCCACGTCCACCTTGTGTTTGCCCACGGTGGAGATGGTGGCCAGGATCTGCCGGTTGCAGTTGGTGAGACACACGCGGTCGTCGTCCCAGATGTCCATGTAGCCCACGCCCGAGCGGGCGAGCACCTCCACCACGTAGCCGCCCACGCCGCCCACGCCAAAGATGGCCACGCGTGAACCGCTCAGCGTGTCGATGGCGGGCTTGCCCACCAGGAGCTGTGTGCGGGAAAATTGGTTTTGCATATTGTCTTCTTACCTAACGATTTGCAAAGTTACGCATTTTTTTATGATTTGGTGTTCGTTTGTCAACGATTTAAGCTAACTTTGCCTCAGCAAAAACAATAGGTTCAAGTATAAGGATAATATTTATGGAACAGAAAAGGCAAATCAGTAAGATTGAACTTCGCAACTTGCAGATGTCCGATTATGACCAGCTGGCGGGTTCTTTCCATCGCATCTATGCTGACCGCGACGTGTTTTGGACCCATGAGCAGATCCGGAAGCTCATCACCATCTTCCCCGAGGGCCAGGTGGTGATCATTGCCGATGACAAGATCGTGGGCTGCGCCCTGAGCATCATCGTCAAGTATGACATGGTGAAGGGCGACCACACCTATGCCCAGGTGACAGGCAACGAGACGTTTGACACCCACGACCCCCACGGCAGTATCCTTTACGGCATCGAGGTGTTCATACACCCCGACTATCGTGGGCTGCGACTGGGCCGCCGCATGTATGAGTATCGCAAGGAACTGTGCGAGAAGCTCAACCTCAAGGCCATCATGTTCGGAGGGCGCATCCCCAATTTCCACAAATACGCCGACAAGATGCGGCCCAAGGAGTACATCGAGAAGGTGCGGGCGAGGGAGATTTACGACCCGGTGCTCAACTTCCAGTTGTCCAACGACTTCCATGTCCGCCGTGTCATGCGCAACTATCTCCCCAACGACGAGGAGTCGTGCCACTATGCCTGCCTGTTGCAGTGGGACAACATCTACTACGAGCCCCTGCAAGACCAGAAGGTGGTGGAGCGCAAGCCGTCCGTGCGCATCGGCCTCGTGCAGTGGCAGATGCGACCTTACAAGAACATTGACGACCTGGTGGAGCAGGCCGAGTTCTTTGTCGACTCGGTGTCGAGCTACAAGGCCGACTTCATCGTCTTCCCCGAATATTTCAACGCACCGCTCATGGCACCCTTCAACAAGATGGGCGAGGCCCAGGCCATCCGCTCGCTCGCGCAATACACGGAGAAGATTCGCGACCGCTTCCGCGAGCTCGCCATCAGCTATAACATCAACATCATCACGGGCTCCATGCCCTACGTCAAGGCCAACGGTGGCGGGCTGTACAACGTGGGTTTCCTCTGCCGCCGCAACGGCATGGTCGACATGTACGAGAAGATACACGTCACGCCCGATGAGGAGAAGTACTGGGGCCTGTCGAAGGGCAACCACATCCAGACCTTCGATACCGACTGCGGCCGCATCGGTGTCTTGATATGCTATGATGTGGAGTTCCCCGAACTCTCGCGCATCATGGCCGACGATGGCATGCAGATACTCTTTGTACCCTTCATGACCGACACGCAGAACGCCTACAACCGTGTGCGCCTGTGCGCCCAGGCCCGTGCCATCGAGAACGAGTGCTACGTCGCCATTGCCGGAAGCGTGGGCAACCTGCCCCGCGTGCAGAACATGGACGTGCAGTATGCCCAGTCGGCCGTGTTCACACCGTGCGACTTCGCCTTCCCTTATGACGGTCGCCGCGCGGAGGCCACGCCCAACACGGAGATGATCCTCATCTCTGATGTCGACCTCAGCCAGCTCTCCGAGCTCCACACCTATGGGTCGACCAGAAACCTGCAGGACAGGAGAAAAGACCTGTATCAGGTGAAGCGTGTGTGAAGGCCGTGACGGCATGCTGAATACAGAAAACCGTAAAGACATGAAAGTCATCAATTTTATCCAGCGCCTGGCAAGCCTTGTGGTCTGCTTGCTGATCGTTGCCTCGCTGGCGACCGTGAAGCAAGGCGAGTTGTTGGGCCACAGGTTGAAGCCCCGGGTGGAACAGCGCCAGGCGGCAGGCAATGACACGCTGCGTGTGCTCGACAATGGGTCGGTGGTCATCAACACCACTGACCTTGCCTCCGACGTCATGGGATATGGCGGCAAGGTGCCCCTGGAGATTACCGTGAAAGACGGGACCGTGGTGGCGGTGCGCGCCAAGGCCAATGCGGAGACCAAGGAGTTCTTTGAGCAAGCGGCCACGCTGCTTGACAAATGGAAGGGCAAGCGTGTGGACGACGCGCTGGGGATGAAGGTCGACGCCGTCTCGGGCGCCACGTTCTCGTCTCGGGCCATCATAGCGAATGTGCAGAAAGGTCTGGCCTACGCCAAGCAGAAAGGCTTGTCGGCGGGCGGAGACGAGATGGCCGGTGGCGCCTCGTCGCACTCGGCGGCATCGGGCTTCGACCTCTCGCCAAAGAATGTGGCGGGACTGCTCGTCGCGCTCATGGCGGCCACGCTCCCCCTCTTCATCAAGAACAGGAAGTATCGTCTGTGCCAGTCACTGCTCAATGTGGTGGTGCTCGGCTTCTGGTGCGGTTCGTTCCTGTCCTACACCTCCCTCATCGGCTATGCGGCACAGGGCATGGGCAGCCTCGCGCTGGTTGTCCCCGGCATCCTGCTGCTTGTGGCGTTTGTCTATCCGTTGTTTGGCAAGAAATCGTATTATTGCACGCATGTGTGCCCATTCGGCTCACTGCAGTATCTGGCAAGCCAGACGGTGAAGTACAAGGTCCGGGTGAGTCCCAAGACAATCAGGCGGTTAGACATGTTCCGCCAGGTGCTCTGGGCGTTGCTCATGCTCTGCATATGGAGTGGGGTGTGGAGCGACTGGACAGACTACGAGCCGTTCTCTGCTTTCCTCTTCACCACAGCGTCGTGGGTCACACTGGCCATAGCCCTCGTGTTCCTGCTCCTCTCGTTTGTGGTGACGCGACCCTATTGCCGTTTCGTGTGCCCGATGGGTACGCTGCTGAAGTACGGCCAGGCATGATTTGTACAACCCGCTTGAAACAAGTGAAGAATCTAACTACATAAAGATGGAAAAGATGAAACCAGCAAAACTGTTGAATGTCGTGTTGGCTGCGGCTCTCGTCGTGGTGTCAGCCAGATGGGCCATGAGCGGTGGCGAGGCGACAAGCGGAGCCCCAAGTGGCAGCGATGACACGGCGGGCGTGGTCTACCGGAACATCATGACCCGCGCTTCGGTGCGTACCTATCAGGAGAAACCCGTGGAAGACGGAAAGATCGACACGCTGCTTCATGCGGGAATGGCGGCTCCGTCGGCGGTAAACATCCAGCCATGGCATTTCGTGGTGGTAAAAGAACAGACGACACTGGAGAAGATTGCCGAACTGACCCCTAACGCGGCAATGGCTAAAGATGCTCCGCTGGCCATCGTGGTCTGTGGCGACATGAGCCATGAGAAGGAGGGAAAAGTGCGTGAGTTCTGGAGCCAGGACGTGTCGGCCGCAACGGAGAACATCCTTCTTGCGGCGCACGGCATGGGGCTTGGCGCCGTGTGGACAGGTACCTATCCCGACGAGAAGCGTTGCGGCGTCCTGTCTAAGTTGCTCGGGCTGCCCAGTCACATCATACCTTTCTGCACGATTGTCATAGGCTATCCGAAGGGCGAGACGGAGCCCAAGGACAAGTGGAAGCCGGAAAACGTGTCATACGAGCACTTCGGTACTGACAAGGAATAGTGCTGGCGAGACAGCCATTTCCGGAAGAGCTGATCCTCACACGACTTGCGAAAAATCGTGAGGAAGTATATACGAAAATTTGCGTTATTTGCGGCGAAGAAATATTTTGGCCGAAA
>DJOV01000042.1 GCA_002437285.1 Prevotella sp. UBA6429 | reverse complement strand
ACCCTTTATCGCAAAATTACCCCATGCAAATCGCGGCGCGACCGATGAAAAACGTGATTTTCGCGTTCTATTTCATCCGCTCTCCGTGACAAACTTTTCGACCAAAAATCATGACAATCCATGCCTTCGCGACTTTCTTCATCACAAGAGAGAGAGGTGGTTCGTCCCATTCATCATCGCTCATCTGTGAGCGGGAGACCTTACCTGCCCGCTTATTAAAAGAGGTGAACCAAGTCCCTTCTCCATTTGCCACAGGCACTTTTCGTTGCCAAACGTCAAATCATCAGTTTGACAACCTAAAACATGAGAAATGACGCATAAAGTGTGGATATTATTGCATTTCGTAAGTTTTATCACATTTATTGCTCAATAAAACGCATTATCATAGTGCAGTTTTCGCACAAATGTGTTACCTTTGCGCAAGTATTCAAGGATACGACACGTTTCCAGGAGTTCGTCACCTCGGTGAGGCGCCCCATCGCCTATCTTTCTTTACGCACATCGGCTATGGGCCGAGCCACACACGGCAACCTGACAGAAGGGTCGCCTGAGGCCATCCGCACGATGGCGAGGACTGCCTGAGGCGAGGCGCACGGAAACATACGCTATAAAGACTATACGTTATTATCAATTTTATCAAATCACTTATGAGAATCAGATTCATGCAAGCCCTGCTGGGATTGATGATGCTGGCACCGACCGTTGCGCACGCAACAACCGGCGACAGGGTCATCGACATGCTCGTGCTGAAGATGTCTGACGAGAGCACCAAGCTCTTCGCCCTCGACAGCCTGCCCACCATCACCCTGGCGGACGGCAAGTTCCAGGTGACGTCAGGCAGTGTCACGACCGACTATGAGCAGTCGGACGTGACCGAGTATTATTTTGAGAAGGTCGACTCCGCCACGGCCGACTCCGTGACAGCCGTCACCGGTCCCGAGGCGTCGCGCTTCACGCTGACCTACCTCGACAACAGCCGCGTCATCGTCACCGGCACCAAGGCCAGCAAGGCACTGCTCTACACCCAGGGCGGACAGCTCGTGGCCACGCAGCCCACACAGGGCGGCCGCGTCACCGTCGACCTCTCGGGCCTGCAGCGCGGCATCTATGTGCTCCGCCTGGAGAACGAGCACTCCTTCAAAATCATCAAGAAATAACATCACACAACGCACATGAAGAAATCATTACTCTTCCTCACGCTCCTGCTCTGCGTGGCCGTCATGCCCGCCAGCGCCCAGCAGAAGCTCATCAAGAAACACGCCACACTGTCGCTTGTCAAGAAGCGCGCCCTGGGTGTCAAGGCTCTTGCCGGCGAGAACGCCACGCCCCTGACGCTCGGCAACACCGTGCTGGCAGCCTACTATCCCTCATCAGCCTCTGGCGAAGAGGGCAAGGAGAACTACTACCTGGTGCTCTCCGACAAGGACGGCGTCAACTATAACGTCACGACTGGCGTCATCACCGCCACCGACGCACGCGTGGCCGTGCTCGACCTCTACGCGCCCGAGGGCAACGGCAACGTGCTGCCCGCAGGCACCTACACCGCCGACGGCGACCAGACCTACGACGCTGACCTCTCGTGCCTGCTGACTTACGACAGCAACGGCAAGGACGACGGCGGCGTGGAGCTCGGCGGCGACATCACCGTCAGCAAGAAGGCGGCAGCCAGCGAGAACGAGAACGACACCTACACCGTGAGCTTCACCGACGGCAACGGCGTCAGCTACGTCTACGAGGGCGAACTCTCCTTCACCAACATGGCAGGGGGCAGCAGCTCTGTCTACCCGCAGATCACCACCGACCTCCGCGGCCTCAACTTCACAGGCGGACTGGCCTTCTACCACGGCAACCTCATGGAGTCGAACACCGGCAACATGATCATCGACCTCTACAACGGCAGCTACAACGAGAACGGCGGTCTCACCGACAAGGGCGTGGACCTCTGCATCAACCTCTACAACCGCCTCTTCGGCGACCCCAAGACCGCCACGCTCATCCCCGGCACCTACACCGTGGCACGCAACTTCAAGGTGGGCACCTTCTTCCCCGGCATGGAGATCGACTACATGGGCGTCACCATGATCATGGGCACCTACGTGAAGCGGCGCAAGTCGCTGACGGGCAGCGACGACATCGACTATGACTACTGTTACATCGCCGACGGCACCGTCACCATCGAGGAGGGCGACCAGGAGGGCACGTTCAACGTGACCGTTGACCTCACCACCGACCGCGGACACCATGTCACCGGCTCGGGCAAGAACATTGCCTTCCCCGTGACCGACCTCTCCACCTCAAGCACCAAGGATGTCGACTCCAACCTCGACCACGACGTGACCCTCGACTTCGGCCGTGTCGCCAAGTCGCGCGTCTACTCCAACGGCGTGCAGAACGGCGTGCAGGTCTTCACCGTCGACCTGGGATCGCCCAGCGGCAAGGACGACCCTGAGATCATGGGCGACCAGGACCTGCTGCGCATGGAGTTCCAGACACCCGAGGGCAGCGCCTACATCCCCGAGGGCACCTATCAGCTCATGGAGGAGAACCACCTCTACACCAATCTCTACAAGCCCTACCAGCTCACACGCGGATACTTCGACAACCTCGGCGGACGCACCGGAACGAAGTATGAGCACTTCATGAAGTGCAACTACCCGAAGGAGCACACATGGGTGGTCGACAGCTTCGCCACCGTCTACACGGGCACCGTGGGCGTGAGCCGCACCGACGAGACACACTACAAGTTTGTCATCGACCTCTACGACGGGCACGGATTCAAGATCAGCGGCACCTTCGACAAGGAGATGGAGTACCACTACTCACCGGAGGCCATCACCGCCATCGACGGCGTGGCCGACGACCGCCAGCGCACCGCATGCCGCATCTACACCCTCGGCGGACAGCTCGTCGGCACCGCCAACGGCACAACGGCCGAGAGCGTCAGCAACCTGCCCGCAGGCATCTATGTCATCAAGAACAACAACACAACCACCAAAATCGTTAAGAAATGAAGAAAATCATAGCTGCGGCCGCATTGATGCTCATGGCCGCCACCAGCATGACAGCGCAGACCAAGCGTGTCATGACCGTCATCCAGAAAGACGGCACACAGACCGAGTACAAGGTGAAGGGCGTGGAGCGCGTCACCTTCAGCGACGTGGAACTGCCCTCGCTGCGCAACCAGATCGCCTTCGACGATGACGTACAGGCCTTGGACAAGGCCACACTCTTCGACGGGGGCGAGACCTACCGCTTCAGCCTCTACACCGCAGAGGCTGACACGGCCAACGCCGTGCCCACGCTCTGCATCGTCCTCCCCAAGGACAGCATGAGCCAGAAGATGACCCTCAGCGAAGACAACCAGGCGGTCACCGTCTATTACAAGGGACAGCAGGTGAACCTCCAGGGCACGCTGCAGGTGCGCTTCGGACGCACCGGACAGGTGGTGGTCAACCTCGAGACGGAGACCGAGGCATACAACGACCTCCGTTGCCACTACGCTTCCACCTACTCGCAGGTCTACGAGGCTGCCAACATCATCAGCCTGCAGAAGGGCGACGACACCACACAGACAAGCGTGCTGTCGGCCTTCACCGTGAAGCCCGCCACAACGGGTGCCGCCACACAGTTTGCCTTCGGCGATGTCGAGGCCGCCATCCCTGACAGCCTCGTCAAGGGCTCGCAGGCCGTGTCCGTGAGCATCTCGGCCTCGAAGCTCTATGCTGACACCATCAACATGGCCAACGACCAGGACAGCTACACCTTCAAATACTATGACTACGCCAAGCACGAGGTCTACGAGAAGGTGACCGACGGCACCATCGTCACCCGCCAGGACGCTGAGGGCAACCTCTACATCAACCTCGTGGCCACCCTCGACGACGGTCGCCAGGTCAAGGTCGACTACTATGGCCCCGTGACGGAGGCCGACTCGCTCACCGGCATGACACCCGCCGCCGTGGCAGCCAACGAGTACAAGTACTACAACTCTGACGGCGACCTCACCGTCAACCGTCAGCTCAGCACCTCCTACATCGACAACGACAGCCAGGGCAACACCACGTTCTACCTCGTGCCCGAGGGCGAGACGAAGTTCTCATACTACAAGGTGCAGCTCAAGGTGAGCGCTGACCTCATCAACGCTGGCGAGGTGAAGCTGGCTGAGCTCGACAACACGTGCATCTTCGACCTGAAGTTCCAGCTCGGCGGCATGCAACTGCAGTCATACGCTGCCGGACACGGCTATGGCAACAAGCCCGACAACGGCACCATGACCATCACCAAGAACGACGACGGCTCTTACGACATCCAGCTCGACGTGTTCAACCACTACGTGAGTCCCTGGAGCACCGGTGGTGACAACACCCACCTCGTGCTCAACTACACAGGCACCTTCGAACAGTATTAATCTCTATCAAGAGCTACACTCGGGCCTCATGGGCACCTCATACCCATGAGGCCCTTCTGCGCGCTCCACCCATCCAATACACTTACGGCGGGTTCTATAAATTACCACCATAAAAAACATGAACCATGAAGGGTTACGTTTTGCCATCTTTTGGTCTCTTTTCGGCTCAGGCCGCCACCTCGTCCGGTCGCATGGTCCGCGCGTTTCTCACGCGCTGACGCCCTGACCTCGAAAAGAGCCTCCTGATCTGACAAAGCTAATTGACAGAATCCACCTTATCATTATTTTCTCTCAATGAACAAGAAATCATTCCTTTTTGCAGCCCTGCTTCTCCTGGGCGCACAAGGCTTCGCACAGAAGCTCTCGCCCAGCACCAGTCTCATGCTGCAGGAGCTACACAGCGGAAAGCGGAAAGCCAAGGCGGCCGACGGCACCCAGAACACCGTCAACTGCTACATCACCCTCAACAGCGCTGACGCCCTGGCGCAGCTCGAGAAGCTCGGTGCCAAGGTCAACAGCCGTCTCTCGGAGACGCTCGTCACAGCCACCGTGCCCCTCACGGCCATCCAGGCTGTCTCTGACCTCGACGGCGTCAAGTCGCTGTCGGTAGGCACCGAGGCCAAGCTCCTCATGGACGAGGCACGACGCCTGCTCTACGTCGACGCCTGCCACCAGATGACCGAGCACAACGGACCGTACACCGGCAAGGGGGTCGTCGTGGGCATCGTCGACAACGGATTCCAGTATGACCACGTCGACTTCCTCAACGCTGACAAGACCGACACGCGCATCAAGCGCGTATGGGACCAGCACGGCAGCGGCAACGCACCGGCCGGATACGGATACGGCGTAGAGTACAAGAGCTACGACGAGATGAAGGCCGCACGCTACGACCTGACCAGTGGCTTCCACGCCACACATGTGTCGGGCATCGCAGCCGGTGGCGACCGCTCCACCAAGTATTACGGTGTGGCTCCCGATGCTGACCTGGTGTTTGTCAGCTTCAACTCGACCAACGCCAACATCGTCGACGGCATCAAGTATGTCTTCGACTACGCCGAGAGCGTGGGCAAGCCGGCCGTGGTCAACATCAGCCTCGGCTCGCACATGGGACCGCACGACGGCACCTCGGAGACTGACCGCGCCTTTGCCAACCTCGTCGGACCGGGGCGCATCATCGTAGGCGCAGCTGGCAACGAGGGACTGGACAAGCTCCACGTGGCCAAGGCTCTCACCACGTCGAGCAAGCAGCTGAAGACGATGTTCGACTACACCAGCGACCAGGCCAACAGCTCATACAAGTCGGCCTACGTCGACGTATGGGGCGCCAAGAACTCGGCGCTCGCCGTCAAGGCGGTTGTGGTCAACACGCTGACCGGTAAGGTCATCGCTCAGTCGGAGGAGGTGAGCAGCAACGGCACCAAGGAGGTGAAGTGGGTGGCACCTGACGGCAGTGGCGTGGTGGCCCAGGTGGGTCTCTCGCTGCAGGACAACCCTGTGAACAACCGCACCAACGTGCTCGTCATGAGCCGAGCCACCAGCATCAACACCGGCTTCGCCGTCGGCCTCATCGCCACGGGGCAGCCCGGCGACACCATCCACATGTGGAACAACGCCACGGGTGGCATCTTCGCCAACTACAACAAGCGCGGATGGACCGACGGCGACTACACCTGCTCGGTGGGTGAGCTCGGCGGCGAGAGCCCCGATGTCATCAGCGTCGGCTCGTTCAACTCGAAGATGTTCTACCAGCCCATCAGCCTCCAGGGCACCGAACAGGGCTATGGCGTCAACGAGGCCCTCGTGGGCAACCAGCTCGGCCACTCCAAGTTCTCAAGCTACGGCCCGACGGCCGACGGCCGCATCAAGCCGGACATCACCGCACCGGGCTGCATCATCGTCTCTGCTGGCTCACGCTATTGCGGAGGATGGAGCGACGACACCAATGTCATCGCGCGCTCGGGCCAGGATGTCTACACCTCGGAGGTAGGCACTTCCATGGCTTCGCCCTTCGTGGCGGGCGCCATAGCCCTGTGGCTGCAGGCCGACCCCACGCTCACCCCGGCCAAGATCCTCGAGATCCTGAGCAAGACGTCGATCGACAATGACAAGTACATCGACACGGGCGACACCATCTTCCCCAACAACACATGGGGATACGGACGCATCGACGTGCAGCGGGGACTGGAGAGCATCCTCGATGTCACGGGCGTGAAGGAGGTGCACGCTGACGACGCCATGTTCCGCATTGACACCGACCGCAACGCGCACACCACCACGTTCTACTTCGAAGGCGACAAGGCACACATGACCGTCTACAACACACTCGGCCAGACAGTGCTTGCCGACGAGCTGCATACGAGCGGGCAGACAGTAGACCTGTCATCGCTGCGCCACGGCGCCTACATCATCAAGCTGCGCCAGGGCAACAGCGTGCACACCGTGAAGGTGGCCCTGTAAAAACAGCACCCATATAAAAAAGGAAACCGGACTGAGTGCCACGCGAGGTGGCGATCAGTCCGGTTTCCTTTTTCAGCCCCACATGAACGAAGGTGCAGCCTGTCAAAGGGCTGCACCTTAGCTTCTCAGTGAGTCTTGCTCAAATTTCAAATTTAAGGTGGGTTCTATAAATTAGCTTTGTCAGATTTCGAGGCTCTTTTTGAGGCCATTTCGTTAGCGCGCGAGGGAGCATAGCGGGCTATGTGACCGAGCAAGCAGGCGGAATGGGCCAAAAAGAGACCCAAAGATGACAAAACGTAACCCACAATCTTATTTATGTTGCTATGGTGGTAATTGATAGAACCCACCTTAACATAATTGGCCGCGCTCGACTTTGTCGCGTTCTATCCCGACTGTCATCCGTGACCAACTTTTGCGCCGACAACCATGGCTATCCGTTTGCCGACGGCAGGGTCAGCGGCAGGTGGCGCCGTCGATGTCGCGGTTGCCGTTGAGGAAGGCGTCGGCGGCCATGCGCTTCTTGCCCGCCATCTGCACCTCGCGCAGCTCGAGCCACTCATCGGCGCAGGCCACGAGCAGGCGGTGGCCGCTCACGCTGATGGTGCCGGGCGCGTCGGTCGTGGCCTCGCCCGTCTTGCGTGCACCGTAGACCTTGAGCACGGTGCCCTTGGGCGCCAGCGTGGTCCATGCGCCGGGATAGGGCGAGAGGCCTCGCACAAAGTCGTAGACCCGCTTGGCCGTCTGGTCCCACCTGACCTGGCATGTCTCCTTGAATATCTTGGGTGCACCGTGGAGCACGGTGCCCTCGGCCAGGGGTGCCTGTTCGATGGAGGTCACATGGCCGTCGCCCTGGAGGATGGCGTCCACCGTCTCGATGGCGGCGTCGGCGCCCAGGCGCATCAGCCCGTCGTAGACATACTCCACGTTGGCATCGTCGGGGATGGCAAAGGGCTTGCTGAGGATGATGCGGCCCGTGTCGATGTCGTGGTCGAGGAAGAAGGTGGTGACACCCGTCTCCGTCTCGCCGTTGATGACGGCCCAGTTGATGGGTGCCGCGCCACGGTACTGGGGCAGCAGGGCGGCATGCACATTGAACGTGCCGAAGCGGGGCATGGCCCACACCACCTCGGGCAGCATGCGGAAGGCCACCACCACCTGCAGGTCGGCCTCATAGGCCTGGAGCTCGGCCACGAAGGCCGGATCCTTCATCTTCACCGGCTGCAGCACGGGCAGGCCGTGGGCCAGGGCGTAGCGCTTCACCTCGCTGGGCTGCAGCTGGTCCTGGTGGCGCCCCACAGGCTTGTCGGGCTGTGTCACCACGGCCACCACGTTGTAACCGCCCTCGACGAGGCGGCTCAGCGTGCCCACCGCAAACTCGGGCGTTCCCATGAATATGATTCTTAAGTCTTTCTTGTCCATTCCAAGATGTTTTTTGCAAAGTTATACTTTTACTACCAAGCTTTCGGGTGGTAGTCACACTTTTCCTATCGAGCTATCGGGCAGGAATCTCACTTTTCCCACCCATCTTCCATGCGGGGAGTGCGTCAGAAGTCCCACTTCACGCCCAGGCAGGGGCGGCACTTGAAGCCGCCGGTGGATCCGAAGTTGTTGGAGAGTTCCACCTCGCCGCCCACGTTGAGGTTGTCCACGCCGATGTGCCGTCCCACGTTGTACCAGAGCTGCGGCTCGGTGATGAAGACAGTGTGTGCGGTCTCGCAGGAGCCGTCCTCACGATAGTCTACGCCGTGGGTCTCCCACCAGAAGTCGGCAAAGCCGTCGAAGGTCAGTCCCTTCAGCCCGAAGAGGTCGCGGCAGGTCCACACGGCGGTCAGCTGCATGGGCACGCGCTGGTCGGTGGCGCGGATGGTCTTGTAGAGCGCCTCGAGGGTCAGGGTGTTCTGGAAGGTCTTGTCGTGGATGAAGTACTCGGCGCCAAAGAGCCATGCGTTGTTGATGGGATAGTTCTTGGTGATGCCACCGTTGTACTCCACGTGGAGGTTCCAGTTCTTCATCTCGGTGTTCTTCCAGAAGTTGAGCGCACGCGAAATCTCGGTGTAGGTGCCGCCCTGCGAGATGTTCTTGCTGCCCACGACCATCTTGTCGTAGTTGAAGTCATGGTCGACGAAGAAGTAGGTGCTTCCCCACTTGTCCTGCTTGAACATCTCGAGTGTGAGGGTGACAAACTTGCGGTCGCTGCCGAAGTCGTAGAGCACTTGCGCGTTGACCTGCGCGGCAGCCTTGGCCGTGCCGAGCAGCAGGGCGAGGGCTACGAGCGCGGCGCACCTGAAAAGCTTGAAAGAGTTGTTTTTCATTTTTTATGCGTATTGTTTTTTAGTGTTGAGATGTTTGTCGTGTGCGGCCCGCCGAGGGCCGATGGCGCGCGGGGTGTCACTTGGCGCTCCTCTTCCGCAGCTCACTCTTGTCGATGACCACGTAGACGGTGTCGACGACCTGTCCCTGCCGGGTGGCGTCCATGCGCTTGAGCGGGTTGGCGAAGTCGCGGTCGAGCACGGTCACGTTGTCCACGAAGTAGTCGGTCTCGCCGCGGTTGCCGAGGATATTTTTCAATCCCCACACCTCATGGTAGCGTATCTTGAGCTTCCAGCCCTCCACTTGCGCCTGCTTCATCAGGGCAATGAGCGAGTCCTGGTCGTTGCGGTCGCGGTCGAAGCTGAAGTAGAAGGGCTCTCCGCTGGTGTTCATGCCCGTCTGCGTCATGTTGAGGCTTCCCTCCCACGACTCCCATATCACGCCTTTGTTGGTAAACTCAATTAGGTTGCCCACTTTCTCGCCCTGCGAGTAGTTCTCCTTGCAACTGCTGAGGCACAGCGCCATGGCGGCTGTCAGCAAACAATAGGTCTTCTTCATTGTCGTCGATGCGTATGATGTTGTTTGGGTTATGGTGTCTCGGTTCAAATCGAAATTTACTGCAAAATTACAACAAATGTCGGGTGGCGGCAAGGTTCCCCGTGAGAATTTTTTGTCCTCAATGATAATAAAGCGGGTTTCTTAGCGTTAAGAGAAGTAGAAAGGAGACCAATATTACTCTCTCAACAACTCAACAACATCTCTGCCTATGAAGAATTTTACCCCTGAAGAGATGGGCCCCTCCGCCCGCACGCTCATGCTCATCCGCCAGATCGCCTACACCTATCGTGTGTCGAAACTGACCGGTCGTCCACTCAACTATTGCATGAACTGACATGAGCACGATGGTATCCCCCTCGCTCCTGGCCGCCGACTTCACCGACCTCAAGAGCGAAATAGCAATGATCAACCGCAGCGAGGCCGACTGGCTCCACTGTGACGTGATGGACGGCTCGTTCGTGCCCAACATCTCGTTTGGGTTCCCCGTGCTCGAAGCCGTGGGCAAGATCTGCGAGAAGCCCCTTGACGTGCATCTCATGATAGAGCGTCCCGAGCGCTACATCTCCACCACGGCACGCATAGGAGCCATGATGATGAACGTGCATTTCGAAGCCGTGAAGCACCTCAACCGCACCCTGCACGAGATACACGAGGAGGGCATGAAGGCCGGCGTGACGCTCAATCCCGCGACACCCGTGGCGATGCTCGAAGACTGTATCAGCGACGTAGACATGGTGCTGCTGATGAGCGTCAACCCGGGATTCGGCGGACAGAAGTTTATCGACAACACCTATGCGAAGATCGCACGCCTCAGGAAGCTCATCGCCGAGAGTGGCTCGAAGGCCCTCATCGAGGTCGACGGCGGAGTCAACGGAGACACGGCGCCCCGGCTGGCCGAGGCCGGAGTTGACGTGCTGGTCAGTGGCAGTTATGTCTTCCGCGCTGACCATCCCGAGGAGCGCATCAGCCAGCTCAAGGCACTCTAAGCAACCCTACACACACTCGACACACCCAACCCTCAACACACGCACATTAAAAGAAATGAAGAAAACCATCCTGTCACTCCTGCTGGTGCTGGCCACGACGCTGGCCAGCGCGCAGGCTCAGCTGAAGCGAGTCTACAATGAGAACACTGACCCCATGGCGCAAATAGACAGTGCCCTGGCGGCCGTCAGGGCCGACGGCTCGGGCCGGCTGGTGCTCTGCCAGGTGGGCGGCAACTGGTGCCCGTGGTGCCTACGCTTCGCCGACTTCGCCACGCGCGATGCCGACATTGCCAAGACACTCGCCGACAACTTCGCCTACCTGCATGTCAACTACAACCCGCGCAAGGACGGCGGCGAGCGCGCCAAGTCGCTCATGCAACGCCTGGGCAACCCGGCGAGGTTTGGCTTTCCCGTCTTCGTGGTGCTCGACCAGGGCGGCAACGTGCTCCACATCCAGGACTCGAGCTTCCTCGAGGAAGGCCAGGGATACAGCAAGGAGAAGACGCTGCGCTTCCTCAACGCCTGGTCGCCCAAAGTGGCGGGCGAGACCAACGACGTGGTGCGGGCCATCAAGGCGCGACGCTCCGTACACCGCTACCTTGACCGGCCAGTCGAACACGACAAGCTGGCGCTGCTGGCCCAGGCCGGCATCGATGCGCCAAGCGGCATGAACAGCCAGCCGTGGGCCGTGCGCGTGGTGGAGAGCAAGGAGTGGATTGACGGACTGACGGCACTCTTCCGCAAGGCCAACCCCGACCAGGTGAAGCGCGACCCCAACTTCAAGAACATGTTCCGCAACGCGCCCAACGTGATCTGTGTGGCCACACCCGAGGGAGAACCTTCGGTGGACGCCGGCATGATGGGCGAGAACATGATGCTGGCGGCTCAGTCGCTGGGCCTCGGCACCTGTTGCCTGGGCGGGCCGGTGCGCTTTCTCCATGTCACGCCTGAGTGCAAGCCCTTCATCGACCAGTTGCACCTGCCCGAGGGCTACGCCATCTGTTACATCCTGGCCGTGGGCTATCCCGACGAGGCGCTCGAGGCCAAGCCGCGTGACGCGGGCAAGATACAGTTTGTGAAGTGACCCTACGAAAGGGCCTGACTCGCCGGCGCAACCTCACACAATGGCATGGCCGCACGCTGCTATGGGCGTGTGGCCATGCCATTGTGTAAGAGACGAGGCGGCATCGTGTCGGGATATCCAAGCCGCCCGGTTGGGAGAAAACAAGTTATTGCAGCCACTACGTTAGTGCATATTATAGGGAACTTACAGCCATTGCGTTAGTGCATATTATAGGGAACGCCATTACGTTAGTCAGATTATAGGGAATTTACAGCCATTACGTTAGTATATATAAAAAACAGGAGAGAAACATTATGTTGAAAATCTTTCAGGCGCTGAGCCAGTGTTTGGCTCATTACACATCCTTGTTTGTCATCGGCATCGCCGTCGTGACATTCTTCTTCCCACATCTCTTCGACTGGGTGCGCGGCAACACGCAGACCGTCATCCTGGGCATCATCATGCTCACCATGGGCCTGACGCTCACCACGGCCGACTTCAAGATCCTGGCCCGCAGGCCCCTCGACATCTTCATTGGCGCCTGCGCGCAGTTTGTCATCATGCCCTGTGTGGCCTATCTGCTGGTGCACGTGTGGCACCTCGACCCGGCCCTGGCCTTGGGCATCCTGTTGGTGGGCTGCTGCCCCGGAGGCGTGTCGAGCAACATCATGAGCTACCTCTGCCATGGCGATGTGGCCTTCTCTGTGGGCATGACGTGCGCCTCGACATTGCTGGCTCCGGTCATGACACCCTTGCTCATGCAGCTCACGGCCGGCGAAATCATCCACATCGACGCCGTGGGCATGTTCACCAACATCCTCATCGTCACCATCCTGCCCGTGGCCATCGGTTGCACGCTCAACTACCTCTATAGCCGTCGCACGTGGTTTCCCACCCTGCAAAGCCTCATGCCCGGCATCAGCGTCACCTGCCTGGCCATCATCGTGGGCGGCGTCATCTCCACCGTGCACGATGACCTCGTGGCCCGAGGACCGATGCTCTTCCTGTGGACCTTCGCCGTGGTGTTCTGCCACAACTCGCTGGGCTATCTGCTCGGCTACATGGCTGGTCGCCTCGCACGGTTCAATACGGCCAAGAAACGCACCATCTCCATCGAGGTGGGCATGCAGAACGCAGGCCTGGCCACGGTGTTGGCCACCAACTTCTTTGCGGCGCAGCCCCTGGCCGTGCTGCCTTGCGCCATCAGTTGCGCCTGGCACAGCATATCAGGCACCATCCTCGCCGGGATCTACCTGAAGTGTGACATGCAAAAGGAAAACAAGAGAAGAGAACAGAAATGACGCCGGCCGGGCGTCACGGAAACAAAAACCCAACAAAAAGAATGGGCGCAACAGACTTCAAATAACCTGTTGTGCCCATTCGTTATAATTGTTGCAACCGATTTGCGGTGCTTGCCGAGACCGAATCGCGGTGCTTGTCGTGTTCGAGACGCGGCGCGTGCTGAGTCCGATTGCAGTCGTGTCCCAACCGTGTGAAAAGCCTTGCCTGCGTCAGGACAGCTGCAGCTGCATGTCGTAGTCGCGCGCCATGCGGCGCATGTTGATCAGGGCATAGCGCATGCGGCCCAGGGCGGTGTTGATGCTGACATTGGTGGTGTCGGCAATCTCCTTGAACGACAGCTGCTGGTAGAAGCGCATGTACACCACCTCACGCTGGCTGGCTGGCAGATGGTTCATCATGCGGCGCACGTCGAGCAGCACCTGGTCGTTGAGCAGGCGGTCCTCGATGTTGGCCACCATGACGCTCTCTTGCCCCAGGTTTGACAGGTCGTTGTCCTCGGTGGGCTCCACGATGCGGTCGGCTCGCTGGTCGCGATACCAGTCCATGATGACGTTGTGCGCTATGCGCATGCACCATGCGCCAAACTTGCCGGTGGGCGCATACTTGCCGTGCTGCAGCTTCACGATGATTTTGACAAACGTCTCCTGGAAGATGTCATTGGCCAAGTCATCGTCGCGCACGACAAACATGATATATGCGAAGATTTTCGATTGGTTGCGTGACAACAGTTCGTCGAAAGCCTCGTTGTTACCATCCACGTAGCATAATGCCAACTCCTCGTCGGTCATATCTGCGAGATTCTTCATTTCTTTGTGTGTTTAGTTATGAAGTAGAGGTGTGTCGATAGGCTATCGATTTTAAAAACTTATAAACTGTTGTGTTAGGGGTTTAACAACTGCAAATTTATTGATTTATTTTGTTATCTCCAAATTTTTTTTCTTTTTTCTCTGACGGCAAGGCTTGGCATATCACTTTTGATGATAATGCGCAGTGGGGTAAGCGTGCCGGTGCGTAGCTTTTGGCGGGTGCGGGTGCTTGCGCCGATGAAGCGGCGCTGCGCCCCTACCTACGCGATGCCGAGCAATTCGATTTCGAAGATGAGCGTGGAACCGCCCGGTATGCCTGGCTGCGAGAAACGGCCATAGCCCATCTCGGCAGGGAGATAGATTTCCCACTTGTCGCCCACGCACATCTGCTGCATGGCCACTATCCAACCCTCGATGAGGTCAGACAGCCGGAAGGCCACGGGCGTGCCGCCCCGGCTGGAGTCAAACTTCTTGCCGTTGATGGTCCATCCCGTGTAGTGGGCCGTCACGATGCTGCGGCGCGAGGGATGGCGACCGTCTGCCTTGCCCTCTGCCAACACCTTATAATATACACCCTTGTCGAGCGCCTTCACGCCCTCCTCTTGCGCCTTGGCCTCCAACCATTGGCGGTTGGCCTCGGCATACGCTTTCTTTACCATGATATTGTGTGTGTGTGTGATGGTTATTGCCTGCAAAGGAAATCAAAAAGTCCGGGATGTGCAAGCCTTTCGGATGAAATCTGCAAGATGAAGCGGGAGAATATGTGTGCGGCGCCGCACATGTGCGTCTATCTCACGAATATCCACAGGAAAAACATCGTTGTTTCAACGAAAAGACGTATCTTTGCGATGTGGAACAGCCTCTTTTCACTTCCTGTAGAGGCAAAAACACTTTCTGTAGAGATAAAAACAGTAGAAAAAAGAAGATGAAGCATTTGGTTTACAACACCGTGGGCACATGCAGCCGCATGATAGACCTGACGGTGAGCGACGACAACGTGGTGGAGAGCGTGTCGTTTGTGGGAGGTTGCAACGGCAACCTGAAAGGCATCTCCCAACTGGTGAAAGGCATGCGTGCCGACGATGTGATCGTCCGGCTCAAGGGCACGCTGTGTGGCAACAAGGGCACAAGCTGCCCCGACCAGTTGTGCCGCGCGCTGGAAGAGATCAAGAAGATGTAAGGATTCACGCAAAGTTTGTCATCCGCCGCGCAAACACAGAAAGCCGGATGGTCCATGATGGGAAACGACAAGGTTTCTGCCATGGGCCATCCGGCTTTGGCTTGATGCCTTATGATGGTTGTAGCAGCTTACCGCTTGCTGTACATCTCCTCGTAGTAGCGCTGGTAGTTGCCCGAGGTCACGTTGTCGAGCCAGTCTTGGTTGTCGAGATACCAGCGGACGGTCTTCTCGATGCCCTCCTCAAACTGCAGGCTGGGCTCCCATCCCAGCTCGCGTTGCAGCTTGCGGCTGTCGATGGCGTAGCGCAGGTCGTGTCCCTTGCGGTCGGTGACGTGGGTGATGAGGTTCATGTCTTCGCCCTCGGCACGCCCCAGCAGTCGGTCGGTGGTGCGGATGAGCAGTTTCACGATGTCGATGTTCTTCCACTCGTTGAAGCCACCGATATTATAAGTGTCGGCCACTTTGCCCTCATGGAAGATGAGGTCGATGGCACGGGCGTGGTCCACCACGTAGAGCCAGTCGCGCACATTGAGGCCCTCGCCATAGACGGGGAGCGGCTTGCGGTGGCGTATGTTGTTGATGAAGAGCGGGATGAGCTTCTCCGGGAACTGGTAGGGGCCGTAGTTGTTGGAGCAGTTGGTGACGATGGTGGGCATGCCGTAGGTGTCGTGGAACGCGCGCACGAAGTGGTCGCTCGAAGCCTTCGAGGCCGAATAGGGGCTGTGGGGCTGGTACTTGCGGTCCTCGGTGAAGAACTCGCGTCCGTAGGCGTGGTGATGCTCGGATGAGGCCTTGGTCGTGAAGGGGCTCTCCACACCCTCAGGGTCGGTGAGCGCAAGGGCGCCGTAGACCTCGTCGGTAGAGATGTGGTAGAAACGCTTGCCCTCGTATCCCTCGGGCCGGGCCTCCCAGGTGAGCTTGGCTGCCTGGAGGAGTGACAACGTGCCCATGACGTTGGTCTGGGCGAAGGTGAACGGGTCGCGGATGGAACGGTCCACATGACTCTCGGCGGCCAGGTGGATGATGCCGTCGACATGGTGCTGCTCCATGAGCTGGCGCATGGTGTCGAAGTCGCAGATGTCAGCCTTCACGAAGGTGTAGTTGGGTTTCTGCTCGATGTCCTTCAGGTTGGCCAGGTTGCCGGCGTAGGTCAGCTTGTCGACATTGATGATGTGATACTCGGGATATTTGTTGACGAAGAGGCGCACCACATGCGAGCCGATGAAACCGGCTCCACCCGTGATGATGATGTTGCGCTTAAACTGTTGTTCCATGTCTTGGGTCATTATGTTAGAAAAAACGATGTGCGAGGCTTGATGCGGGCCTCGGTGGGTCATTGCTGCAAAGTTATAAAATAATAATGAGAAAACGGGTTCGGCTGTCACTCTTTTTCTTTTTCCGAGTGCGAAATGTCACTTTCTCCCCTCCTGTTTCTGTCGGTTCCTCCCGTTTTCCCCGCTGCCCCACATCGGCGGGAAGCCAATGGCCGCATTTGCCTGGACAAGGCGTGAGAGAATGTCCGAATAGTAGGATATTTGCATAAAATATACCCAAAAGTCACAAAAATGAGCTTTTTTGAAAGAAAATGCAAGGAATAGTGCCCGTAAATGATAAAATAGTCGTAACTTTATTCCTTGAAAACCAAAACACAATGATATTATGGTGGAACTCATCAATCATGGAGTCTATCTCCTCAACGGAAAAGAGATACGCGACGACTATGCGGGCCTGACGCCCGACGAGGCTCGCGAGCAGACCATTGCCTATGGCATCTTGCGCGCCCACGACGTGGGCAAGGGCAAGGGACGTGACATGCACATCCGCTTCGACGCGATGATGTCACACGACATCACCTACGTGGGCATCATCCAGACGGCGCGAGCCAGCGGGCTGAAGGAGTTTCCGTTGCCTTACGCCATGACCAACTGCCACAACTCGCTCTGCGCCGTGGGCGGCACCATCAATGAGGACGACCACGTCTTCGGCCTCTCGGCGGCCAAGCGCTATGGCGGCATCTACGTGCCGGCCAACCAGGCGGTCATCCATCAGTTTGCCCGTGAGGAGATGGTGAAGTGCGGCAACATGATCCTCGGTTCCGACTCCCACACGCGCTACGGCTCCTATGGCAACATGGGTGTGGGCGAAGGCGGCGGCGAGCTTGTCAAGCAGCTCCTGCGCAACACCTGGGACATCAAGGCTCCCGAGGTGGTGCTGGTGTGGCTCGAGGGCACGCCGCGCCACGGCATCGGACCGCACGATGTGGCCATCTCGCTCACCAAGGCCGTCTTTGAGAGTGGCTTCGTGAAGAACAAGGTGCTTGAGTTTGCCGGCCCGGGAGTGGCCAACCTCTCGGTCGACTTCCGCTCAGGCATCGACGTGATGACCACCGAGACCACCTGCCTGAGTTCCATCTGGGTGACCGACGAGCGTGTGCGCCAGTTCTATGAGCTGCATCACCGTGCGGCCGACTACCGCGAGCTCAAGCCCGGCCCCGTGGCCTACTACGACAGCATGGTACGCATCGACCTCTCGTCGCAGGAGTCGATGATCGCCTTGCCCTACCATCCCTCCAATGCCGTCACCATCCACGAGTTGCAGGCCGACCCCGAGGGCGTGCTGCGCCGTGTGGAGGACGACACGCGGCGCCGCTTCGGCGACAAGGTACACCCCGACCTGCTGAGCAAGATCCACGACGGCAAGGTCTATGCCGACCAGGGCATCATTGCCGGTTGCGCCGGCGGCACCTACGAGAACCTCTGCGAGGCGGCCGCCATCCTCAGCCAAGGCTCTGTGGGCAACGGCTTCTTCACCTGCTCGGCCTACCCGCAGTCGACACCCGTCTTCGTGGCGGCCAACCGCGCGGGCATCACCACCGACCTCATGGATGCCGGCGTGGTGGTCAAGCCCGCGTTCTGCGGACCGTGCTTCGGCGCGGGCGACGTGCCGGCCAACAACGGCCTGAGCATCCGCCACACCACCCGCAACTTCCCCAACCGTGAGGGGTCGAAGCCCGGACAGGGACAGATCTCCATGGTGGCACTCATGGACGCGCGCTCCGTGGCGGCCTCCGCGGCCCGCGGGGGTGTCATCACGGCGGCCACCGACGTGGACTACGAGAGCCACTACCGCCCCTACGACTACGACGACCGCATCTACCGCCAGCGCATCTATCGCGGCTTCGGCCATCCCGATCCCGCGCAGCCCCTGCGCTACGGACCCAACATCAAGGACTGGCCCGAGATGGCGCCCATGGCCGACAACATGCTGCTGCAGCTCACGGCGGTCATCCGCGACCCTGTGACGACCACCGATGAGCTCATCCCCTCGGGCGAGACGTCGAGCTACCGCTCCAATCCGTTGCGCCTGGCCGAGTTTGCGCTGTCGCGCCGCGTGCCCGAGTATGTGGGCCGGTCGAAGGAAGTGCAGCAGAAGGACCGGCAGCGCCGCCAGGGCGACGTGCCCGCCGACCTGGCCGAAACGCTGGGCCTGGTGGGCGCCTCGGCTGCCGACACGTCGTTTGGCTCCTGCGTCTTCGCCAACAAGCCCGGTGACGGTTCGGCACGCGAGCAGGCAGCCTCGTGCCAGAAGGTGCTGGGCGGCGACGCCAACATCTGCTATGAATACGCCACCAAGCGTTACCGCTCCAACTGCATCAACTGGGGCATCGTGCCCTTCACCATCAGTCGCGACACACCCTTCGCCCTTGAGGTGGGCGACCGCATCTTTGTGCCCCGCATACGCCAGGCCATCCTCGCCGGCAAGGAGACCGTCGAGGCCAAGGCCATCCATGCTGACGGACGGGTGGAGAAGTTGCAGCTGCTCTTCCAAAACCTCACGCCCGACGAGCGCGACATCCTGGCCGACGGTTGCCTCATCAACCATTACCGCAAGCTCGCGGAGAAATGAGCCGCTGGCCAAACGACAAAAACATGAACACCACAAAAACAAACACAGAACCCATGACAGAGAAAATCAAGATGACGACGCCGCTCGTTGAGATGGACGGCGATGAGATGACCCGTGTGTTGTGGAAGATGATCAAGGATGAGCTCATCCTGCCCTTCGTCGACCTCAAGACCGAATATTATGACCTGGGACTGCCCCACCGCGACGCCACCGCCGACCAGGTGACGCTCGACGCCGCCGAGGCCAACAAGCGCCTGGGCGTGGCCGTGAAGTGCGCCACGATCACCCCGAACCTCAAGCGCATGGACGAATATCACCTCCACCAGATGTGGAAGAGCCCCAACGGCACCATCCGCTCGGTGCTCGACGGCACCGTCTTCCGCGCGCCCATCACGCTGCCCAGCGTCAAGCCTGCCGTGCGCGGCTGGGAAGCTCCCATCACCATCGCCCGCCATGCCTATGGCGACGTCTACAAGAGTGTGGAGCTCCGCGCCCCGGAGGCCGGGACGGCCAAGCTCGTCTTCGAGGGCGAGAGCGGCGAGAAGCGCGAGGTGGAGATCCACCATTTCGAGGGTCCTGGCGTCATACAGGGCATGCACAACACCGACAAGAGCATCCGCTCCTTCGCCCGCAGCTGTTTCCAGTATGCCATCGACACACGGCAAGACCTCTGGTTTGCCACCAAGGACACCATCTCGAAGACCTACGACGCGCAGTTCCGCATCATCTTCGAGGAGGAGTACGAGGCCCACTACAAGGAGACGTTCGACCGGCTCGGCATCACCTACTTCTATACGCTCATCGACGACGCCGTGGCGCGCGTCATCCGCTCCAAGGGCGGCTTCATCTGGGCATGCAAGAACTATGACGGCGACGTGATGAGCGACATGGTGTCCACGGCTTTCGGCTCGCTCGCCATGATGACCTCCGTGCTCGTCTCGCCCGATGGCAACTATGAGTATGAGGCGGCCCACGGCACCGTCACCCGCCACTACTACCGCTACCTCGAGGGCGAGGAGACCAGCACCAATCCCATCGCCACCATCTTCGCCTGGTCGGGCGCCCTGCGCAAGCGTGGCGAGAAGGACGGACTGCCCGAGCTGCAGCGCTACGCCGACGCACTCGAAGGCGCTTGCTTCGACACGATGAACAGTGGCGTGGTCACCAAGGACCTGGCCGGCCTCATGGAGGGTGTCGACGTCAAGCAGGTCAACTCGCTGACCTTCATCCAGACCATCCGCCAGCATCTCGAGCAGCGGCTGGGATAATCGTATAATAACACCCTGCACACCGAGCACATCGCCAGGATAAGAGCCGCCACATACCGGGCTGCCACCGGCAAACCGATTGTCAAGGTTTTTGGCCAAAAAGTTTGTCGCGGACGACCGATGAAATAGAACGCGAAAATCGCCTTTTTTGTCGGTCGCGACGCGATTTGC
>DJOV01000047.1 GCA_002437285.1 Prevotella sp. UBA6429 | reverse complement strand
ACCCTTTATCGCAAAATTACCCCACGCAAATCGCGGCGCGACCGACAGAAAACGCCATTTTCGCGCTCTATTTCAGTGGTCTTCCGTGACCAGCTTTTTGACCAAAAAGCATTACAAGAACGATTTAGCGCGATGAGTATGCGGTTCATGCATGTCATGGGCGAAAGATGAGAGATCCGTGTCATCTGTGGGCGGTTTCTGCCAGTGCTCCCACCCGGGATTTTAGTTCTCCCACGGATACTACAGATTGACACGGATGGAGTTGTTGCGATGCAGTAGCCTGCAGCAAGCTGCCGGGTGATGCATGCCATAGGCGAAAGGTGAGAAATCTGTGTCAATCCGCGTTATCCGTGGGAGATAGTTAAACCGCTTACGAGTATGGGAGTGTCAGCTCTTGCCGTACCGCAAACTTGTGGATTTGCTGGTCTCTCCATACATCGGATAGCTGGTTGCATGGACGGATGCCGTCGTTCTGCAGGAAGCTATCGGTAGGTTATCTTACCTTGTATCCCCACATACCATAATAGAAGATGAAGAGGAAGCAAGGCACGCACACCCAATAGCTGGCCTGGTAGCCGAAGGCGTCGACGACGAGGCCCTGCACCCACGGCATGACAGCACCGCCCGCCATGGCCATGGTGAGGAGTGACGAACCACTCTTGGTGAACTTGCCCAAGTCGGCCATGGCCAGTGGCCACAGCGACGGCCACATCAGTGAGCAACCGATGGCCATGAAGAAGATGCAATAGACGGAGACATTGGGCGTGGGGATGACTGCCACCAGTATTGAACCGATGACGGCGATGACAGCACAGATGCGCATGGCGGAGTCTTGTTTCAGATACTTGGGAATGAAGACGATGCCACAGATGTAGCCCACCACCATGCCGATGGAGGGGATGAAGCCCCAGTTGTCGCCAGCCAGGCTGAGCGCCTTGGCATAGTCGTTGGCCGTGGCGAGCGAGATGGTCTCTACGCCCACATAGAGGAAGAGTGCAAGACAGCCTAACAGCAGATGGGGGAACTGCAGGACGCTGGTTTTGCCCTCAGCGTAGGGACAAGCGGGTGCGGAGTTGTCTGTGCTCTCTTCCTCACCGGCTGCCTTGACCTCAGGCAGCGGAGCCAGGAGCGCGATGACACCGAGCGCCACGAAGATGCCGATGATGATGCCAAAGGGCAGGTAGAGGTCGGGCATCTGGATGTCCTTGATGCCCTTGCCAATGACATAGGTGATAAAGGCGGTGGTGGCAGGCCAGGCCAGCTTGTTGCAGATGCCCATGCACGAGATGCGGCGCGCGGCGCTCTCCAGGGGGCCGCAGATGGTGACATAGGGATTGACGGATGCCTGCAGCACGCAGTTGGCGGCGCCACTGATGAAACTGGCGATGAGGAACCACGTGAGCGATTGCTCGCTGGCCGCCAGGATGAACAAGGCGAAAGCCACGGCGAAGATGGCAAACGAGAGTGCCATGGTGCGCTTGTAGCCGATGGCCTCGATGCACTTGGTGGCGGGTATGCCGAAGAGGAGGAACGGCACGAAGGTGGCGGCGAGAAGCAAGCTTGACGCGCCTGCCGACATGTCCATGGCGCCTTTCAGGACCGGCATGAGGAAGGAGTTGATGCCCAATGCGAAGCCAATGGAGAAAAAGAACAATCCCACAAAGGCCAGGGGGACAAATAATGTTTTGTTGTTTGTCATAAGAAATGTGTGTTATTAGGTTTGATTGTTTGTCGGGATAATGCGTCTGGCGTGGCAGTGGGGTAGTGTGTGGCCCTCTGTTGTGCCACCTGGAGCCTATGGCAGCCGACCTGTCAGGAGGAGCGTGAAGCAACGCTTGTACTCTTCCACCATACGGTCATGTCCCTCCTGCTGGAAGTGGCGCTTGAACACGTCGGTCTTTGCGAATGCGGGGTAGATCTCTTCGCAATGGTTGACCATCATCATCTTGATGTCTCGTGGGTCGAGGGCATCAGGGTCGGTCGGTGACAACTGGCCGAGGGCAAACTGCCGGAAAAACAGTCGGATGTCGTCATGTAGGCTTTGGTTCATGGTGTAAAATTACAAAAAAGATTAATAAGTCGGTGCGGAAAGCCGAAAAAAATCCGAGAAATCACGAAATCGGGTGCGCCTCATCCTCTTGCTCCGACGGGTGATGCTCGGCCATATTGTGGATGTTGCGCATGAGGCCTTCATATTTGGCCCGTTTCACGGCCGATCCCTTGAAGAGCCTGCGGTAATCGTCGACACTGAGTTGTTCCCACTGCTGCCGCGTCATCGAGAGAAGGTCGTCGCTGGGCTGAAACTCGGCGATGCTCGTCGGGATGGCAAACCGGTTGTAGGGACAGGCCAGTTGGCAGCGGTCGCAACCATAGATGAAGTCGCCCATCTTCTCCTTGGCTACATCGCTCAATTCGCCCCGGTTCTCGATGGTCTGGTAGGATAGGCACAAGCCAGCGTCGAAGTCGTGGTCGTCCGCCAAGGCATGGGTGGGACAATGGTCCACACAGCGGTGACAGCGCCCACAGTGGTTGGCCATGGGATGGTCGTACTCCAGTTCGAAGTCGAGGAAGAGTTCGCCGAGGAAGAATTCACTGCCCGCCTTGGGGATGATGAGCAGATTGTTGCGCCCGATCCATCCGAGGCCCGCCTGCACAGCCCAATAGCGCTCTATGACCGGTCCGCTGTCGACAAAAGCCCGATAGGTGATCTCGTGTCCCAGCAGGCCGGAGATGTAGGCGGCCAGTCGGTGGATGCGTTGCTTCATCACGTCATGGTAGTCCTTGCCCAGGGCGTAGGCTGCTATCTGCGGTTGCCCGGGGGCCAGTCGCCGCTTGGGCGCATAGTTCATGGCCAGTGACACGATGCTCTTGAGCCCGTCCATGAGCAGACGCGGGTCGAGCCGCTTGTCCAGGTAATGGGTCATGTAGTGCATCTCTGCATAGCGTCCCTCGTCGAGCCAGCGGCGCAGGCGCCTCTCCTCCTGCTGGCTCACCCGTCCCGCCGGTGCCATGCCACAGGCCGAGAAGCCCAGTTCGGCGGCTTGGGCCCTGATGAGCGATGTCAGGTCTTGTTTTGTGAGTGCCATGCCTGTCATTCGATGGTCTTGAAGGCATAGCCCTGCTCCTGCAACCATTCCAAGGCCTGGGGCAGGGCCGTGTGGAGCTTGTCGATGCTCTTGAGCGAGTCGTGGAAGGTGATGATGGATCCGTTGCGTGCGTATCTTTTCACATTGCGCACCACATCGTCGGCCGTCAGCCACTTGGAGTAGTCACGGGTGACAAGGTCCCACATCACAATCTTGTATTTGCGGCACAACCACCAGTAGACCGAGTGACGCATACATCCGTGAGGCGGACGGAAGAGGTGAGCCCCGATGAGGTCGTTGGCCTTTTCGGTGTTGAGGGCGTAGGTGAGGGTCCAGTGCTTGAAGGAGCCCATGTGGTTGAATGTGTGGTTGCCCACCTGATGGCCCTCGGCCACGATCTGATTATAGAGGTCATGGTGGCGGAGCACGTTCTCGCCCACCATGAAGAAGGTCGCCTTGGCATGATAGCGTCTCAGTGTGTCGAGGATGAATGGGGTCGACTCGGGTATCGGCCCGTCGTCAAACGTCAAGTAGACGGCCCGTTCCTTTGGGTCCATGCGCCACAAGGCATGTGGGTAGAGCCATCTCAGCCATTTGGCCGGTTGTTCTATAATCATAGATTCTCTCTATTTGATGAAACCTTAAAGCGCCTGGCAAGCGAAGAACCGCTGCATAGGCAGGGCTCTTCGCCGTCAGGCGCTCTCTTATTATTGGTTGTTTGTTGTAATCAACTTACATCATCTGCCCGCCCTTGCCGATGTACTGGTTGAGCTTGCCCTGAATCTCGGCGTTGCGCTTGTTGGCGAGGCTCGGATTGAGGTGCTTGGTCAGTTCATTGGTCTGGTTGAGGATGGTCAGGTTGATCATGAAGTCGCGGTTGGCCGACATGAAGCGCTGTCCCTCGAGTGTGAGGTAATAGTTCGCATATTGGTCAGCATCTTTCCAGATGCCATTGATGAGGCTCATCGCTTTCTGCGTCTTGCCCAGTGCCGCATAGGCCTGTGCAAAGTCGAGCGCGCCGCTCATGTAGTTCATCGGGATGTTGTAGGCGGGAATCTCCTTCTCACCCTTCTGCAGCACCTTCAGCGCCTTGTCTTGCTTGCCCTCGGCGATGAGGCTCAGGGCCAGTTGGCCGAAGAGGCGGCGGTGTGTGTAGCACATGCGCATCAGCGTCTCGTCGATGTAAAGGCCGGGCGTGCTCAGGCCACCATAACGATAGCGGAACATGAGGTTGTTGTACATCTTCTCGGTGTCGATGGTCTTGGCACCCTTAACATTGGTGAGGAATGGTGTGACGCGATAGGCCAAGCCCTCCTGCACGAAGTTGTCACCGAGGTTCATGTAAGCACTCTGCGCCACCGTCGTGGCGATGTAGACCGGGCGTGTCCAGTCGCACTGAGAGATCATCTCAAGCATCATCAAGTCGTTCTTGTAAAGAGCGTTCTTGCCAGCCAGGGAGATGACCATGCGGTCGGGGATGGTGTCGGTGGCCATGAGCATGCCACTCTTCTTGACGGCCTCCTTGTCCACCGTGATGTAGAGCGTGTCGGTCGGTATGACGTGCATGTCAGGGTTCTTGGAACGCACCCAATACTTCATGATGTTGGAGACCTCAAAGGGATTGTCGCCAAACTGCGCCTTGGCAGCCACGGGGTCCTGTTTGTAGAAGTCGAGCACCTGCTGCTTGAGGTTGGGAGCCACCTCCACTATCTCATTGGTGCCGGCGCAATAGTCGGTTCTCGGCCATGAGATGGGCACCGAGGGCGAGTTGTAAGCCGGGCGCTTCATCTGGTCGATGTACCAGTCGGTAGCCAGGTAAGAGAGGTTGCAGACACGGGCATCGGTACGCACGCCCTCAGTCTCCTGGTTGTACCACAATGGGAAGGTGTCGTTGTCACCATTGGTGAAGATGATGGGGTTGCCTTTGTCTTGCAGCGTCATGAGGTAGTTGCGGCCGAAGTCGCGACAGGTGTAACGGCCCGAGCGGTCGTGGTCGTCCCATGTCTGGCTGGCCATCTGGACAGGTACCAGCAGGCATACCAGTCCCACAAGGGCGGCTGACACAGCGTTGTTGACCTTCAAGTAGCGCTTGAGCAAGTCGATGATGGCAGCCACACCCATGCCACACCAGATGGCGAAGGCATAGAAGGAACCCGCGTAAGCGTAGTCGCGCTCACGAGGCTCGACAGGTGTCTGGTTCAGATAGATCACGATGGCGAGACCCGTCATGAAGAAGAGGAAGAACACCACCCAGAACTGGCGGATGCCGCGGCGACCGCGGAAGGCTTGCCAGAAAAGACCGATGAGGCCCAAGAGAAGCGGCATGCAGTAGAACACGTTGTGTCCCTTGTCGTTCTTCAGCTCATCCGGCAACTTGCTCTGGTCGCCCAGGCGGGCGTTGTCGATGAACGAGAAGCCTGTGATCCAGTTGCCATGCTCCAGCTCACCGTTACCCTGGATGCCGTTCTGGCGTCCGGCAAAGTTCCACATGAAGTAGCGCCAATACATGAAGTTGCACTGGTAGGAGAGGAAGAACTTGATGTTGTCAAGCTGCGAAGGCACCTTGACCATGATGTTCTCACCGCAGCGGTCGTAGGGAACCTCCGTGCCGTCGACACCACCCAGCCACGACTCATAGTCCTTGGCATGCTTGGGGTCGAACATACGGGGGAAGAACATGTTCTGTGCGTATACGTACTTGTCCTTGTGTGTGACCACAAAGTAGGAATCCTTCTCGTTGGGCGATGTCTTCTCCTTACGGCTATAGACGGGAGCGCCCTCGCTCATGACGGGCTTGCAGTAGTTGCCTTCCTGCTGGAGCTTCACCTGTGAGGTGTAAGCCTGGCCATAGAACAACGGCTTGTCGCCATACTGGTCACGGCTCAGGTAAGAGCCCAGGGTGAAGATGTCTTCCGGTGAGTTCTGGTCCATCGGTGGATTGGCCACTGAGCGAATCACGATCAGCGCATAGCTGGAATAGCCAATCATCAGCATGAGCATGCAGAGAAGCACGGTATTCTTCAGGCGGGAAGAGACCAGGTAGACCGGTTTCTTCTCGACAATCTTCCTGCGGTTGAGCACGAAAGCCACAACGGCCAGCACGATGATGCCGATGACCACTGCACTCCAGCCATAGCCGTAGAAGGGAACGCCCAGGAGGGCAAACGCCAGCAGGAACGAGATGTTCTCACGCTTCTTGCTTTGACCCATGTAGCTCTCGTAGATGGCCCAGATGGTAGCGGCCACCAAGAGGATGATGTAGATGATGAGGCCCGTGTTGAAGGGCAAGCCGAGCACATTGACAAACAGCAGCTCAAACCAGCCACCCACGGTGACAATGCCGGGCACGACACCATAGAGCACGGCCGCCACCAGCACGAATGAGATGAGGAGCGCGATGAGCGAGCCCTTTGTCTCGACGTTGGGGAAGCGGCGGTAGCAATAGACCAGCACGATGGCCGGCAAGCACAGCAAGTTGAGCAGGTGCACACCGATGGAAAGGCCCGTCATGTAGAAGATGAGCACCAGCCAACGGTCGGCGTGAGGCTCGTCGGCATGGTCTTCCCACTTCAAGATAAGCCAGAACACAATGGCAGTGAAGGCCGACGAGTAAGCGTAGACCTCACCCTCAACAGCCGAGAACCAGAAGGTGTCGGAGAAGGTGTAGATGAGGGCGCCTACCAGACCGCTGGCCTCGATGGCGATGGTCTTGCTGAGCGTCAGGCTGTCCCAGTCCTTCACGATGAGCTTGCGCGTCAGGTGCGTGATGGTCCAGAACAGGAACATGATGGTCGTGGCCGAGAGCAGTGCGCTCATCGTGTTGACCATGCGTGCCACCTCACTGGGGTCGCTCACAAAATGGCTGAACAGGTTGGCCGTCAGCATGAAGAAAGGTGCCCCGGGTGGGTGACCGATCTCGAGCTTGTAGCCCGTGGTGATAAACTCAGGACAGTCCCAGAAGGATGCTGTCGGCTCAATGGTAGAACAATAGACAAAGGCGGTGACAAGAAATGCCAACCAGCCTAACACATTGTCCACTAATCTGTACTGTTTCATTTATTGTGTGACTATTTTTTGAATTGCCAATCCTAAATTGCAAAGTTAATAAAAAGAGGAGAGAGTATCCGCAATTATCTCCTATTTTTTAGTTTTTTTTATTAGATGGGTGCTATTTTTGCTTGAGGCTTTTGCCTATGCGGGAAGTTCGCTCTCTCTTGCCCCTGTCGTGGATGGAAGGGGAGTCACTCTTCGATCTCTTGCAAAGAACGTACAAAGTTGTTGAAGAAGTTGCTCACCGTCTCCAAAGGCGCATAGGTGATGTAACGAAGGCTGCGTCGGAGGTTGCGTCGGAGTAGCGTCGAGTTGTTTTGCACAAAACCCGTGCTGAGTTGTCTGAAATGCCACTCCTCTGCCGTGTCGTAGGCACTGTGGGTCACTGAGCGAAGCACCAGTTTGTTGGCTGACGATTCCATGTGTCTCACAAAGGGCAGCTCATCTTGCTCGAAATTAAACACGGCCATGAGCATGGAGCCTTGCAGTTGCGCCATGCGTCTCATCTGTAGCTTGCCCAGCCATGTGTCGAGCTTCACGAAGTCTACGCGGTCGCCCTTGCTGCGCAGGTAACTGCCCAGTTCGATGATGCCACTCAGCATGGTGCCGTGGTTGAGCATCGACGACACGTTGCCGATGATGATCTTCAGCACGTTGAGAGCATCCACGTTGGTGTCAATGGCGTGTCGCTCGTTGTTCTCTATCTTGCTCAACCTATAGTTGAGAAACGGGTTGCTCAGTCGAGGCGCCACGATGGCTTCCTGCTGGGGAATATCCTGGTCGGCCAGTTCGCTTGGGATGTTCATCATCTTGTCGAACTGGTGATTCTTCACGCCCTTGAGCGCTGGTGTCTCCACATGCTGGGCGTGCACCATCTGGTTGAGCCTGCGCCATTTGAAGGCAGACATGGGTTCCAGCGGCTCATACTCGTTGAGCGCACCCGACCGCAACAGACGGAAGAAATTGCGTGTGATGATATTCATGTGTCTCATTTCTCCTTTCATCAACTGTATCTCTTCGGATATCTGAACAGTATGGCTGCCAGGGCTGCCACGCCGATAGCCATGGGGTAATAGAGGTAAGGCAAGATCTGCACGGGGTTGAGGTGTGCCAGGCCAGCTGCGAGCAACATCTGCACGCCATAGGGAATAAGCCCCTGCACCATGCATGAGAATGTATCGAGTATGCTGGCGCACTTGCGGTTGTCGACGCCGTAGCGGTCACCGATGCGCTTGGCGATGCTTCCCACGGTGAGGATGGCCACCGTGTTGTTGGCCGTGCACATGTTGACCATGCTCACCAGGGCGCCAATCGCCAGTTCCGCTCCCCGCTTGCCGCGCACATGCTTGGTGAGCGCATTGATGATGAAGTCGATGCCTCCATTCTCCCGGATGATTTCCAGCATGCCTCCTGCCATCATGGCGATGATGATGAGCTCGCCCATGCTGGTGATGCCCTGTCCCATGGCTGTGAGCCAATCGAAAAATCCGTAAGAACCCTTGGCCATGCCGATGATGCCGCAAAGGATGATGCCCAAGACCAGCACGGCCATGACATTCATTCCGCAGATGGCGGCTATGAGCACGGCGAGATAGGGGAGCACCTTCACATAGTCGGTGCTGGGCAGCTGGCTCGGCGCATGCATGTCGCTGCCCATGAAAGCATAGACAACGAGGATGAGCACGGCGGCTGGTACCACAATGAGCGAGTTGACCCGGAACTTGTCACTCATTTTGCACCCCTGTGTCTGTGTGGCCACGACGGTTGTGTCGGAGATGAACGAGAGGTTGTCGCCAAAATAGGCCCCGCCCACGATGACCGCAGTCATCAACGGCACGCTTTGCCCGGTGCCAGTGGCGATGCCTGCTGCGATGGGGACCAAGGCGACAACCGTTCCCACGCTTGTGCCAATGGAGATGGAGATGAAGCATGAGGCAACGAACAGTCCTGGGAGCAACATGCTGGCGGGCAATGCGCTCAGTGCCAGGTTGACCGTGGAGTCGATGGCGCCCATGGCCTTGGCCGAGGCGGCGAACGCTCCGGCCAGCACATAAATCCACAACATGAGTAGCAAGCTGCTTGAGCTGGCACCGCGACTGAAGATGTCTATTCGCTTCTTAAGCGGGAAACCGCCCGAGATGGCAATGGCATAGACGCTCGCGATGAGAAACACCACGGTCATCGGCACCTTGTAGAAGTCTCCTGCGATGATGCTCAGTGCCAGGTATAAGACGATGAAAAGAAATAATGGCGACAAGGCCAACAATCCTTTTAATTTCATTTTGTTCTTTGTAATCTCCACATTATATTATATGTGTAGCGTGATAACGTCATGCATGTGTCTATCTGTCTGCGTGCGGCTCCGCACCTTGTTTATAGCGTCACGCCATTCTTGAATATGGCAATCTCACGGTAGCCATTCTGTTCGTTTCGGGTGCGTTGCCCGTTTGCGATGGCCACGACCTGACGTGTGAGCTGCTTGACCAGATCATGCATTGCCGTTCCTTGGAGCAAGGCTCCCGCGTTGAAGTCAATCCAATTGGCCTTGCGGGAGGCAAGTTGGCTGTTGGTGGCTATTTTCATCGTGGGCACGAAGGTGCCAAAGGGCGTGCCGCGTCCCGTGGTGAAAAGCACCAGTTGGCATCCTGCCGCGGCCAGGGCGGTGGATGCCACCAAGTCATTGCCTGGCGCAGACAGCAGGTTGAGGCCGTGTGCGCAAAGCCTGTCTCCGTAGTCCAACACGCCAGTCACGGCTGCGCGTCCGCTCTTCTGCGTGCATCCAAGCGCCTTGTCTTCGAGTGTGGAGATGCCTCCGGCCTTGTTGCCAGGCGACGGATTCTCGCCGACGGGCTCGCCATGCGATAGGAAGTATTGCTTGAAGTCATTGACAAGATGCACTGTTTGTTCGAACAGTTGTGGCGTCTTGCAGCGATTCATGAGGATGGTCTCTGCACCGAACATCTCTGGCACCTCCGTCAGGATGGTCGTGCCACCCTGTGCCACCAGGAGGTCGGAGAACTCACCGACCAGCGGGTTGGCCGTAATGCCACTGAAGCCATCGCTTCCTCCACATTTCAGTCCCACACGTAGCGTGCTGATAGGCACTACCTCGCGACGGTCCTGGCGCACCGTGGCGTAGAGTTGGCGCAACAGGCGCATGCCCTCTTCCAGTTCGTCACCATCAACCTTTTGCGTCACCAAGAGTTTGATGCGTTCATGGTCATAATCGCCAAGCATCTTCATGAAGGCGTCAGGCTGATTGTTCTCGCATCCCAACGACAAGACCAGGACACCTCCCGCATTGGGATGGAGACAGATGTCGCGCAACACTTTGCGGGTGTTCTCGTGGTCGCCGCCCAGTTGGGAGCAGCCGTAATTGTGATGCCAGGCGTGAACGGCGTCTATACCCTCAAGGTGTGTTTCCGTTTCCAGCATCTTTGCCAGGCGCTCGGCTGTTCCATTCACACACCCCACTGTGGGCACAATCCACAGTTCGTTTCTCACGCCCACTTCGCCATTCTTGCGCCGATAGCCCATGAACGTTGTAGGCACGTCGTCATCAAGATGCGCATCGAGGGTTGTGTCGATGGGGGTGTAGGCGTATGTGAGAGTGCCGCTAAGATTGGTCTTCAGGTTGTGCTCATTGACCCATTGGCCGGAAATGAGGTCTTCGGCGGCGTGTCCGATGGGGTAACCATACTTGATAATGTCTTCACCTTCTCGAGTGTCCTTGATGAGGATTTTGTGTCCGGCAGGCGTGTCTTGCAAGACGGTCGTCTCCTGACCGTTCACGACTATTGTTTCTCCCTTGCGAAAGGGACGTAGACACACGACGACCGTGTCCTTGACGTTGATCTTGATGAATGATGTTTCACTCATATCTGTTCGACTTGATATGTTTTTTGTGGCTGGTGGTTTAGAGTCTGTATGTGGCTTCATTAGAGCTGCATACGACGATAGAAGTCCACGTTCTCCTTGGTCAGTAGCTCAATGGGCATGTAGTTGACGGGTTCCACTTTGTTCTTCAGCACAATGGCGCGGAACAATGCGTCGATGCAGCAGTATCCCTGTTGGTAGGCGTGCTGTGCAATGAGGAAAGATATGCTTCCCATGCGCAGGCAGTCAGCGTTCTTGCCCACCATATCGTAGCCCATGATTTGCACGTCGCGGCGATTGGTCCGCAAGAGAAATTCACCCATGATGTGCGCCTTTGAGCCCAAGGTGATACAGTGGTGTATGTGCGGGTGCTGCTTGAAGCACTCCTCCAGCAGTTTGTCATATTGTGCATGTGTGGCGTCGACGGGTAGCTCAAGGTTGATGATTTGTGTGTCAGGGAAGTGGTCGTGCATGTAATGTCTGAATCCCACCTCACGGTTGTCCTGCTGCTTGCTTACCACTCGTCCGTTCTTGGTGAGCTTCATCAGGATGATTTCTTTTTCCCTGTTGGCGATGAGCATGAGCATGCGGGCGGCAAAATAGCCGCTGGAGAAAGAGTCCTGTCCGTAGAAGGCCAAAGGCTTGAGGTCGGGCATGTAGGAGTCGAGCATCACAAAGGGGATGCCCTTCTCGTGGAGCTGGTCTGTAAAAGCCCTTGTCACGTCAAGGTCAGATGGCACAATGACAAGACCGTCGGGGTTGGCCTTTAGGCACTCTTGCGATACCTGGGCGAACGAGTTCTCGTCAAACCGCTTGTAATACTTGATGTTTGCCTCGATGTGAAAGTCGCGACGTGCCTCTACGGCCATCTCGATGCCTTCTTCGATTTCCTCCCAATAGGCCACCTGCTCATGCTTGGGGATGAGTGCGTAGAAGGTGTACGACTTGTTGTAGGCCAGCGCCGAGGCGTACATGTTGGGCTGGTAGTTCATCTCCTTGAGCGCTTCCTCCACTTTCTTGCGTGCCGATTCCGACACGTTGGGACGTTCGTGCAGCACTCTATCCACCGTGCCTACCGACACACCCGCCCTGATGGCTATGTCCTTGATTCTTATTTTTTCTGTCATTGGCTACCTTAATTTTCATGTGCAAATGTAACAATAAAACTTGGATTGTGCGAAAGCACAGCGATGATATTTGAACAAAAAAGTTCTTTTTGGGCGAAATATTTCATGTTTTGGAAAAATATAGCTATTTTTGCGAGTTGAAAAGGGGTGAACTCCATTGCAAGATGTCTCTTGGGACATGCATTGCTGTTTGCTCCAATCTTTGCGAAACATCCAAACATTAAAAATATAAACATATCAAAAATGGCAAAAATCGTAACATTAGGCGAGATTATGTTGCGCTTGTCTCCCGAGGGCAACGACCGTTTCATCCAGACTGACCATTTCCGCATCATCCCCGGTGGCGGCGAGGCAAACGTGGCTGTGAGCCTTGCCAATTATGGTCATCAGGCTTACTTTGTCACCAAACTGCCGATTCACGAGATTGGGCAGATAGCCGTCAACGCGTTGCGCCGTTATGGCGTTGACACGCGCTTCATTGCCCGCGGTGGCGATCGTGTGGGCCTTTATTATGCCGAGACGGGTGCCTCCATGCGTCCGTCTAAGGTTATCTACGATCGCGCTCACAGTTCCATCGCCGAGGCAGACCCTTCCGATTTCGATTTCGATGCCATCATGGAGGGTGCCCAGTGGTTCCACTGGAGCGGCATTACGCCCGCCATCTCAGACAAGGCGGCCGAGCTGACGCGTCTTGCCTGCGAGGCTGCCAAGCGACATGGTGTCACAGTGTCAGTCGACCTCAACTTCCGCAAGAAGCTGTGGACCTCTGAGAAAGCAATCTCTGTGATGCGTCCTCTTATGAAGTATGTGGATGTTTGCATTGGCAATGAGGAGGATGCTCAGCTCTGCTTAGGCTTCAAGCCCGATGCAGATGTGGAGGGCGGTAAGACCGATGCCAGCGGATACCACAAGATTTTCGAACAGATGAAGAAGGAGTTCGGCTTCAAGTATGTGGTCTCCACTTTGCGTGAGAGCTATTCAGCCACTTACAATGGCTGGAAGGCTCTGATTTATGACGGCAAGAACTTCTACGAGAGCAAGCATTATGACATCGACCCCATCATTGACCGTGTGGGCGGCGGCGACAGCTTCTCCGGAGGCTTGATCCATGGCATGTTGAAGTATGAAGGCGACCAGTCGAAGGCTTTGGAGTTTGCGGTGGCTGCCTCGGCACTGAAGCATACCATCCCGGGCGACTTCAACCTGGTGAGTGAGAGTGAGGTGCTGAGCCTGGCCGGTGGCAATGCCAATGGCCGCGTGCAGCGGTAAGAGAGCGTAGGCATGGCTTGTGCTTCGCTTCATGTAGAACCGAAGATGTCGAGCGGCCTCTGAAGTTAAACATTAGTAATCAAATCAATAACAATGGCAAAGTTTAATAAGGTTCAGGTTATCACCGCCATGAGAGAGACGGGTATGGTGCCTGTGTTTTACAATAAGGATGTAGAAGTATGCAAGCACGTCATCAAGGCTTGTTATGACGGTGGTGTTCGCGTGTTTGAGTTCACCAATCGTGGCGACTTCGCCCATGAGATCTTTGGGGAGTTGGTGAAGTGGGCTGATGCGGAGTGCCCCGAGCTGATTCTCGGAGCCGGCACCGTGATCGACGCTCCCACGGCAGCCCTTTACCTTCAGCTGGGTGCCAATTTCATTGTGGGACCTAACTTCGTCCCAGAGATTGCCCCCGTGTGCAACCGTCGCCTGGTGCCCTATTCGCCAGGTTGCGGCAGCGTGACGGAGGTCAGCAACGCCCAGGCCGCAGGCTGTGATGTCACCAAGGTGTTCCCTGCCGGCAACGTGGGTGGTCCTTCTTTTGTGAAGAACGTTCTGGCTCCTCTTCGCTGGTCCAATATCATGGTGACGGGCGCTGTGAGCCCCGACAAGGAAAACCTCACTGAGTGGATCAAGGCTGGAGTGCTCTGTGTGGGCATGGGTTCCAAGCTCTTCCCGAAAGATGTGGTGGCCGCAAGCAACTGGCAGGCCATTACCGACAAGTGTGTGGAAGCCTTGGGCTACATCAAGGAGGCTCGCGCCTAAGTCCGCCCAGTTTGTGAGGCGCCCGCAGCAGCACGAGTGCTTGTGCTGGCGCTAACTTGCAAGTTAATATGCAATCGGTCATGCGAAAGACCCTAATCGGACCTTCTGCCTGACTGACAAACCATAGAGACCGGAGGATGGCTATGTGAGAGTCATTCTCCGGTTTTGTTTTTTTTGATTGATGCGTATAAAGGTTCTATTGGCAGGCATGGCCATCCTCATGGCTTGTGTTTTTTCAGCTTGTGGCAACGGCAATGAGCCCGAGGTCGACAAGCTGAACGAGATGTCGTATGCCTGGCACTATCGCAACCTCGACTCCACAAGGCAGTATGCGCAGCGCGCCCTTGAGTTCTCTTCTCACTACGACGATGGATATGCGGAGGCCCTCAACAACCTTGCCTTTGTCAGCCTGGCCAAGATGCAGTATGCCCAGGCCTTGCGGCAATTGGAGGAAGTGCAGGACAAGACAGACAACCAGATCGAGTTGCTTGTGGCGGATGTGCAACTGATGCGCCTTTGCCAACGCGAGAGCCGCAACAAGGACTTTTATGACTATCGCGAGCGTGCCGCCCGCCGCTTGCGCCGCATTCGCGAGGAAGGTGGCAACCTGTCGCCCCACCAGAAGCGGCGGATGATATACGCCGCTTCAGAATTTCGCATTGTCGCATCCACCTACTTTTATTATGTCGGTCTCGTCGACCAGTCGATTGGTGCCCTCTCCGAGATAGATCCGGAAGGCGGCATCCGGCAGGACACGGCCCAGATGTTGTGCTATTGGTACAACATCGGTGCGGGCGGCATCATCTCGGGCAAGCCGGCGGAAGCCATTGCCCAGGAGGAGTTTGAGTATCTCATGCGTTGTTTTGTGACGGCCCAACAGGGCGATTATCCCTATTGGGAGGCCCAAGCTTTGCAAGGCTTGAGCGAGCACCTGCAGCAACCTGAGCAACGCCAGCGTTTATTCAAGTCCAATCTACCCATTATCCAGTTTGTAAATATAGATGGCATGCCCGACTCTTTGCTCGCAGGCAATCTGGCCCAACGGGCCTTGGACCTGTTCACCCAATATGGTGATGTCTACCAGATGGCGGGAGCCAACCGCACCCTGGCCGAGTGCTACTGGCAGATCCGCGACTACCGTTCGGCTCTCATCTGTCTGACCCGTGCCCTACGACAAAGCAAGGCCATCAACCAAGCGCCCGACCTGGTGGCCTCCATCCGCGAGCAATTGTGCCTGGTCTATTCAGCTGTTGATGACAAGGTGAACAGCGATCGCAATCGCAACATCTACCTTGACCTGCAGGAGCAGACCCGGCAAGACCGTCTCTTGGAAGCCCGCGCCGACCAGCTTCGCAGTTCGTCACGGCAGCTTAACGTAATGCTTGCCGCTGTCATCTTCATGATACTGATAGTCGTGACCCTTCTGGTTGTGTTTGACAGGATGCGACGCCGCAGCGACGCAGGCTTCTCGCTTGACACCCTTTTGCAACCTCTTCGCCTATGGCAGCAACACAACGAAGAGCATAATGAGGAAGTGGAAGAGAACTATGAGGAGCTGCAGGAACAGATGGAAGTGGAACGCCAGCACCTTTCACAAAACAAACGGCGCAACTTGGAACAACGTGCCAAGATTCAGTTGGTGAACAGTGTCATGCCTTTCATCGACCGTATGGCCAATGAGGTGCACCGGTTGCTGGCCCATCATGACACCGACGCGGTGCGCCGACAGCGTTATGAATATATCACCGAGCTTACCGATACAATCAATGATTATAACAATGTGCTGACGCAGTGGATCCAGATGCGGCGCGGCGACATCCGGCTGAGCATTGAGAGCTTCCCCCTCCAGGCTTTGTTTGACATGGTGAGCCGAGGCAAGATGGGCTTCCGGTTGAAAGGCATAGACCTACAGGTGGAGCCTACCACAGCCATGGTGAAGGCCGACCGGACGCTGACCCTCTTCATGATCAACACCATTGCCGACAATGCGCGCAAGTTCACACCGTCAGGCGGACGGGTGACCATCTCGGCAGAGCAAACCGACACTTATGTGGAGGTGAGCGTCACAGACACAGGGCAAGGCATGACCGATGAGCAATGTGCGCACGTCTTCGACCGCACCTACACGGGCGGGCATGGCTTCGGCCTGAAGAACTGTTATGGCATCATCGAGAAATACCGCAAGATCAGTCGCATCTTCCAAGTGTGTGACATTCGGGTGGAGAGCGAGGTGGGGCGCGGCTCCCGATTCTTCTTCCGTCTTCCTAAGGGTGTCATGCGGTCGTTGGCAACGCTGTGTGTGCTTGCGGCAGGCATGGTGTGTGCGCCGTCGTCAGCCCTTGCCGGCCCCATTGATGCCCATGCCTTGGCCGAGCGATATGCCGACAGTGCTTATTTCTCCAACATCAACGGACACTATGAGCGTACCTTGATGTTTGCAGACAGTTGCCGCAGGTACGTGGCGCCCACCGACACCTCGGTCATCCTCGATGTGAGCAACGAGAGTGCGGTGGCTGCCCTGGCCCTTCATAAGTGGGATCTCTACCGCCATTATAATGAAGTCTATACCCGCTTGTTCCGCGAGGCATCCACCGACAACAGTTTGCCCAGTTACGTCCGCACCATGCAGCGAAGCGAGAGCAACAAGGTGGTGGCCATCATCCTCTTGGTGTTGCTGCTCATCGTCATCTTCCCGGCATATTACTATTTGTACTATCGCCATCTGCTCAACTACCGTTTCTGCATAGACCGCATCAAGCGCATGAACCAGTTGTTGCTCGAGGACATTCCCGACAAGCAGAAATTGCGCGGCATAGAGGCGCTGGGCGACTTCAGTCAGGTGGACCTGACCGATGCCCACAAGAAGAACCTCACCGAGATAGTGGAAAAGATACGCGAGGCGCTGCATGTCACGATCGACCGCACATCAGCCCAGCAGGCTACTATCGAACTGGCTGGTGATGAGTTGCGCTGTCTCCAGTTGGAAACTGACAGGCTCCATGTGTCCAACAACGTGCTCGACAACTGTCTCTCCACGCTGAAGCACGAGACCATGTATTACCCCTCACGCATCCGACAGCTCATCGATGGCAGCGATGGCAACCTCCTGAGCATAGCCGAGCTGACCGACTATTATCAAGCGCTCTATGCCATCCTGTCTCAGCAGGCCATGAGGCAGATAGGCACCTTGCGCCTGGATGCCGAAATGGTCAGTTTCCTGTTTGACATCCTGCGCAAGCTCAACCAGAACGAGAAACCTCCCGTGGAACTGGCCCGTCGTGACAATCGCTACACCGAGGCCACCGTGCACATGACACGCCTGGCGCTCACCGACAGGCAGTGTCATGATCTCTTCACGGCCGGCACCGTGCATCTCGATTTCCTGCTCTGCCGACAGATAGCGCGCGAGATGGGTGAGGCCACCAACCTCCGTGCGTGTGGCATAGCGGCCCATCGAGAGGACGACACGGTGGTCGTGCGCATCGTCATGCCAGCCACCTGCGCCAAGTGGGTGGAATCATCAAGAACATCATGAACATTAAGACATCAACAGATATGAAAGACTTTAACATCATCATCGTCGAAGATGTGCCCCTCGAGCTCAAGGGCACCGAGGGCATTATCCGCAACGACATTCCCGAGGCCCACATCATCGGCACCGCCGACAGCGAGACCACATTCCGCAAGCTCATCAGGCAGCAGTTGCCCGACCTGGTGTTGCTCGACCTCGGGCTTGGCGGCTCCACCACCGTTGGCGTGGAGATATGCCGTCAGACCAAGGAGGAGCACCCGGAAGTGAAGGTGCTGATCTTCACGGGCGAGATTCTCAATGAGAAACTGTGGGTCGATGTGCTCGACGCCGGGTGCGACGGCATCATTCTCAAGACGGGTGAACTGCTGACGCGCAGCGACGTGGCCAGCGTGATGGACGGCAAACGGCTTGTGTTCAACCAGCCCATCCTGGAGAAAATCGTCGAGCGGTTCAAGCGTAGCGTCGACAATGAGCTGCTGCGCCAGGAGGCCCTTGTCAACTATGAGATTGACGAGTATGATGAGCGCTTCCTGCGCCACCTGGCCCTGGGCTACACCAAGGAGCAGATTACAAACCTGCGCGGCATGCCCTTCGGCGTGAAGAGCCTGGAGAAACGGCAAAACGAACTGGTACAGAAACTTTTTCCCGAGGGCAATGGCGGCATGGGCGTCAATGCCACCCGTCTGGTGGTGCGCGCCTTGGAACTGCGCATCCTCGATATAGACAATTTGCATCCCGATGAGGATTAATCCAGAGAAACTTGTCTATCGCCTCACGCTCGCGTGTGCACTGGCACAAGTGGCGCTGGTGCTGCTTTCGTGGCTCTGGTCAGCGGCCATGCCCGACAGTTCCGTCCGCTCGCTGCTCTCGTCGCAGGGCATCCGGTGGTTCTTTGGCGGGTTTGTGGGTCATGTGGCTTCCCCTTTCCTGGTGTGGCTACTGCTTGGCGTATGGGCTGTGGGCAGCTTGCGGTCGAGTGGGGTGGTGACGAGTGCTGTCCATTTCTTCGCGTCTACCCCCTCGCTGCTCACTCCTTTGCAGAAGTTTGCCGTCCGCTCCACGCTGGCGCTCCTGTTGCTCGAAGGGGGAGCAGTGGCCGTGCTGACGCTGCCGCCCCATGCCATCCTGCTCAGTGTCACGGGTCGCCTTTTCCCCAGCAGCTTCTCCATGGCTCTTGTGCCCATCGTGGCCTTCGTCTGCGTCACGGTGTCGATGTTCTATGGTCTCTTGGCCGGCACCTTTCGTTCGCTGTCCGACGTCTGCCGCGGCATCTGCTCGGCCAACCATGCGCTCGGGCCGTTGGCGCTGCTCTATGTGGTCGCCTGCCAACTCTTCCATTCCCTTTGCTACGTGTTTTCCGTCAGCATGGCGTAGTGCGCCTACCAGGCTTTCGCTATTTTTCGATTCTCATGTTGCCTTGTGACGCGAGGCAAATGATGCGCCTATCCTGTTCGTTTCACACGATTTTGCCCAACTTTGCATCTTTTAACCTTAATAAACGTTAATAAATCAAACGTTTAACAATACTTAACTCATGTTTTTTATTAGGGGGGGGTAATCGCAGTACTTTTGTAATCGAAATTTAACATCAACGATGAACTTACAGTTTCGTATTAAACATTTGTAACTGACTTTCTTTTTACTACAAGGTATTAGGATTATTATTTGCCCTTGTTTTTTCGCTATTCTGCGATTCTGAAATTGATACTTGATTTCCTTTGTATTATTTTAAATCACTACTGTCCACGAAAAACCATTAACAATTACTCCAACCATTTGTAAACAAAGAAGTTTTCGTCTCATTTC
>DJOV01000081.1 GCA_002437285.1 Prevotella sp. UBA6429 | reverse complement strand
ACCCTTTATCGCAAAATTACCCCACGCAAATCGCGGCGCGACCGACGAAAAACCCGATTTTCGCGCTCTATTTCAACAGCAATCCGCGACAAACTTTTCGACCAAAAATCGTGACAAACGCCAGCCGCTATGAGGTTCACCGAAACTTGAATATCCTGATGGCAGGCTTGGAGCTCATTGGTACAGCCGCCACTCGTAGACACCCTTGATGCCAAGGGTTATCGTGAGGCGCAGGTAACGGTATGTGCCGCCAAGCTTGTCGACATGAGGAGACCGCTTCTGAAAATCGTCATGGCCCCCTACACGCGTCCACGACTTGCCGTCTATCGAGCCTTCGAGCACATAGGCGTGGCCGGCCGTGGGGCGCACGAAGGCGATCTCGCTGGAGCCCACCTTGCGTGCCTTGCCCAAGTCGACGGTCAGCGTGGGGCGCACGTCAGCATCGGCCGCCATCCAGCGTGAGCCGTTGGCATGGTCGATGGCAAACGAGGGCGCAAACTGCTCGGTACGGCTGCATCGCCAGTCCTGGTTGTGCCGGATGAGATGCCGGGGAGCCTCCGAGGATGCCACCACCGACTGCGGGCGTATCTCCTCGGGATGGTCGGAAGGACGCAAGGCGCCCACGCCATTGAGATGAACGTTCACCTGACGTATCGTGCCATCGTCGTCAAAGTGCATCTCGTTGACATACGTCATGCGGTTGGTGCTGCGACGGCCAAACTCGAGGAAAGCCAGGTAGTACTGGTCGCCATCGTTGAACACGCAACCGTGTCCCGGGCCAAAGACACCCTTCTCCAGGCTGGTGGTACATACCCGGTCGTGCTCAGGCGTCTCCCAAGGACCGATGGGCGACACGCGGCTCATCTGGTAGTAGTACTCATAGCGCTCGTCGCCCCCCAGGGTGTAGAGGTAATAATAGATGCCGTTGCGCTTGAAGAAGATGGGGCCTTCGCTATATCCTCCCCTGCCTGTGGGTATGGCGGGGAAGATGGTGTCTATCGTCACCATGTCCGGCTTCAGCCGCGCCACGTTGCGACTTCCCCAGAACGCGTAGGGCGTGCCGTCGTCGTCAACAAATATCTCCGCGTCGATGGCATGCACGCCGTCCTTCTCCCACAGCCGGTTGGCCACGGTGAAGGTGTTGCCCTTGGCTATGCTGAAGGGACCGTCGGGACTGTCGGCCACGCAGGGGTACATGTAGCCGTTGACCGTGGGATAGATATACCACTTGCCGTTGGCGCTGACGGCCTTGCTGGGTGCCCAGTACTTCTCGTAGTCGCACTGCGGGAAGTAAGTGCCGTCAAACGACCAGTGCTCAAAGTCCCTGGACTTCCATACCACAGGAGGCCCCGAGGTGTCGAGGTGACGGCCGTAGCCGTCGGTCGTGGCATAGCAATAGAAGGTATCGCCTATCCGCTGTATGCTGGCATCGGCTATCATGTCGGGCACGAGCGAGTGTCCGAACGGGTTGGCGACGGGTGCCTTGTCGGTCGACACGTAATGGAAGTCGGTGAACGTGGCCTCGCCACCCTCGCCATGGTTGTCGTAGGTGTAAAGTCCCAGGCGGTCGCCGCGGTAGTTGCCCCATTCCAGCTGATAGGCGATGCCTGTCTCCATCCACTCCTTGCCGTCGAGGCTCCAGGAGTAATGGCTGGTGCCGCTCAGGTCCCACACGGAACGCAAGTAGACCTTTTTATCCTTGAGCTGGTCCAGGTCGGTCTGCAGTACCTGATCCTCCCCACGGTGGTCGCGGTAGTACAGCTGGTGCTCCGTGCCCACCATCCTGACCCCAAACTCAGACCATGCTCCCGAGAAGTGGCAGATGCCGCTGCGCTGGCCTTCCACCATGCGGCCGAAGTCCATGCGGACGGTCGCCACGTTGTAGGGTGTCTGCCATGAGCGTAGCGTGAGGGTGTTGCCGGCCTTCATCAGGTCGTTCTCGCGCAACGGCTTGAACGCCTTCAAGGTCAGGCTCTTGGCCGTGCGCTTGTAGAAGCCCGTACGGGGATGGTAGTTCCACTCCCAGTCCTCGGCCATGAAGCCGTCGACGGCCACCGTCTGGCCGACACCCGTGGCGTCGCCATCGCGCCGGAACGTCTGCTTGGCCGCACGCCGGGCCACCGGCATCTCGTGGCGCCACACCATGAGGCCCACGCTGTCGCGGTCGGGTTGCCCGATGACGGGCCATCCGTCCGACGTCCAGGTCACCGGCAGGAGGCTCACCTCGCGGCCTCCCCAGTCGCCGTGCCCATGATGTGTCAGGAAGAACCACTGGCCCTTGGCATCCTGCAGGTAGCCGCCTTGGTTGGGCTCGTTCCACTCACGCTGCGTGTGGCAGAGCCTTCGGCGCTCGCCGTAGGGGCCCATGGGACGGTCGGCACGCTGCATGGCGAGGTACCGTCCGCCGTCGCGGTCCTCGCTGAACAGGTGGTAGTACTTGCCGCCCCACTTGTAGAGCTTGTTGGCCTCGCGGCCATAGCCCTCGTTGATGAGCACCTTGCTGCCCAGGTCCACGGTCTTGCCGTCGGGCGAGAGCCTGAACACATAGGTCTTGTAGCCGTCGGCGAAATGGGTGGCCACGAAATAATTCTGGCCGTCATCGTCAAACAGCGGACAACAGTCGTCCCATCCGCCGCCGATGTTCATTTTGGTCAAGGGAGCCCAGGGACCCTCTATCCGCTTGGCCGTGGTCATGAACATGCCCTCGTCGGGACAGCCGAAGTACACGTAGAACTTGCCGTTGTGCCAGCGGATGGCGCCCGCCCAGATGCCACGCGCATAGCGGTCCATCACCCGCCAGGTCTGCGCGTCGCTGATCTGCGATATGTCGGGCACGGCGTGGCTGTAAACCCGCCAGTTGACCATGTCCGTGGAGCGCAGGATGACCATGCCCGGCTCAAACTGGAACGTGCTGCTGATGGCATAGTAGTAGCCGTCGTGCTCTATGCAGTCGATGTCACTGTAGTCGCTGGGGATGACCGGGTTGAGATAGGAACCGGCCGTCTGTTGGCCCCAGGTCTGCCAATCGCCCCAAACGGTGGGGGTGAAAGACAATTGGGCATTTGCACAGAGACCCATGCAAACGCCCAAAAGAAGAGTTGATATTCTGTTTGTCATGTAGTATGCTTACAGCATTTTGGTTAGGACAAAGTGCTCATCGCACGATAATCTTCTTTCCATCTACGATGTTGATGCCACGCCGCATGGTGTCGCGGCGCACACCGTCCACTCCATAGATGGCCTTCTGCCCGTCAGCCTCCTCCACCTCGTCGATGCCGGTCACGTCGCCGGTCGATGCCTTGGCGCCATAGTAGTAGATTTTCACGTCGCCTATCACGATCCAGTCGTCGTCCACCGCAGTGGTGTTCTTGAAGCCGACGCTCATGGTGAACTTCTTAAACTGCTTGAAGGCAATCCAGTTGTCGTAGTAGCCCTTTTCCATGTAAACCCTTGCGGCAGCCGTGTCGTAGGGCACATACAGGCCGCTGGCCTTTGTCTCGCGGCCACCCTCGTTGATTCTCTTCTCTTGTCCACCCTCGTAGATGTGCTTCAGGGCAAAAATCTTGTTGCCGATGGTGACCTTCGCTGTAGCGTTGTCGTTGCCCTTCTTGTAGTCAGCCATAGCTGTCAGCACCTTGCCGGGACGTTGGAAACCGCGCACCAAGACACCGTATGCGCCCTTGGGCATCTCCACGGGAATGGTCTGTCCACACTCGAACACGTCATTGCCGGTCAGGTTGATCAGTCCGTTTTGCACCTCGGGAATGTTGATCCAGTTGCTGCCGTTGTCCAGGTCGGGGTCATCCAGGAGGAAGGTGACATCGAGCGGGCTCTCGGGCTTGATTTTTCCCAGGTAGTCAGCCAGTCCCTTGTAGAGTGTGTTGACGGCGTTTTGCACCTGCGACACATTCACATATCCAGCCTTCTCGCCCTCTATGGTCTTCACCATTTGGTCAAATGCGGCGTTGGCACCTGCCGCCGTCTCCTCGTGGGCACTCTTGGCTATCTCCTTGGACCCCTTGATGAGACGCTCCAGACGCTCCGTGCCAAGCACGCTCTTGGCCTTGTCGAGCTCGGCCACTTGCTCCTTGGAGAGGATGAGCCAGAACTGGGGATATGCGGTATTGGAGAAGTCGAGGACGGGCGAGCTGACCGTGGTCGATGTCTCGCTGTTGACAGCCATCACGTTGGGGTCGCACACGCGGTTGGCACGGGCAAACCAGTAGGGCTTGGCGTGGAACATGGCGGTGCCTATCTTCATGTCGGTCATGATACGTGCCGGCATCAGCTGCACCTGGTCGTCGCTGCCCGGAGTCTCGGTGTCTCTCAGGGAGACGCCCGAACCGGAGAAGTTGAAGTACTTGCCGCTCTTGAGGTTGCGTATGCGGTAAAGGCCGGTCATCTTGTCATAGAGCACGCGCCATGCGTAGGTGCTGTCGCTGAGCAAATGGTCAGCGCCATCGACCTTGCTGTAGACGAGCTTGCCCTCGGCATTCTCGCAAAGGTACTGCTCCGTCTGTCCGTACTGGTTGTTGGTGATGAAGTAGTACAGGCTGTCGATGCTCTCAAATGAGTAGAATGGGCAGGCACCGTCGCTCACGGCCGGCAGGCCGTCCTCGTAAAGGGCTTGCATCAGGAGGGCGGAACGTATCTGCTGCATGTCGCTGCCATTGCCCTGGAAGCAGACGTGCATGCCGTCGCCATTGCAGCGGTAGTTGCCATTTGCCGGATCCATCTCGAAGAACTGTGTGACGCGGTTGCCGCGCTCGCCAAGCCACCACACACCCTCATCGAGGTTGTGCAGATTGCGGTCCCACCAGCGTCCGTGCTGGCCGACACCCGTGCCGTGCATCATCTCATGCACCATGGTACCCGTGTTGCAGCGCCATGGACCCACGTTGATCCAACCGCCATAAGAGCAGTCGGCTGTCTCGGTACCGGGGCTGTAGTTGGCCGTGGGACGGAATCCCTTGATGGCCGTCCAGGTGTTGTAGTAGGCCGTAGCCTCACGCATGGCATTGTCAAGCCACAGGTTGTGATCGTCGTCGCCGTTCCAGAGATAGGTGTACTGGGTATCGCCCTGGGGCAGGGTGATGACGCGCACAGGCTCGCCGTAGCCCACGGCATAGTCGTTGCCGACGGCATAGGCACGCACCCAGTACTCGGTAGATGCCTTCACGTCATACATCACATACACGGGTTGATGGTTGGTCTCACCGTTGGACTGGTTGTAAGACGAGTGCTCGTCGAAGACGGTGGGGTCGGGGTGTTCGGCCCAGCAGAAGCCGGCCTCCTTGACACCGCCTGTGGCCTTGAGGCGGCCCACCATGGCATTGCAACCCACGATGACGGTGGGGAATGTGGTCACTTGGGGTGCCTCACCCGAACCGTTGGCCACGCGGTAGCAGAAGATGGCTTTGTCCATGGCCTTGTCGGCAGCCTTCACCTTGTCGGCGTCGAGCTGGCCACTGGCCTTCGCGGCCTCAATGTTGGCGATGGCCTCATTGATTCCACTTGTGCCTTCGGCAAGTCCGAGTGCCAAGGCATCCCGTCCTCGCTGGATGGTCTTGTCCATGGACACATAGTAAGCATGGCTCGCCTGTGCCTTCTCCATGGCTGACTCAAGGGCAAGGGCAGCCTCGGTGCGGCCCTCGGTGCCCTGTATGGTCTTGGCAAGCTGTATGGCCTGCTGCAGGGCCTCCTTGTCCTCGGTGTTCATCTGCAGGGCGGCTGTCTCCTCAGCCTTGATAATAACCGTCTGGAAAACAGCGTCCTCCGAGGCTTCGTCGGTGCCTATGTAATACAGCTTGAAATTGTCCACGCAGCAGTAGTTGCCCGTGGCGTTCAGGCACTTGAAGCCCAAGGTCAACTGTCCTGTCACCGTGAAGGCCTCTACCGCATAGTTGTCCAGTGTGCTCACCTCAGTAGCTGACGTGCCGGCCACGATGAAGCATCCTGTCTGACGGGCAGACGGATCGGCTTGCTGTATGTTTTGGGCGACAGCCGTCACGCGGTACAGTCCGTTGGGCAAGTTCTTGATGGTCTGCAGCGCGCTGCCGTCACCCACACCCTGGCCACCGGAGGTCCACTTCTCGGTATAGGTGTTGCCCACCTTGCCGGCAAAGCTGGTGTTGCTCTGGGTGTTCATGTCGACAAAGGTCCAACCGCTGGTGCCACTCTCAAAACCGGGATTGGCCACCTCCTCAGTCATGTCCATGGGCCTTTCGGAAGAGGCCAGGGATAAACGGTACTGGCGCATGGCCTGCTGCAGGCGCTTCAGGGCAGCGTCAAGTCCATCGCTGCTCTCGGCATCCACGAGCTTCTTCAGTTCATCGCGCGCGGCCACCAACTCGGCGCGTGCGGCCGTACCGTCGTTTTCGTCCAACTGGGTGGCCTTCTCGAGCAAGTCCTGCAAGTAGTCCTTGACATCTGCGTAGACGAGCTGGTAGCTCAAGCGGAAATAGTCCACGCAGACATAGTTGCCGGTGCAGTCCTTGGTCTCGGCACCCACGCGCAGGTTGCCGTCCTTGACCACACAAGTCACGGTGTACTCGCCGGGCTTGTTGATGTTTGTCTTTTGGTCATTGGCATAAATCCAGGCGCCCGTGCATACCAGGTCCTTGTCGCTCTGCTTGATGTTTTGGGCTGTCACCGTCAGGGTGTACGTACCCACCGGCAGATTGGCCACGTCCTGATAGAGATAGGCATTCATCGCCGTTCCGCCCGACCATATCTCACGGTAGGCTTCGCCATGCTTGAGCGGAAAACTGTTGTTGGTCTGCCGACCAAAGCCATTGGTCTTCCAGGCTGAACGCTGCTGAACGTCAAAATCAGGATCTTCGATGTAGCTGGTCACGTCTGTCTGTGCCCAACTCATCATCGCACTCATCAGAAATGCAATAGTCAGTAATCTTTTCATTTGATGTTAAGTTTATAGTTTATAGTGTAATTTGTGTGTCTGTTAAGGCTTGGCAGGATGCTTGACACCCGTCATGATGTAGCAACTGTAGTCTTCGTCTACGATGTCGCAAAGGGGCTTGAGCCGGAAGGTGCCTGCCGCAGAGCGAAGGACATAGCCCTCTGCGGGGCTTCCGCTGATGGCTCCCAAGAGCTCATCGGCCGATTCGGGCAAGGCCACCTCCCCACTGCCCAGGAAAGCAAGCATCAAGGGGCCATGGCAGATGACCAGCTTGTCCGCATTGTCGGGCATGGTCTTGACATGGAAGGGCAACTTGAAGGCCAGCTTGACCGCATCGCCGTCGCTCCACTTGCGGCGGATGGTAAGGAAGGAGCCTGGCTGCGCCTGCTGCCTGGCCTGTTTGCCGTTGATGGTCAGCTCCACCTCACGGGCCCAAGAGGGTACCAGCAAGTTGAGGGCAAAGCGATGGCGGCCACGGCCGTTGACGGTGAGCGTGGTCTCTGGCGCAAAGGGATATCCGGTGGACTGCGTGACACTCACACCCTCAGCTGCCCATCGCATCTTGGAGGCGATGTAGCGGGTGACATAAAGTTGCCTGTCGCCCACATAATAGATATCGCTGTTGAGCGAGGCGAACGCCTCGATGCTCGAACCGTTGCAGCAGCGGAAGTCTTCTGTTCCCAGCCATGCCTTATGGCGTGGCGAGCCCAGGGGAAGGTGATATGTCACCCTGCCGTCAAGCTTGTTTTGGCAAGCCAGGGTGGCGTTGTAAAAGGTATTCATGGACGCGTCGGCATAGCGGGCATCGGCCGTCCACTGGAAAAGGTATCTGTTGAGTTTCTGCGTATTGTGCGTCACACAAGACTCCGCTATCTCTCCGCTCAACGTGTTGGACAACATGCAGGAGTCGCCCCAGTGCTCTGCCGTGCGTGACGTGGGCGTGGTCACCACGGGCCTCGGGCCGCTGCTCGTGCCGTTGGCATAGGTGTGGCCGGCGGTCAGCATGTCCCAGAAGTTGATGGCCGCCTTGCGAAAACGCTCCTCGCCGGTATTCTCGTACCGGCGCACAAACCCATTGATGAGCACGATGTGGGTGTTGGCGTGCAGCCCGCTCAAGCTGTCGCGGTGCTCCACCAGGGGGCGGACAAACCAGTCGCGGTCAAACAGCTTGGCTGTCTGGAGGTAACGCTCGTTCCGCGTGATGCTGTAAAGCTGCTCCAGCACCTCATTCATTCCTCCATGCTCGTTGGAGGGATTGGCATTGCGTGTGAGAAACATTCCCTCAAGGGTCTCGGGAGACAACTTGCCCAGGCGTGCCGAGACCCAATCGGCCGCCTTGGACGCGACGCGCAAAGCTTTCTCGTTGCCAGTCTTGACATACGCGTCAACCAGTCCTTGCAATAGCTTGTGCAGTGTGTAGTAAGGTGCCCACACATTGCCGTATGTACGCTCGAGGGTATCAAAGTCATGTTCTGGTATGGCACCCAGGTAGCCGTTGGCAAACCGCGCCTGGCACTCGGCCAGTCCGTCCACCAGGGTGCAGAGGCCAGCCTCGGCCTGGGCGTCATGATGACGCTGGACGAAGGTGGACAACGCAGAGAGATAATGTCCTACGAAATGGCCGCGCAGCCCACAGCCTGGATTTTCCCATCCGCCCAGCGGACGCGCTGTGGTCTCTATGCCGGCCGTCAGTCGGAAATGGTGCAACAGGCGGTCTGGCGTCAAAGACATCAGATACTTGGCGTTGAGGTCTTCGCGCGCCGACAAGCTGGCGTCCAAAAGGATGACATCCCTGCCATCGACGACCTTAGCCTTGTTGGGCAAAGGCTGCGCGTGGAGGGAAAGGACAGAACCGCCCAAGATGACGGAAGACGTGACAATGCTTAGCAAATGTTTCATTCAGCTTAATCTAAAGTGTGAAGCCATAGAGCACCACCTTCTCGGCACGAAACTCCTGTGTGGCGGACCCGGTCTTCAGGTTTGCCTGGAAACCGACGTAAACATCCATGTCCTCAGGTATGTTGAACCATAGTCCGTAGACCTTGCGGTCGGTGGTCACCTGGTTGATATTGTAAAAGGCTATGCTCGTGGCAGGAATGTTCTTGGTGTCGGAGAGTTCCTTGGAGACAAACATGTAAGCGTCTTTTGAAAGCTGGTAATTGGCATTGAAGCCTGCACCGAAGTAATAGGTGCCCTTGGCCAGTCGCACCTTGCGGTAGATACGCGCGTTGGTCAAGTCGCCCGACTCGTTGTTGTCACGGTCGTTCCACACGCCCAGCATCAACGCCTCGGCACCCGCATACTTGTCGAGTCCCTGCTTGGTACCGTCGCTGCCATTGGATATCTTGAAGTTTTCGACTGTCCAGTTGGCAGGCTTGCCAGCGCGGGCGCTGCCGCCCTCGGAACGGCTGAACGACGATCCTTCCACGAAGACGGAGTCGGTCAAGTTGGCCTCATAACTGCCACTCCACAAGCCAGCCTTGTTCTGTCCGTTGGCCTCGAAGTCCTTGTAGGTGCTGACGAGCTTGTCCTTGGCCTCCCGCACGGCCGTGGCGTCATCGGTGTTGACCTTCTTGGCTTCCTCGACGGCCTTCTGCAGCATCTCCACCTTGACGGCGCTGTATTTACCCGAGTTGACATAGCTGCAGTTGTCCTTTGTCTTGGCGGCTATCTGTTGCAGGCCTTCGACGAGCATGTTCAACAACGTGCTGTCCTCGAGTTTGCTTCCTCTATCCTTGAAGGCGATGCGAAACGCGGGAGCGATGCTGCTGAGCTGGTCCTTGGCTGCGGGCACGTCAATGACCAGTCCGCCCACACCCTGCTTGAAGGACACTTCACCATATCCCAGCAGGCTAACGCTTTTCACCTGTCCGCGGTAAGAAGCGGCAATGGGAGAGAACGCCTTCAAGGTGTACTCGCCAGCCTCGGGCCACGCCATGATGGTGGCATAGATGTCGTCGCCCTTTGTCACATAGCGCACGTCAGCACTGGAATAGCTCTGTCCCTCGTTGAAGCCCTGTCCGTTCAAGCCATTGGTGGCTTCCGCCAAGGGACCCTCACCAAAGCAGTCCCACCATACGCGGGTGCCGTAGATGCTCTCGCCGTTGATTTCCATCCACTTCTGTATGCCGTCGAGCACCGCCTCTTCCTGCTCATCATAAGTACCATCACCTTTCAATGGAATGGAGAGCAAGAGGTTGCCATTCTTTGATACGATATCTATCAACATGCGGACAACGGTCTCCGCACTCTTGTAGTGTCCTCTGTCGTGGTAAGCGTAATGCCAACCGCCGATGCAGGTACAGGTCTGCCAATGCAACTTCTGTGGACGGTCGGGAACGCCGCGCTCCACATCCCACAGCATCAACTGCTTCTGCTCGTCGGGAAGCACCTTGCCCATCACCACCACGTCGGCATCGCCGCCGCCATTCTGATTGGAACGGTGGTTGTAGTAGTAAGCCAGGAAATCCTGTCCCCACTGGTCATCGCATCCCCAGAAGGGAAGGACGGTGTCGTCGAAGTACACCATGTCAGGGTTCAAGTAGTTGACCATCTGTCGGCAACGGTTCTGCAGCTTGGTCTTGTAGGCCTCGTCGGGAACGCTGGCTCCATTGTTCCAGTTCCACTGGCTGTGTATGTGTCCCATGTCATCCCATCCGTCGGAGGTCTTGTCGTGTGCCTGCGCATAGAGTTCGTTAGGGTCGTAGCCTTCCCACCACTGTCCCTTGCCGTCAGCCTTGGTGAGGCGTACATCGCCATACTTACGGCCGATCTCGTACCAAGTCCAGGCATGCGAGGCATGGATGCTCATGCCAAACTTCATGCCATGCCTGCGGGCCGCCTCTTCCCATCCCTTGCCCAAGTCTTTCTTGGGACCGATGTTGACGGAGTTCCACTCCTGGTAGGGAGAATCCCAACAGTCGAAGTTGTCGTGGTGATTGCCCAAAGCCATGAAATACTTGGCACCCACCTTCGCATATTTGGCCATGATAGCCTCAGGGTCCCACTTGTCTGCTTTCCAGTCGCGGCAATACTCCTTGAATCCCCGCTCTTTGGGATTGAAACTCTGCTGGCGCTCTTCATCCCAATAGCTTGAGCCACCATACATGCTGCGTGCGAACCAGTCGCCGCTGTTGGCCTCACACTGTGGGCCCCAGTGTGCCCACAGTCCCAACTTGGCATCCTCAAACCACGCCGGACAATTCCATTGTTTGAGAGACTCCCAGTTGTTGTCATACTTTCCCTTTTCCATCGGAATGTCTGGCAGCTGCCCATAACTGTTCATGCAGCACATAACAGCAAAAGCCGTAAAAACTGAAGATAATTTCATGCGATTCGTTATTAGGTTGCTTGCGAAACTAAAAAGTCATGCGCCAAATGGTATCAGTCGTAGAGATAGAAGATGCGCGTCATCATGTTCCACTTCTCGTCACTCCGCGCATGGGGGTCGCATTGTTGCAGTCTTGCGACAAAAGCCTCCCACTCCGCTTGTCTGGGCAAGGTGGCGAGTTTGTCCATGGCTGCCTTCCAGTCAAAGTCTTCAGGCGCGTCGACTATCATGACGAGCGTGGTGCCGCAGATGTAGATTTCCATCTCAAGGATGCCCACCTCCTTGATGCCGTCGCGTATCTCCTTCCAGTGAAACTCCTTGGAGTGCCACTTCTTGTACTCTTCTATCATATCGGGATCGTCGTTCAAGTTGAGTGTCTGCACGTATCGCTTGATGCGTCCCCTGTCTTTCTGTATGTATCCGTTCACTATGCTATATGTTTTTGATTGTGTTAAAGTCAACGAGAATACGGAACACCTTACCCGGGTTCTGGCTCCACCATCTCATGGTCTCGAGTGCTTCCTCGGGCTTGATGACCTTCGTGATGAGCCGTTCCACCGGACACGTGCCCCGCTCCATGTAGCGTATGACCGCACGGAAGTCGGAGGGATTGGCATTGCGCGAACCGCAGATGTTCAGTTCCTTCTGCACGAAGTATTTGGTCTGCAGGCTCACCTCCGACTTGGCATATCCGATGCAGGTGACGCGCCCCGTGAAGCCCACCTCGTTGATGGCCATCTGGTAGGTAGGCACGCTGCCCACCGCCTCGATGATGACATCGGGGCCGTAGCCCTCCGTGATTTGCGCGAGGCGCGCATGTGTGTCCTCCGTCTTTGTGTTGATGGCATACGCCGCTCCCATCTCCTTGGCAAGTGACAGCTTCTCGTCGTCGATGTCTGCCGCGATGACGGTTGCCCCACGGAGTGCAGCTCTCACGATGGCCCCCATGCCGACCATGCCGCAGCCGATGACCATGACGGTGTCAATGTCAGTCACGTGCGAACGGTCTACGGCGTGGAATCCGACGCTCATCGGCTCCACCAGGGCACACTCCTTGGGAGTAAGGTTGTCGGCAGGTATGACCTTCTGCCAAGGCAACGTGATCCATTCACGCATAGCACCGTCGCGCTGCACACCGAGCGTCTCGTTGTGCTGGCAGGCATTAGTCCTTCCGTTACGGCAGGAGGCGCATCCTCCACAGTTGGTGTAAGGATTGCAGGTGACCACCATGCCTGGCTTGAGGTTTTCGGGCACGCCCTCGCCCACCGCCTCGATGACGGCACCCACCTCATGTCCCGGAATGACAGGATTGAGCGCCATGGTGTTGCGCCCCATGAAGGTGTTGATGTCCGATCCGCAAAATCCTACGTAACTGAGCTTGAGGAGCACCTCGCCCGCTGCAGGAGTCTTGGGTGGCTCGATGGTGATGAGGTTCAGTGCTTGTGAGTGGGTTATCTGTATTGCTTTCATCTTGCTTGAAGCTTGTTGATATTATTGTGATTGTAAAAATATGCTGATTGCCTGTTATTTTCGGTTTACTCATGTCAATGGGGTCACTCGCCTATCTTTTCTTGGCCAGAAGCGCCTTGTATCTCCATCCGTAGAAGGCACACACCGCAAAACAGACCATGGGAATGACGTAAGCGATCTGATAGGTCTGCTCATGGGTGTGCATGACGTAAGCCGTGAGTTGCGGCACGCAAGCGTTACCCACGATGGCCATGACGAGAAAGGCCGATCCCGACTTGGTCTGCGAGCCCAGTCCGGTGATGGCAAGCGAGAACTGCGTCGGATACATGATCGACATGAAGAACGAGATGGCAAGCATGGCGTACATGCCGGCCATACCTCCCAGGCATGTCACCACGATGCACAGCATGATGTTGGCGAGAGCGTAGACGAGCAACATCTTCTCGGGCGCAAAGCGGGCCATGAGCAACGTGCCGATCCACCGGCCGGCCAGGAAGGCGAGCATATAGAAACCGAAGAATGTCGTGGCCGTCCCCTCGTCGATGCCTACGTAAGTGCAGCAGTATACAAGGAAGAGACTGTTGATGGCCGTCTGTCCGCCATTGTAGAAAAACTGTGCTATGACGCCCCACTTGAGGTGCGGATGACGCAAGGTGCTGAAATCGATGAGCTTATGGCTTTTCTCCTTGCCGTCCTGTCTATCGACTGCCGCCTCCTGGTCTTCCACCCTCGGCAGTTTTTGCCTTACGAGCACAATCGCCACGATGATCAGCACGCCAGCCAAGATGATGTAAGGCAACTTCATGGAGTCGGTCTCCATGTTGATGTATCCCTCCCATCCTCCGGGAAAATCGGCGGGTAGCGTGTCACGCGTGTAGTTTTGTCCGCTCAACACGAGCTTGCTGAGAAACATCGCCGAGATGAAGGCGCCCAGTCCGTTGAACGACTGCGCCAAGTTGAGCCGTCTCGTGGCCGTGGCCGGGTCGCCAAGGGCTGTGACGTAAGGGTTGGCGGCTGTCTCGAGGAAGCACATGCCGGTGGCAATGATGAAAAAGATAGCAAGATACACCCCATAGCTCTTCAGCATGGCCGCCGGCAGGAAGAGCAGGCCCCCGGTGGCTGCGAGCAGCAAGCCGACGATGATGCCGGAGCGGTAGCTGTATCTCTTCATGAACATGGCTATGGGTATGGGGCACAGGAAATAGGCGAGCCAATAGGCGCTCTCGGTGAAAGACGCCTCGAAGGTATTGAGCTCACAAGTCTTCATAAGCTGCCTGATCATGGTGGGTAGCAGGTTGCTGCTGATGGCCCACAGGAAGAAGAGGCAGAATATGAGCGAAAGCGCTATGGTGTTCTTTTTCATAGGTTGACCGTATTGGTTTTTAGGTTCTTACGATTTTTGGCGTATCGTGTTTGTTGTCGCAGAGAAGGGATACTGCTTGCATGTGCCTGCATCGTGAGGCTCCTGTCTGGAGGCAAGCAGCATTCTATTCGGACATATTCTTGACGTACGGCAGTTGGGGTAGGTTCTTGAAGCCGTAGAACGCCTCCGCGTTTTGTCCGAGGAAGAGTTGTTTCTCCCTTTCTGTCAGTTCGGCCGACTTGCTCACGAAGTCGTACGACATCTTGTAGGTGATGGCCGTGATGGTGCGTGGATAGTCGCTGCCCCACATGAGCCGGTCCATACCCACGAGGTCGCAGGCTCGGCGTATGCTCCTGATGGCAGACGGGTAGGGGTAAAACTCCTTGTGGAAAAGCCATGTGATGCCTCCCGACTCTATCATCACGTGCTCGCCCTCGCGTGCCAGGAGCACCTGACTCTCAAAGGAATCGGTGGTGACCATGCCGAAGTGTCCTATGGCCACCTTGAGCCGTGGGCACTCGCCGATAACCTCCCTCATCTCGCCTATCTGGCGCTTGTCGTCTCCCAGACACATGGAGAGTATCATGCCCCGCTTCTCCATGTACTTGAACATAGGCATGAGGTCTTGCAATGGTGTGGTGAGCCGGTGTCCAGGCAGCGCAATGCCCTTGAGACCGCTCGCCAGCACGGCACACGCGTCAGCAAGGCCGTCAACCACGGTGCCTTGCTGCGTAAACCGTGGTGCGCCCATGCAGAAGAACCTGTCGGGGTATCTACGCTGCACATCAGCGAGATAGTCGTTTTGGTTGCCGTCGATGATTTCCTGCACGACCACAGCCGCACCCACCTGGGCGTAGTTCATGTTGGACAGGAAAACCTCAGCGCTGTTTTTCCCGTCGATCATGAATGGCGGCAACATCTGCACTTCTTCGTCCATGAAGATGCTGCGCCCGTTCTTTGTTGTCAGGATACGCTTGCCATTGACCGTGGTGTCTTGCTTGAGCCACAGGTGCGAATGTGCGTCAATGATGGTCATAGCTGGCATATTATTATACGATGTTAAAGAGTTGGGATCATTATGAATTGGCCCATGTCACTCGTTGCTGGTCGCCAATGATTTTCCTCACCTCGTCCACGAGTTGCCAGTCGGGTTCCTCGTTGGCCCACTCGATGTTGCGCCGCACGTTGTCGGGGTTGGCCGAAGAGAAGAGCGTGCCGGCGATGCGGGGATTGCTCACAGAGTACTGTATGGCGAGCTTCTCAATGGGGTAGTGGCGCTCATTGCAGAAACGGGCGGCCCTTGCGCATGCTTCCACCAACGGCTTCGGGGCCGGATGCCAGTCGGGCACGCCGCGCTGCGTAAGCAGTCCCATGCTGAGAGGCGACGCATTGATAACGCCGACACCCTTGCTCTCAAAATAGTCAAGATAGTCGGCAAGTTTGTCATCATTGAGACAGTAATGGCAGAAGTTGAGCACACTCTCCACGGTACCCTCCTCGCAGTGGTCGATGACCCACTTGAGGTTTTCCAGTTGCAGGTCGGTGATGCCCACGTGTCCCACCACGCCTTTCTTCTTCAGTTCGACCAGCGCTGGCAATGTCTCGTCGACCACCTTCTGCAGTCCGCCTGGCAGGGCAGCCTGAAACTCAATGTCATGCACATTGATGAGGTCGATGTGGTCTATGCCAAGACGCTCCATGCTCTCATAGACACTTTCTGTGGCGCGCTTGGCCGAGTAGTCCCATGTGTTGACACCGTCCTTGCCGTAGCGTCCCACCTTGGTGCTGAGGAAGTACTTGTCGCGCGGTATGCGCTTCAGCGCCCTGCCAAGCACCGTCTCAGCCTTGTAGTGGCCATAGTAAGGACTCACGTCAATAAAATTGATACCCCCTTCGATAGCCACTTCCACAGCCTTGTAACAGTCTTCTTCGTTGGTAGTATGGAAAACGCTTCCGAGTGACGATGCCCCGAAGCATAGACGTGACACTTTCATCCCCGTCTTTCCTATCTCTGTATATTTCATCATCAGCTTTAGTTTTTATTATGGTCTTAAAGTTCTTTTCCATTCGCAAATTTACTAACATTTACCTGTATGGCTGTTGCATTTTATTTACTGATAATAGGACAAATTTGATATTAAGGCAGATTGTTCGTTAGATTTCATCGTTATTGGTCTTCCAGTTTCGGATTGGGGCAAAATAGGACTGCATCATCGTGCAAGGCAAATGCGGTCAAGCTTGTTTGAATTACCGGATAGCGGCCCATGATGCAAAGCCGGGGCACAGTAAGCACCCTAACCCTGACCAAGGTGCTTACCGGACCTTCATACCGCTTCTGCAAACTTAGAGCTTGTTAAACTCTCATGGCGCTTCCGCAAACTTAGAGAAGCTTGAATAGGACAACAAGGTTTCACCCGACATTTTGAGTGGCGGCGTGACGACTGGTTAATGGATGGATTTTGTATGGATTTTTAGTCAGAAACATACACCATGCCCAATGCGAGCCTACAATCTGTAGGCCCTGTATTCCTGTGGCGTTTGTCCTGTGGTTTTCTTGAAAAGACGGATAAAGTAAGACGCATCGTTGAACCCTAACTTGTATGCTATCTCCTTGCAGGGCAAGTCCTCGGTGATGAGCATGAGCTGGGCCCTTTCTATTTTTTTCTTGTTGATGTACTGCAGTGGCGAGGTTCCGAAGTTACTGCGGAAAAGACGTATAAGATAAGGCGTGGAGATGCAGGCCACATCGGCTAACTGGTCCATGGTGATGGTCTTGTGTATGTTGGCGTTGATGTACGAGAGCACCTTCATCATGCGCTCGCTGAGTGTCCACGGCTTGAGTGTGGCTTCCTTCAGAAAATTGGACATGAGCTTGAGGATGGCGCTGCGCAGGCGCATCTTCTGCCAGAGCGACATGTTGTTGTAACGCTTCACATAGTCGACGAAGGTTGTCGTGTTGTCGTACGACTTGGGGTCACTCTCGGGCAGCTTGGCCTCGGGATGCTCCTCGCACATGATTCTGAAGAGTGTGGCGTCTATCTCCTCGGCCACCACCTCGATGGGAAAATTGTAGTGCTCGAAGAGGTCCACTTGGTTCTTGAACCCCTCGTAGACGTGCAGGTAATAATGGCCGAACGGGCCATGGCACTCGTATGAGTGCACCACGTAGGCCGGTATCATGTACAGACGGCCTGGCACCAAGTCGATGACACCTCCATTCATATGGAGGTACGCCTCACCTTGTGTGACACAATAGATGCGCGTGAACGGCGAACTGACCTCTTGCCAGTTCCAGTCGCCGTCGTGGTGGGCAAAGCCCACATTGAGCATCTGCAAGTTGAACGATTCGATAGGTATTTGCATAATGATTGTAGTTTGTAAGGTTGCGGACTGCAAGGCATGAGCTCCGTTTTAGTAAACCATGCTGCAAAAATAAAAAAATATTGTCACTGCCGCAAATAAATGGGTAAGTAACATTTTCAAACAGGTTTTCAAACAGGCAACAAAGATGGCCTGCCGCTGCCACCACACCTCCTGCAATCCTCCCTTTCCAGGGCATATGCCCGTCGCAAGCATTTTGGTCACCAGCCCTAATAATATGCCAGTGTGAAAAGAAAAGAAAGCGTTCGCTTTGCGTTCTCTACTTTTTGGCGTAACTTTGCATACATATTTATTTTTAGAGACACAACGTTTCAGACACGAAAAACAAAACAACAAGATAACGCAATGAACTACGATTTCAGAGAAATTGAGAAAAAGTGGCAACAGACGTGGGTGGAGCAGAAGACCTACAAGGTGACGGAGGACCCCAGCCGCAAGAAGTACTATGTGCTCAACATGTTCCCCTACCCGTCGGGAGCCGGCCTGCACGTGGGTCACCCCTTGGGCTACATCGCCAGCGACATATATGCCCGCTACAAGCGCCAGTGTGGCTTCAACGTGCTCAACCCCATGGGTTACGACGCCTACGGACTGCCCGCCGAGCAGTATGCCATCCAGACAGGTCAGCATCCTGAGGTAACTACCGTTGCCAACATCAACCGCTACCGTGAGCAGCTCGACAAGATCGGCTTCTCTTTCGACTGGGACCGCGAGGTTCGCACCTGCGACCCCAAGTATTACCATTGGACTCAGTGGGCTTTCGAGAAGATGTTCAACTCCTTCTTCTGCAACGCTTGCCAGAAGGCGCAACCTATCGAGAAGCTCATCAAGCACTTCGAGGAGAAGGGTTCTGCCGACCTCAACGTGGCTCAGAACGAGCAGCTTGACTTCACTGCCGAGGAGTGGAACAACTACGACGACGTGAAGAAGCAGCAGGTATTGATGAACTACCGCATCGCTTACCTCGGCGAGACGATGGTGAACTGGTGCCCAGGCTTGGGTACGGTACTTGCCAACGACGAGGTTGTGAACGGCGTGAGCGAGCGTGGTGGCTATCCTGTCATCCAGAAGAAGATGCAGCAGTGGTGCTTGCGTACTTCCGCTTACTCCCAGCGTTTGCTCGACGGACTGGAGACTATCCAGTGGAGCGACTCCATCAAGGAGACTCAGAAGAACTGGATTGGTCGTTCCGAAGGTACAGAGGTCGTGTTCTCTGTGAAGGACAGCGACGTGAAGTTCACCATCTTCACCACCCGTGCCGATACCATGTTTGGTGTTACCTTCATGGTCTTGGCTCCAGAGAGCGAGTATGTTCAGCAGGTAACTACCGCCGAGCAGAAGGAAGAGGTAGAGAAGTATCTCGACTACGTGAAGAAGCGCACCGAGCTCGACCGTATGGCCAACCACAGCGTAACAGGTGTGTTCTCAGGAAGTTATGCCATCAACCCATTCACTGGCGAGGCAATCCCAGTATGGATTTCAGAATATGTATTGGCTGGTTATGGCACAGGTGCCATCATGGCTGTGCCTGCTCACGATAGCCGTGACTACGCTTTCGCCAAGCACTTCAACCTGCCTATCATTCCTCTTATCGAGGGTGCCGACGTATCGGAGGAGAGCTTCGATGCCAAGGAAGGTATCGTAACCAACTCGCCTGTGGCTGGCAAGCAGGGCTTGGACGGTTTCTCTCTCAACGGCTTGACCGTGAAGGAGGCTATCGCTAAGACCAAGAAGTTCGTTACCGAGAAGGGTATCGGTCGTGTGAAGGTGAACTATCGTCTTCGCGACGCCATCTTCTCTCGCCAGCGTTACTGGGGCGAGCCTTTCCCTGTATATTACAAGGACGGAATGCCACAGATGGTTCCAGAGGAGTGCTTGCCACTCGAACTCCCTGAGATTGAGACCTATAAGCCAACAGAGACGGGCGAGCCACCATTGGGACGCGCCAAGAAGTGGGCTTGGGATGTAGAGAAGAAGCAGGTGGTTGACAAGAGTCTCGTAGATAACAAGACCGTGTTCCCATTGGAGCTCAACACCATGCCAGGTTTCGCCGGTTCTTCTGCTTACTACCTCCGCTACATGGATCCACACAACGACAATGCCCTCGTAAGCAAGGAGGCTGACGAGTACTGGCAGAACGTAGACCTCTACGTAGGTGGTTGCGAGCACGCTACCGGTCACTTGATTTACTCTCGTTTCTGGAACAAGTTCCTCTTCGACCTCGGCGTAAGCTGCAAGGAAGAGCCATTCCAGAAGTTGGTGAACCAGGGTATGATCCAGGGTCGCTCCAACTTCGTATATCGCATCAACAGCGACGACCACGACAAGGCACCTGTCTTCGTAAGCTGTGGCTTGAAGAAGGATTACGACGTAACTCCTATCCATGTGGATGTAAACATCGTTAGCAACGACCAGCTCGACATCGAGGCATTCAAGGCTTGGCGCCCGGAGTATCAGAACGCTGAGTTCATCCTGGAGGATGGCAAGTACATCTGCGGATGGGCTATCGAGAAGATGTCTAAGAGTATGTTCAACGTGGTGAACCCAGATATGATAGTCGAGAAGTATGGTGCCGACACCTTGCGTCTCTACGAGATGTTCTTGGGTCCTGTGGAGGCAAGCAAGCCTTGGGATACCAATGGTATCGACGGTTGCCATCGCTTCCTGAAGAAGCTGTGGGCTCTGTTCTGGGACAACCGTACCGACAAGTACCTCGTCGACGACGCGGAGCCGTCACAAGACAGCCTGAAGAACGTGCACAAGCTCATCAAGAAGGTGACGCAAGACATTGAGGCATTCTCATACAACACTTCCATCTCCGCATTCATGATTTGCGTCAACGAACTTGGACAGCAGAAGTGCCACAACAAGGAACTCTTGAAGGACCTCGTGGTCCTTATCGCTCCCTTCGCTCCCCACATCGCCGAGGAACTGTGGCACCAGCTGGGCGAGCAGGGCACCGTCTGCGATGCCGAGTGGCCCGCATGGGACGAGAAGTACCTTGTGGAGAACGAAATCCAGATGACCGTCAGCTTCAACGGCAAGGCCCGTTTCCAGAAGACCTTCGCCGCTGACGCCACCAAGGAGACCATCGAGAAAGAGACCCTGGCCGACGAGCGAAGCCAGAAGTATATCGAGGGCAAGAACATCGTGAAGGTCATCGTGGTACCCCGTAAAATCATCAATATCGTTATCAAGTAAATGACCATCAATCATCAGCTGATCAAGAATGAGGTCGAGGACTACGTGTTCATCACTCTCGGCCTCATGCTCTACGCCTTCGCGTTCACCATCTTCCTCCTGCCCTACGAGATCGTGACAGGCGGCGTGACAGGTGCGGCGGCCATCGTCTACTACGCCACCAGGGTGCCCATACAAGACACTTACATGGTCATCAACGTGGCACTGCTTGTCGTGGCGCTGAAGATTCTCGGCTTGAAGTTCTTGATGAAGACCATCTACGCCATCTTCATGCTGTCGTTCCTGCTCTGGCTGGCCGGCCGGCTGGCCCCGGTGAACCCCGACGGCAGCTATGTGAAGATTCTCGGCGAGGGGCAAGACTTCATGTCGCTTCTCATCGGCTGTACGATGACAGGCACCTCGCTCGCCATCGTCTTCATGAACAACGGTTCGACAGGCGGCACCGACATCATCGCCGCCTCGGTCAACAAGTTCTACAACCTCTCGCTCGGACAGGTGCTCATCGCCGTCGACTTCATCATCATCGGCTCCTGCCTGTTCATACCGCAGTTTGGCGCGCCCCTCGACCGCGTGCACAAGGTGGTGTTCGGCCTGTGCACCATGGCCGTGGAGAACTTCACGCTCGACTACGTGATGAACGCCCGGCGCGAGTCGGTGCAGTTCATGATCTTCTCCAAGAAATACCAGGAGATCGCCAACGCCATCGGCATGCAGATGGACCATGGCGTGACCATCCTCGACGGCCACGGCTGGTACACCGGGCAAGACATGAAGGTGCTCTGCATCCTCGCCAAGAAGCGCGAGAGCACCACCATCTTCCGCCTCATCAAGATGATCGACCCCAACGCCTTCGTGTCGCAGTCGGCCGTCATCGGTGTCTACGGCGAGGGATTCGACAAGATCAAGGTGCGCCTGCCCAAGGACAAGGTCAAGCTGACAGACTCTAACAACGACAACGCATGAAAATAGTATTCGCCACCAACAACCAGCACAAGCTCCAGGAGATCCGCGAGATACTGGGCGACCAGTTTGAGATTCTCTCGCTGTCCGACATCGGCTGCCACGAAGACATCCCCGAGACGGGCAACACCCTGGAGGCCAACGCCCACCAGAAGGCCGAGTATGTGTTCGACCACTACCACATCGACTGCTTTGCCGACGACACCGGCCTGGAGGTCGACGCCCTGGGCGGCGCGCCCGGCGTCCACTCGGCCCGCTACGCCGACGGCACCGACCACGACAGCGAGGCCAACATGGCCAAGCTGCTGCGTGAGCTGGGTGACACCCCCAACCGCCACGCGCGCTTCCGCACCGTCATATCGCTCATCCAGATGGAGGGTGGCAACCCCGTCTGCAGCCGCGAGTATCAGTTTGAGGGCAGCGTGGAAGGCCGCATCGACCGCGAGAAGCACGGCAACGGCGGCTTCGGCTACGACCCGCTCTTCATTCCCGAGGGCCACGACAAGAGTTTCGCGGAGCTCGGCGAGGAGGTGAAAAACCAAATCAGCCACCGCGCACGTGCCGTGAAGAAGCTCGCCGAATGGCTCAAGGCCGAAGAGTAAAGGGCTGAGCCCACAGGGAGGCAGCCTCCTGCACAAGTCATTTTTTAAATCAGAAAGAGCGGTTCGGGCAATAGAACCGCTCTTTTTTCGTTTACATATTATAATGGTGGGTCTATAAATTACCACCATATGTAATAATGTCTATTGCACAACATCCCATGTCCATGATGTCTCAACTCATCTCACACAAGCACCACCCCGCACACCATAGTCTCCTGGCCGGCTCTCACGCGGGCCGCCTCGTCAAGGCTTGTCTGGCTACACTCCTGCTGCTCTTTCCCCTGTGCGCCCACGCTCAGTGGAAAGCCTACCTGGCCTACAGCGACCCGACAGAGATAGAGCGCGCTTCGGGCAACCTCATCTACGTGCTGGCCTCGGGCGACCTCTACAGCTATGACACAAGCGACCAGAGCCTGCAAACCTACGACAAGACCACCGTGCTCTCCGACTGCGGCATCGCCCACATCGCCTGGTGCCAGCAGGCACGCCGCCTGGTCATCTGCTACAACGACTACAATATCGACCTGCTGGAAGCCAATGGCAACGTGACCAACATCGCCGACTACATGGACAAGGCCATGACCGTCGACAAGACCGTCTACGACATTTGCGTCAGTGGCCCCTACGCCTACCTGTCGACAGGATTCGGCATCGTGAAGCTCAATGTGGCCAGCGGCGAGATTGCCGACACCTACCAACTGGGATTCAAGGTCTATTACAGCTATGTGAAAGACGGCTATCTCTATGCCGCCAACCGGGCCAAGGGCATCTACCGCGCTCCGCTCAGCGCCAACCTCCTGGACCCGAACAAATGGCAACGCTTCTCCGACTTCGCCTGGAACAACAAGACTACCGACGAGGCGCTGCTCGCCCTGGTGAAGACGCTGGCGCCCGGAGGCCCCAAGACCAATTACTTCGGATTCCTGAAGCTCTACGGAGGCAAGCTCTATTCCTGCAACGGCAGGTTCGGCAGCCAGGACGGCTCCATACAGGTGCTCCACAACGGCCAATGGACCATCTACCAGGACGACATCAGCCAGACCACCGGCAGACGATACCAGGACATATGCGCCATCGACATCGACCCGAAGAACAGCAACCATGTCATGGCCGCGGCGCGCAACGGTCTCTATGAGTTCAACGACGGTAAGTTTGTGGCCTACTACGACCGCCAGAACTCGCCCATCCAGTCGTACAACAACCAGAACATGGAATACCAGCTGGTGACGGGTGTCAAGTATGACACCGACGGCAACCTGTGGCTGCTCAACAGCCAGGCACCCAGCCAGTCGCTCATCGAGCGGACGGCCGACGGCGAATGGGTGACGCGCGGCCGGCAGGAACTCATGGGGCTCAACGATGCCGGGTTCACCAACAAGAGCCTCGGAGACCTCAAAGGCATGATGATCGACAGCCGCGGACTGATGTGGTTTGTCAACAACCACTACACCAAGCCCTCCTTCTACGCCTACGACTTCACCAACAACGGCATGAACAGCTACACCTCCTTCATCAACGAGGACGGCACAGAGACCGCCGTCACCGCCGTGCGCTGCATCGCGGAGGACCAGGGTGGCAACATCTGGATCGGCACCAACCAAGGCCCCTTCATGCTCGAGACAAGCCAGATGACGCTGCCCTCGCCCCTCCTCACCCAGGTGAAGGTGCCCCGCAACGACGGCACCAACTATGCCGACTACCTGCTGGCCGGCGTCGACATCACATCGTGTGTCATCGACGGGGCCAACCGCAAGTGGTTTGGCACCGACGGGTCGGGGGTCTACCTCATCGCCAGCAACAACATCACCCAACTGCAACACTTCACCAAGAGCAACAGCCCGCTCCTCTCTGACAACATCCTGTCGCTGGCCATCGACGAGAGCACGGGCGAACTGTTCATCGGAACCGACAACGGCCTCTGCTCCTACACCGCTCCCATACCCCAGGGCGACGGCATGACCAAGGACAACGTCTACGCCTATCCCAACCCCGTCCGTCCCGACTATCGGGGTGCCGTCACCATCACCGGCCTCGATGAGGACGCTGATGTGAAAATCCTCACCTCCAGCGGATCGCTGGTCAGCGAGGGCCGAGCCTCGGGCGGACAATACAAATGGTACGGACTGGACCGCGACGGACGACGCGTGGCCAGTGGTGTCTACATGGTGGCGGTGGCCACAGCCGAGGGCGAGAAGGGTGTGGTCTGCAAGGTGGCCATCATCAACTAAGCGCATTGCCATACACACAACGAGAAGACACCATGCAGACCACCCGACAAGAGAAGGCCGCACTCGCCCTCATGCTGCTCACGGCACCCCTCGTGGCCTATGCGCTGACGCTCCTCAGGCCCACGTTCGACGACTGGACCTACACCACCTATCCCAACACCGACCCTGACTTCTGGAAGTATCTCTTGCCCTACGGCGACTACTGGCGGCCCTTCGACGGAGCTTTCGGCTACGTGGTGGCGCTGGGCGACAACCTGTTTCCTGCGCTCAACCACCTCTGTATCTATCTCGGCCACCTCCTGGCCACGCTGCTGGTGTGGCTCGTGGCCCGCCAACTGGACTTCCGGCCGGCAGCGCGCCTCACGGCGGCGACGCTCCACTATGTGTCGCCTGCCATCCTCGGCACGCTGATGACCCTCGACTCGCTCAACCAGGTCTACGCCTCCTGCTGGGGCCTGGCGGCCCTGTGGACCTACCTGCGGGGCGGACGCCGCCAGACGCTGTCGTGGATTGCCTGTTGCGCCATGGCCACCTGGTGCAAGGAGAACGGAGCCATGTGGCTGGCCGTCTGCCCGATTGTGGCCTGGGCCTTCGGGCGAGAGACCGCACGCCAGGCACGGCGGCACCTGCTGTGGGCCGCCCTGTTCTTCGCCGCTTATTGGGCCGTGAGGCTGGCCTTGCCCAACTATTATCACAAGGAAGCCAACGAGTATCTCTCCGCAGCGGCCACCGAAAAGGTGAAAAATGTGGTCAAGTATCTGCTGTTCTCCTATACGTCGATGGATTTTGTCAGCCTGCTCCACCGGCCCAGCCGCAACATCCCCTTCCTGCTGGTGACCCTCCTGCTGTCAGCTCCCTATTTTTTCCTCAACCTTCTCCAGGCTTTCCGGCACCGCCATGACAGGCGCCTGTGGGGCTTGCTCGCCGCCTCGCCGGTGGCCGCCCTGCCTCACCTGGCCACCCTCTTCAGCACCATGCATGCCTATGCCGGGCTGGCTCCGCTGGCCTTGCTGGCCGGCTGGCTCATGCCTGAGCGGACACTGGGAAGGAAGCTGGCCGCCTGTGCGCTCGGTCTCTACGTGGCGTCGGCCCTCGCCGTGGACGCACGCCACTGGAGCAAGGCCTACCAGTCGGGCATGGACGGCTACCGCATGGCACTCGAGACCATCCGGCAGACGCACAAGCCCACACGCCGCGTGTGCTGCATCTGCGTGGACCATGGCGAGGAGAAATACTCGTGTTTCTGCGTCATCCCCTACGACGCCTATGGCTGGGGCAACGCCGTGATATGGCAGACTGGTGGACAATGGCCCCAGACCATCGACGCGGAGACGATGGAGGCCGGCGGCAACCCGCTCCAGGTGGCTCGACGAAAACTGCGCGAGGGCTATGACCACGTGTGGATCGCCGACGGCAAAAACATTCAAGTGATCGAACGATGAAAGCACTGCGCGACATACTCTTCCTGCAGACGTTTGGCATCATCCTCGTGGTGCTGGGCCACTCCTTCTACCTCTTTCCGCCTGACACGCCTGTCATCCGGTGGATTTACGGGTTCCACATGCCCTTGTTCTTCTTCATCTCGGGCTACCTCCTGAGACATGTCCACGGCGACCTGCGCGACCTGCGGCTCACGGGGAGCCGGGGCTACCTGACACGCAAGGCGCGACGGCTGCTCGTGCCTTACGCCGTCATCAGCAGCCTGTTCTTCGTGCCCAAGGCCTTTTTCTCGCGCTACAGCGTCAGGCCCATCCATCTCGACCTGCACGACTATCTCGACCAGTTGCTCGTGCCCTACCACAATGTGTTCGGGGCCTATTGGTTCATGCCCACACTGTTTCTCATCTTCACCGTCTTCACCATCGCCCGCAAGGCTTGGGGAAGGCACCAGGCACCTCTCGGGGGCATCCTGGCGCTGGCGGCGCTGGCGCTGGTCAACTGCCTGATGCCCTTCACCAGGGACAGTGTGCTCAATGTGGCCGGTGTGGCCTTCTACATGGTCTATTTCACGGCGGGCTATCTCTACCGAGGCTCGCGTCTCGAACAGGCCGTCAAAAAGGCCAAGCCCACGGGTATTGTCATCATGACGCTGGCACTGTCGGTCGTGTTATTGTATGTCCCGCAAGGCTCGCTGACCGACCTGGTCATGGCGCTCAACGGCATCCTCATGAGCATCGGCCTGGCGCAGGTGTATGAGCGGCGGGGGTGCCACTGGCTCGACCACCTCTACGGACACACCTACGACATCTACCTGTACAGCGGCTTTTTCCAGATTGTGGCCTTGCAGGGGCTGCTCCATTTTGTGAGCTTGCCCCCATCGGTATATGTGCCGCTGGCCTTCCTCACGGGCCTCTATGGGCCGTGGGCGATGCGGAAGGCGTGGCGACGGCTGCACGGTTGCGCTCTCTCAAAATAAGTAGACAGGCGTAAGGGCATCCGTCAGGTCGGTCCGCCTGTTTGCATTGTCATGATTTTTGGTGCAAAAGTTTGTCACGGATGACCGACGAAATAGAACGCGAAAATCGCGTTTTTTGTCCATTGCGCCGCGATTTGCATGGGGTAATTTTGCGATAAAGGGT
>DJOV01000006.1:11979-19597 GCA_002437285.1 Prevotella sp. UBA6429 | reverse complement strand
ACCCTTTATCGCAAAATTACCCCATGCAAATCGCGGCGCGACCGACAAAAAACGCCATTTTCGCGTTCTATTTCACGTGCTCCCCGTGACAAACTTTTGCACCAAAAATCATGACAGCACAAACAGGCAGCCCACCCACACTGACAAGGGCAAGGAGACGTTTCGCGACCATCCTAAAGGCTCAACTATGCACTGGGGCAAGACTTCTCACACCAAAACTGGAGCAGGCAGGCAGGCATAAGACAAGTCGCATGGATATTCACACGTCCTCCTCCAATCGTCTTGCTCTGAAAAATATGTGTGAAAAAAGCGAGTGGCCGTTTGGGCGTTCGCCCGAATTAACGTATCTTTGTGCAAAAATACCACACCGATGACGGCATCAGAATTCTTCGGAAAGTTTAAAAGCAAATACCTGTGGGGCAACCTGGCGGCCATGGCGCTCGTCATAGTCGTGCTGCTGATGGGCGCCAAGATAGGCATAGGCATTTACACCCATCACGGCGAAGCGATTGTCATTCCCAACATCGTGCACAAGAAATACGCCAATGCGGCTAACGTGCTCGACCAGCTGGGACTGCGCATCGAGGTGAGCGACACGGGCTACGTGAAGACCCTCCCACCTGGCTGCATACTCGAGCAAAATCCCGGGCCGGGCGAGCGCGTGAAGGCGGGCCACGTCATCTACGTGACCATCAACGCCAGCCACACACCCACGCTGACACTGCCCGACATCATCGACAACAGTTCGCTGCGCGAGGCGATGGCCAAGCTGACGGCCATGGGCTTCAAGTTGACACCGCCACAATTTGTGCCAGGTGAGAAAGACTGGGTCTACGGTGTGGTCGTGGGAGGCCGGCATGTGGTCTACGGTGACAAGATACCCGTCGACGCCGCCGTCACCATACAGGCCGGCAACGGACAGCGAGACGCCAGCGACTCGGTGAACTACGTAGGCGTCGAGCCTGACAACAACTTCGAAGACGAGGGCGAGGGCGACACCGACCCCTTCGAGGAGGTGAAGGAGCAACCCGCACAGCCAGCGGAGCCCACCGAGCACACCCACAGCGAGCCCGAGCAACGGGGCGAATGAACCAACAAGCACAAGACAATCACACCATGACAGACTACACGGACGACATAGACTTCCTGGAGGACGACGCATTGGGCGACGCCACTCCGGCGGCAGACGACCAGCAACTCTACGAGCACTGGAAGATGGAGGTGGACGCAGGGCAAGCCCCTGTGCGCATCGACAAGTTCCTGGCCGAGCACATGCAGCACTCCAGCCGCAACCGCATACAGACGGCAGCCGACGCGGGATGCATCTTCGTGGGCGACAAGCCCGTGAAGAGCAACTACAAGGTGCGGCCCGGCGACGTCATCACCTTGAGGCTCGACAGGCCCAAGCACGACACGTCCATCCACGCCGAGGACATACCGCTCGACATCGTCTACGAGGACGACGACCTCATGGTGGTCAACAAGCCCGTGGGCATGGTGGTCCATCCGGGTGCCGGCAACTTCAGCGGGACGCTCATCAATGCCGTGGCGTGGCACATGCGGGACGTGCCATCGTTTGACGCCAACGACCCTGAGGTGGGTCTGGTGCACCGCATCGACAAGGACACCAGCGGCCTGCTCGTGGTGGCCAAGACGCCTGAGGCCAAGACGGCGCTGGGCAAGCAGTTCTACAACAAGACCACGCACCGCAGCTACAACGCCCTGGTGTGGGGCAACCTCACGGAGGACGAGGGGCGCATCGAGGGCAACATCGGGCGTGACCCGAAGGACAGGCTGCGCATGAAGGTGTTCGAACCCGACTCGGGCATCGGCAAACCGGCCGTCACCCATTGGCGCGTGCTCGAGCGCTTCGGCTACACCACACTCGTGGAGTGTGTGCTCGAAACAGGACGCACCCACCAGATCCGCGCCCACATGAAGCACATCGGCCATCCGCTCTTCGCCGACGAGCGCTACGGAGGCGACGAGATCCTGCGCGGGCAACGCAGCTCCAGTTACCGCGCCTTCATCCGCAACTGCTTCGCCCTCTGCCCGCGCCAGGCACTCCACGCCAAGACGCTCGGCTTCGTGCATCCGCGCACCGGGGAGCAGATGGACTTCGACTCGCCATGGCCCGCCGACCTCCAGGCGCTCATCGACCACTGGCGCGCCTTCATCAGCGGCACCCGCCGCGAGGACGAGCGCACCTTACTTTAAGAAAGACAAAACGAATACTACAATAGCAAACAAGATGAAAGATCTAAAAAGAAACATTGCCATCGTCTGCGGTGGCGACTCCTCGGAGCACGACGTGTCCATGCGCTCGGCCCAGGGACTGTATTCATTCTTCGACAAGGAACGCTACAACGTCTACATCGTCGACGTGAAAGGCAACGACTGGCATGTGGAGTTTGAGGACGGAAGCATCGCCACCATCGACCGGAACGACTTCTCGTTTATCGGCAAGAACGGCAAGGCTGTCGTCTTCGACTACGCCTACATCACCATACACGGCACCCCCGGCGAGAACGGCATCATGCAGGGCTACTTCGACCTCATCCACCTGCCCTACTCCACCAGCGGCGTGCTCGTCGAGGCCATGACATTCAACAAGTATGTGCTCAACAACTACCTCCGCGCCTTTGGCGTGCGCGTGGCCGACAGCCTCCTGCTCCGTCTGGGAGACAGCTACGACGAGGAAGCCATCGAGAAGCGGCTGGGCATGCCGGTCTTCGTGAAGCCTGCGGCCGACGGCAGCAGCTTCGGCGTGTCGAAGGTCAAGAATGCCGACCAACTGGCACCGGCACTGCGCGTGGCGTTCATGGAGAGCAACGAGGTGATGATCGAGAGCTACATGAAGGGCACCGAGATATCCATCGGCTGCTACAAGACACGTGAGAAGTCGGTGGTCTTCCCTGCCACTGAGGTGGTGACCAAGAACGAGTTCTTCGACTACGACGCCAAGTACAACGGGCAGGTGCAGGAAATCACACCGGCACGCATCGCCGACGAAACGGCCAAGAAGGTAGCCGAGGAGACCAGCAAGATCTACGACATCCTCCACTGCAACGGCATCATCCGCATCGACTACATCATCACCAAGGATGCTGAAGGCAACGACGTGGTGAACATGCTCGAGATCAACACCACGCCGGGCATGACCCCGACGAGCTTCATCCCGCAGCAGGTGCGCGCAGCCGGCCTCGACATCAAGGACGTGCTGACCGACATCGTGGAGAACCAGTTTTGAGACGTCACCGACGGTATTCAGCTAATCATCCGAGAATATGACCATACCCGAAAAATTCAAAGACATCAGGCCCTTTGAGCCGGAGGAGCTGCCGGAGGTCTACGACCGGCTGCTCGACAACCCGCAGTTCAAGGCTGTCGTCAGGCATCTCTACCCCGACGTGCCTTTCGACATGATCGCCGCCAAGATGCGCTCGTGCCACACATGCCTCGACTTCCAGAAGCAATTCTGCTACAAGTTTCTCGAGAACTTGATGCGAAAGGCAAGCCTCGGCCTGGAGATGGACTGCCGGGCCGTGGACAACACACGGCGCTACACGTTCATGAGCAACCACCGCGACATCGTGCTCGACTCGGCCTTGCTCGACAAGCTGCTCATCGATGCGGGCTTCACGACAACCTGTGAGATTGCCATCGGCGACAACCTGCTCGCCCTGCCCTGGGTGAAAGACCTGGTAAGACTCAACAAGAGCTTCATCGTGCGGCGCGGATTGCCCATGCGCGAGATGCTCGTAGCCAGCAAGACGCTGTCCGAATACATGCAATTCGCCATCCGGGAAAAGCACGAAAACATATGGATCGCACAACGCGCCGGACGCGCCAAGGACTCCAACGACCGCACGGCCGACGGGGTGCTGAAGATGATGACCATGGGTGGCACGGGCTCCGTGGTGGAGAAGCTGAAGGCACTACACGTCGTACCGCTCACCATCTCGTATGAGTATGACCCCTGCGACTTCCTCAAGGCCAAGGAGTTTCAGCAACGGCGCGACAACCCGCAGTGGAAGAAGGGCCCCACAGACGACATCGTGTCCATGCAGACGGGCATCATGGGATTCAAGGGACATGTGCACTACCACTGCGCACCTTGCATCGACGACTTTCTCGACACCATACCCGCTGACACGCCCAAGGGCGAGGTCTACCGTATCATCGCCGGTCATATCGACCACGAGATACACCGCAACTACAGGCTCTACGCGTCCAACTATGTGGCGCTCGACGAACTGCGGGGTGACGACAGCCACCGCGACCACTACACCGAGGAGGACAAGGCGGTGTTCGACCGCTACGTGGCCGGCCAACTGGCTAAGATCGACTTGCCCGACAAGGACGAGGACTTTCTGCGCCAAAGCATCCTGACCATGTATGCCAACCCGGCCATCAACCACCTGGCAGCCTTGAAAGGATGAAGCATCGGGGCAAGACACCGGGTTGGCGGACGGCCGTCATCGCAGCCTTAAGCACGCTGACAGGGGCCGCGGCATGCTCCAGCGACCCCTATGACACGGGCGACGGGCGGTACAGCTATCTCCAAGCCGACTTTGGCATGGTTCACGTGACGCCTGCCGGGGCGGTAGACTACCTGCTCACCGACCATGGCGACTCGGTGCGGTTTGCAACGCCTGCCAAGGCCAGTTGGCTACCGGCGAAAGACACGTTGTGCCGTGCCTTGGTCTATCATGACATAAAGGCGAAACGGGTGTTCACCCTGTCGCAAGTGTTGGTCACGTCACCTGCCGACAAGACCACAGCCGCCAACGCGCCCTCAGACCCGCTGACGCTTGAGAGCGCATGGCCCGGCGGAGGCTATCTCAACATCGGCTTCGCCGTCAAGTCGGGCCAGACGGATGAGGTGGACGCGCGACAGTCGATTGGCGTCAGGGTCGACTCCATAGAGATGGCAGACGGCAGGGTGCAGGCCGTGACCTTGCACCTGCTGCACGGGCAGAACCAGGTGCCCCAGTACTATACAGTCAAGGGCTATCTCAGCGTGCCTCTCCCTGTGGAGTGGCAACACGCCCGACTGACCGTCACGGCCAACGGATACCAGGGCGAGCAACGACTGACAGCCCAGTGAATGGCCACCTAAAAAGGTAAAGGCTGTCCCCAAACACATGGTTGGGGGACAGCCTTTACCTTTTTTATATAGTGCGCACTAAAACAAGGGCGCAGCAGTTCACTCTTTTCTTACGGTCAGCATTTTATTTCAACACAGCCAATTCCTTCGCCACCTTGATAAAGGCGGCAATGCAGCGGTCAAGTTGCTCGGTGGTGTGGGCCGCGCTGAGCTGCACGCGGATACGCGCCTCGCCCTTCGGCACGACAGGATAGCAGAAGCCCGTGACATAAATGCCCTCCTGGAGCATCAGGTCAGCGAAGCGAACAGCCAGCGGGGCGTCGTAGAGCATCACCGCACAGATGGCACTCTGCGTAGGCTTGATGTCGAAGCCGGCGGCCAGCATCTTGTCACGGAAGTAGTTGACATTCTCCACGAGCTTGTCGTGCAGGGAGTGGTCTTCCTTCAAGATTTCAAACACCTTGAGGCTGGCACCGATGATGCCAGGAGCCAACGAGTTGGAGAAGAGGTAGGGACGGCTGCTCTGGCGGAGCATGTCGATAATCTCCTTGCGGCCCGTGGTGAAGCCTCCCAAGGCACCGCCAAACGCCTTGCCCAGCGTGCCCGTGTAGATGTCCACGCGGCCATAAGTGTGGTTGAGCTCGCTCACGCCGTGTCCTGTCGGGCCCACGACACCGGCCGAGTGACTCTCATCGACCATCACGAGGGCGTCGTACTTCTCGGCCAAGTCGCAAATCTTGTCCATCGGAGCCACATTGCCGTCCATTGAGAACACACCGTCGGTGCAGATGATGCGGAAACGCTGCGCCTGGGCCTCCTTGAGACAACGCTCCAGGTCGGCCATGTCGGCGTTTTTGTAGCGGTAGCGTTTCGCCTTGCAGAGACGCACGCCATCGATGATGCTGGCATGGTTGAGGGCATCGGAGATGATGGCATCTTCCTCTGTGAGGAACGAACCAAACAGGCCGCCGTTGGCATCAAAGCACGCCGCATAGAGAATGGTGTCTTCAGTCTGGAAATAATCGCTGATCGCAGCTTCCAGTTGCTTGTGGATGTCCATGGTTCCACAGATGAAGCGCACCGAGGCCATGCCATAGCCACGGCGGTCCATGATGTCCTTGGCCGCCTGGATCAAGCGCGGATCATTGGCCAATCCCAAGTAGTTGTTGGCGCAAAAGTTGAGCACTTCCTTGCCTTTGACCTGTATGGCAGCACCCTGCGGGCTCTCTATGACACGTTCGTCCTTGTAGAGGCCTGCGCTCTTCAAGCCAGCCAGTGCTTCTTGAAGATGTTGTTTCACGTTTCCGTACATAGTGATTCTGTTTAAAGTCGTCAATACAAAGTAACTGCTTTTTATTGAGAAAAGAGGGAAACTGAAACTAAAAATAAGGGTAAAGCTTGAAATTTAATCTAATTTAACAATACGAGTTCCGTTGTTAAGCAAAAAAGCAGTTACTTTGCGTTGTGAATAACCACCAACTTATCTCACCTCGATATGAACAACATTCTTGTAATCGGCTCTACCGGCCAAATCGGCTCCGAGCTGACACGTGAGCTTCGCAAACGTTACGGAAACGACCACGTTGTGGCCGGCTACATCAAAGGGGCCGAGCCAAAGGGCGAGCTTCTGGAGTCGGGACCTGCAGAAGAGGCAGACGTCACCAATGGCGAAATGATTGCCGCCGTGGTGAAAAAGCATCATATTGACGCCATCTACAACCTGGCAGCCCTGCTGTCCGTGGTAGCCGAGAACAAGCCTCAGCTGGCATGGAAGATAGGCATTGACGGACTGTGGAACATCCTGGAGGTGGCACGCCAAGAGCATTGCCAGGTCTTCACCCCCAGTTCCATCGGTTCCTTCGGTGAGTCGACACCTCACTGGATGACGCCACAAGACACCATCCAGCGCCCGAAAACCATCTATGGCGTGAGCAAGGTCACCACGGAGTTGCTGAGCGACTGGTTCAACCAGAAGTATGGCACCGACACACGCTCGGTGCGATTCCCCGGCCTCATTTCCTATGTCACCCCTCCCGGGGGCGGCACTACCGACTATGCGGTCGACATCTACTATGCAGCTGTGCGCGGTGAGAAGTTTGTCTGTCCCATACCCGAAGGCACCTTGATGGACATGATGTACATGCCCGATGCCTTGCATGCTGCCATCAGCTTGATGGAGGCCGATCCATCGCGCCTCGTTCACCACAACGGCTTCAACGTGGCGGCCATGAGTTTTGCGCCTGAGACCATCTATGCGGAGATCAAGAAGCACAAGCCCGACTTTGAAATGGTCTACGAGGTGGATCCACTGAAGAAGGCCATTGCGGAGAGTTGGCCCGACAAGCTCGATGACAGTTGCGCCCGTCAGGAATGGGACTGGAAGCCACAGTATGACCTCTCGACCATGACCGTCGACATGCTGGACAAGCTGGCTAAAAAGCTGAAAGCATAAAAGTCCAAGGACTAAGTACAAGAACCCAGGGACGAAGCATTAGAACCCAGGGACAA
>DJOV01000006.1:0-11894 GCA_002437285.1 Prevotella sp. UBA6429 | reverse complement strand
AGCATTAGAACCCAGGGACAAAACGTAAAAGCCCGTGACCAAAAAACAACGGCCATGAGCAGCCCACACGAAAACGAGCGGTAGGAAAACGTCATGACGCTTTCCTACCGCTCGTGTCTTATGGAAAAAGGCTCCTATGCCTGGAGCCCCTTTTGCGTGTAAGAAGAAGGGGTAGGCCCCATTCTGAAAACGATGCCTTACAAACTCTCAAGCACGCGCTTGAGCACCACTTCTGCACTGATCTCGCGGTTGGCGGCCTCAGGGATGACCAGGCTGTGGTCGCTCTCGATGACGTCATCGGTGACGATGAGGCCACGACGCACAGGCAGGCAGTGCATGAAATAGCCGTCGTTGGTCCAGCTCATGTGCTCGCTATCGATGGTCCATGAGGAATCCTTGGAGAGTATCTTGCCATAGTCTTCAGGACGACTCACGCCGGGACAGCTCCAGTTCTTGGCATAGACGAAGTCGGCTCCCTCCAACGCCTTGCGCTGGTCATACTCCACTTTGGCGCCCTTGGTGAACTTGGGATCAAGCTCATAGCCCTCCGGTTGGGTGACAACAAAGTCGACATCAGCCGCCGTCATCCACTCGGCAAAGGAGTTGGGGACAGCCTGCGGAAGGGCGCGGCAGTGGGGAGCCCATGTCAGCACCACCTTCGGACGGGCCACCTTCTTGTGTTCCTCGATGGTGATGAGGTCGGCGAAGGCCTGCAAGGGATGGACGGTTGCGGTCTCCATGGCCACCACAGGGCGGCCCGAATACTTCACAAACTGGTTGACAATGGTCTCGGCATAGTCATACTCGCGGTCTGTCAGCCCCGCAAAGGAGCGCACGGCAATGACATCGCAGTAGCAACCCATGACGGGAATGGCCTCGAGAAGATGCTCACTCTTGTCGCCGTCCATGATGACGCCACGTTCCGTCTCCAGTTTCCAGGCGCCAGCGTTGACATCGAGCACGATGACGTTCATGCCCAGGTTCATGGCTGCCTTCTGCGTGGAGAGGCGCGTGCGCAGGGAATTGTTGAAGAAGATCATCAGCAGGGTCTTGTTCTTGCCCAGCTGCTGATACTTGAAGCGGTCTTGCTTTACCTCCAAAGCCTCGGCCAGCGCCTTGTCGAGCGGACCGATATCTTGCACATTGAAAAAGCTCTTCATGGTTTTTGTTTTATGTATTGTTGGTTATTTGATCTGTTATTCTTGGTCTATTCTTGCCCTATTCTTAATCTGTCAGAAAGTATTTACGGACGTGTCTGCCCGTCACCCTCGATAATCCATTTGTAGGTGCATATCTCCTCCAAGCCCATCGGGCCACGCGGTCCCAGCTTCTGGGTGGAGATGCCAATCTCCGCGCCCAAGCCAAACTGCGCCCCGTCGGTAAACGACGTGGGGGCGTTCCAGTAGACGCAGGCGGCATCCACTTGAACCTGAAACAGGCGGGCAGCCGCCTCGTCCTCGGTGATGATGCTCTCGCTGTGGCCCGAGCCATAACGGGCAATATGGTCAAGGGCCGCCTGGATGTCGGGCACCACACGCACCGCCATCTTATAATCCATAAACTCGGTGCCAAACGATTCGGCGTCAGCCTCACGCAACAAGTCAGCGGGATAATGGTCTTTCAGTTGGGTGTAAGCGTCGCTGTCGGCATAAAGGGTCACTCGCTTGTCAGCCAAGGGCTCCACCAAACCGGGCAGATCGCCCAGCCGTCGCTGGTGGATGACAAGACAGTCAAGAGCGTTGCAGACCGAGACACGACGCGTCTTGGCGTTGAGCACGATGGCCTGGCCTTTCTCAAGGTCGCCCGACTGGTCAAAATAAGTGTTGACAACACCCGCCCCCGTCTCGATGACTGGGACACGTGCCGTGTCACGCACAAAGTCGATGAGCCGACGCCCGCCACGCGGTATGCAGAGGTCTATATAGCCCACAGCGTCCAGCATCTCGCCCGTGGCCTCATGGGTGGGCGGCAGGAGCGTCACAGCATGGCTGTCCACGCCATGACAGCGTAGCACGCCGTGTATCAGGCCGACCGCAGCGCGGTTGGTGTGGTCAGCGTCATGCCCTCCCTTGAGCACACAGGCGTTGCCACTCTTGAAGCAGAGCGAGAACACGTCGAACGTCACATTGGGGCGCGCCTCATACACCACCCCGATGACACCAAAGGGCACGCTCACACGATGCAGGCGCAAGCCATTGGCAAGCACGCGCTCATGGCAGACGTGTCCCAAAGGCGAAGGCAAGCTGGCCACGTGGCGCATGTCAGCCGCTATGCCCGCCAAGCGGTCGGCTGTCAACAGCAACCGGTCGTAGAGTGGATTGCGCCGGTCCATCGCCGAGCAGTCTTCCGCATTGGCCGCAAGCAACTCATCAGCATGAGCCACTATCGCATCGGCCACCTCCAGAAGGATGCCGTTGCGCTCAGTGTCGGTCATGCCAGCCAACTGTCGGCTGGCATCCTTGGCCTGTTGGAAAAGAGGAGTTAGTGACATGGCATAAATTCTGTGTGTGGAACATGGTGCTGGTTCTCCACCAAGTCGACCAAGATATTGTCGCGTTCACCATTGGCAATGATCACGCGGATGCCCGCTTGCGACACGTTCTTGGCGGTGGTGTACTTCGAGTGCATGCCTCCCCGCCCAAAAGCGCTTTTCTCCGGACGGATGTACTCGCTGAGGTCACGGCCTGGCGCCACCTCCGGGATAAGCTTCGCCGCGGGGTCGTCAGGGTGGGCCGTGTAGATGCCGTCGATGTTGGAGAGCAACACGAGCGTCCCGGCATGCATCATCTGTGCAATGAGGCCCGACAGCTCGTCGTTGTCAGTGAACATCAGCTCAGTGACGCTGACCGTGTCATTCTCGTTGACAATGGGCAACACCCCATTTTGCAGCATCACATCCATGCATGCCTGTTGGTTGCGATACTGCTCGCCAGGCTCAAAATTCTCCTTCATCGTGAGCACCTGCCCAATGGGAATGTTGTATTCACGGAAGAGATCGTAATAGAGTCCCACGAGCTTCACCTGCCCGACGGCTGAGAAGAGTTGTCGCTGCTCAACGGAGTCAAGCTGGTGTTGCACGCGCAACTCACCCCTGCCGCTGGCCATGGCACCCGATGACACGAGGATGACCTCATGCCCGCGCTGCCTCAGACAGGCAATCTGGTCGACCAGCGTGGACACGCGCGTCACGTCAAGCTTGCCATCAGGGCGGGTCAGCACGTTGCTGCCCACTTTTACTACAATTCGTTTTCCCATTTTATGCTGATATTTGGAGGAGTTAAGGCAATCCTTAACTCCTTTTACTCTATTTTCTATTTCCTATTTCCTATTTTTTATTATCTTTCTCTCTTATCTCGACTCTTCGAATCTTGCCTGATATGGTCTTAGGCAATTCATNNGGGTCAGCACGTTGCTGCCCACCTTCACCACGAGTCGTTTGTTCGTCTCATCCATGGCTATCCTGTTTATCAATGGTCAGCGTTCAGTTTTTCTTCTTGTTGTCCTTCTGCCGGATCTCCACGCGGCGTATCTTGCCGCTGATGGTCTTCGGCAGTTCATCAACAAACTCCACGATGCGCGGATACTTATAGGGCGCAGTCTCCTTCTTCACGTGTTGCTGGAGTTCCTTGACCAGCGCGTCACCGGCCTTGTCCTTCCACTCCTTGCCGAGCACCACGGTAGCCTTGACCACCATGCCGCGTATCTCGTCGGGCACGCCCGTGATGGCACACTCCACCACAGCCGGATGGGTCATCAGAGCCGACTCCACCTCAAACGGGCCAATGCGATAGCCACTTGACTTGATGACATCGTCGATGCGCCCTTCAAACCAATAGTAGCCGTCCTCATCGCGCCAGGCCATATCACCTGTGTGGTAAAGTCCGTCGTGCCACGCCTCCTTGGTGAGTTCCGGGTCACGATAGTACTCCTTGAACAGGCCTATGGGCTTGCGGTCGCCGACGCGGACCACGATTTCGCCTTTCTCTCCGTCCTCACAAGGTGTGCCGTCGGGTTTCACCAGGTCTATGTCATACTGTCCGTTGGGCATGCCCATCGAACCGGGCTTCGGCTTCATCCAGGGCATCGTGCCCAGGGTCATGGTGGTCTCCGTCTGGCCGAATCCCTCCATCATCTGGATGCCCGTCTGCTCCTTGAACTTGTCGAACACAGCCGGGTTCAACGCCTCTCCCGCCGTGGTGCAATACTCCAGCGACGAGAGGTCGTATTTCGACAGGTCCTCACGAATCATGAACCGGTAGACCGTGGGAGGCGCACAGAACGACGTGACATGATACTTGGCAATCTGGCGGAGCAGTGTGTCAGCGTTGAACTTTTCGTGATCGAACACGAAGACCGTCGCGCCCGCGAACCATTGGCCATAAAACTTGCCCCAGACAGCCTTGCCCCATCCCGTGTCGGCCACGGTGAGATGAAGCGACCCCTCATGCAGGTTGTGCCAAAACACACCCGTGGTGAGATGGCCCAAGGCATAAAGGTAGTCGTGGGCGACCATCTTCGGCTCGCCGCTGGTGCCGCTGGTGAAATACATCAGCATGGTATCCTCGTTGGTATTGACAAACGCCGGACGGACAAAGCGGGGCGCCTTGCGCCACTCAGCCTGCCAGTCGTGGAACCCCTCGGGTATGGGCTTGCCGTGGTCGGTCACCGTGACGAGTGTCTTCACCGTGGGACTCTCAGGCATGGCCTGCCTCACCTGCTCAGTCACATACGGGTCATCGACACAGATGATGGCCTTCACACTGGCCCGCGTGTTGCGGTAGACGATGTCGTGCTTGGTGAGCATGTGGGTGGCAGGAATGACTATGGCGCCAATCTTGTGGAGCGCCAGCATGATGACCCACCACTCATAGCGCCGCTTGAGGATGAGCATGACGGGATCGTTCTTGCCGATGCCCAACGTGAGGAGATACGAGGCCGCCTGGTCCGACTGCTCCTTGAGCTGTCCGTAGGTGGTGCGTATCTCGTCACCCAGGTCGTTGGTCCAGAGGATGGCGAGCTTGTCGGGAGCTTCCTGAGCCCACACATCCATGACGTCGTAGGCAAAATTGAAATTCTCCGGAATGATAAACTCCAGGTGCTTGTTATAGTCTTCGACCGACTCGAAATGGGTCTGCTTTAAAAATCTCTCTATCATGATGCGTGCTTTCGGTAGGTTACTCCACGACGGCGGCCAGGAACTTCACCGCCTTCTCCCCCACAGCCATCATGCCGTGGGGTTTGCCGGAATCGAAATAAATGCTGTCGCCCTCATTGAGGCGAATGGTCTTGTCCTCGAGATAGAGGTCCATGGAACCCTCGAGCACCAGGTTGAACTCCTGCCCGGCATGGGTGTTCTTGTAGATGGTGTGCGCCTCGGGCTTGGGCTCAACGGTGACGATGAACACGTCGGCACGGTGATTGACAAATCCGCTCACCAGACTCTGGTACTTGTAAGCCTTCGTCCGTTCGACGCTCATGCCCTGCCCCTTGCGCACCACGAAGTAAGACCTCATGTGAGGCGATTCGGCAAACATCAGCTCCTCGGCCGACACGCCATACTGGTGGGCGATCTTCATCAGTTTGGAGATGGTGATGTCCGACTCGCCACGTTCTATTTTCTCATACTTTTCGACATCAATGCCACAAGTGTCTGCCACCTCTTGGGTTGACAAGTCGAGCGCGTCGCGCAGTCCCTTGAGCCTTTCGCCGATTTGTTTCAGTTGTTCATCCATGTTGTTGGTTCGTTTAGAGGGATGGTGTGATGAATATATGAAGGATGGTGTGATAACCTGTCAGGATGGGTCATCGGACTATGAATGCGGCCAGCCCATCACTTGGCTCCGGCCTTCAGTCCGCGGATGACAGCCGACGAGAAGCCGGCGTGCTCCATCTCGTTGAGGCCCTTGATGGTGACACCTCCCGGCGTGGTCACCAGGTCGATGGCCTGCTCGGGATGCAGTCCGCTGTGGCGAAGCAACGTCACGGCGCCCTCGACGGTCTGCATGACGATTTCCTTGGCCACATCGGCCTTGAAGCCGAGTTCCACACCGCCCTCGGCTGCCGCGCGGATGTAACGCATGGCATAAGCTATGCCACACGAAGCCAGTGTGGTGCCGGCCGCCAAGTGTCCAAAGTCGGTGAGCAACGAGGTGCCCATCTCATCGAACAGGCCCTTGACCAGCTCCGTCTGCTCGGGTGTGGCCCCCACAGGAACGATGAAGGTCATCGACTGCAGGTGGGCGATGGCAATGTTGGGAATGACCAGGAAGAGAGGCGGCGTGTCGGGCAGCCACTCCCCGACCTGTTCCGGGCGGATGCCCGCGGCAATGACGATGAGCAGTTGCTCCTTGGGCCGCACGACATCCCTTATCTCGCGCAACACCGTCTCGACAAGCCAGGGCTTGACGCACACGCACACCACATCGGCCTGACTGGCCGCCTGTCGGTTGTCGGTGGTGGCCACCGCGCCCCGCTTCTCAAACGGTTCCAGTTTCGCCCTCGTGGGATTGGCAACAATGATGTCTTGCGGATGGAGCGCCGGCAGTTGCAGCAGTCCCTCCACGGTGGCGCCACCCATGGCCCCCACCCCGATCATGGCAATCTTCATAAGCCTTTGAAAACGTTCTTGAGTTTTTCGATGAAAAGATCCGCATCGGCCTTCGTCAGGCACAGCGGCGGCAGGAGGCGAAGCACGTTGGTGCCGGCACATCCCGTGAAGCAGTGCTCCTGATGGATGAGAGGCAGGCGCACGTCCTTATGAGGAATGTCAAGGTCGACGCCAATCATGAGGCCACGGCCACGCACCTCCAGGATATGGGGTTCCGTCTTTTGCAGTGCCTTGAGCTGGCTGATGAGATATTCTCCCACCTCATGGGCGTTGTCGACGAGGTGTTCCTGTTCAAACACGTCCAGCACGGCGAGTGCCGCCGCACAGGCCAGGTGATTGCCTCCAAAGGTCGTGCCGAGCTGTCCCTTGACAGGTACGAACTCGGGCGAGATGAGCACAGCGCCCATGGGAAAGCCGTTGCCGATGCCCTTGGCCACCGTGATGAGGTCGGGCTTGACGCCAAGCCACTGGTGGGCAAAGAACTTACCACTGCGGCCGTAGCCACACTGTATCTCGTCGCAGATGAGCACCGCGCCATGCTTCTTGCAGGCAGCCGCCAGCCCTTGGGCAAACTCAGGTGTGGCCAGGCGGATGCCTCCCACGCCCTGGATAGCCTCCAGGATGACGGCGCACACGTCGCCCTTCTCCATTTCACGCTCCCAGGGAGCGAGCTCGTTGAGCGGCAGGAAGGTGGTATGGCCGTTGGCGTTGATGGGCGCCACAATCTTGGGATTGTCAGTAGCCTCCACGGCGAGCGACGTGCGGCCATGGAAAGCATGTGCTGCTGCCAGCACACGTGTGCGTCCCGTGTGGAAGCTGGCAAGCTTGAGGGCATTCTCGTTGGCCTCCGCGCCACTGTTGATGAGGAACAGCTGATAGTCATCGTAGCCCGAGACGCGCCCCAGGCGGTCGGCCAGTTGCTCTTGCAGGCGATTGATGACACTGTTGGAATAGAATCCCAAACTATGGAGTTGCCGGGTCAGCGTCTCCACATAGTGGGGATGGCAATGGCCAATGCTGATGACGGCATGGCCTCCGTACAAGTCCAGATACTCCTGGCCCTTGTCGTCCCACACCCTGGTTCCTTTCCCCTTGACGATATTCACGTCAAACAAGGAATACACATCGTATAAATTCATCTTGTATATTTTTCTCTAAGTCCCCACAACGGAGGATCCTTGGTTGCACGAATGTCTCTCCGTGAGCCGGAGAGGCGTTAGAAGACACGGAAGGGCAGACGCCCTGCATGGCCCGTCAGAAGGCCGAGGGCTTGAGCCCCAGCCCCGCTGTCTCACTGATGCCGAACATGAGGTTCATGTTCTGCACGGCCTGTCCGACAGCTCCCTTGAGCAAATTGTCGATACAGGCGGTGACAAGCAGTTTGCCATCGATGAGGTCACAGTGGACCAGCGCCTTGTTGGTGTTGACCACCTGCTTCATGTCGAGCGCCTTGTCCACGTAGTGTGTGAACGGCTCCTCGGCATAGAACGCCTTGTAGCCCGCCACGATGTCCTCTGCCGCCGCATCGGTGTGGAGCACCTCAGTGGCGAAGATGCCACGGGCGAAGTTGCCACGGTAAGGCAAGAAGTCGATGGCCGCCTGGAGGTCACCCTGTTCCTGGCGGAGGCTCTGCCTGATCTCGGGCACATGCTGGTGACGGAATGCCTTGTAGACACTGAGGTTGTCGGTGCGCCACGAATAATGGGTGGTGGCACCGGGCTTGACGCCCGCTCCCGTGGACCCCGTGATGGCATTGACCATCACGTCGCTCGTGATGAGATGCATGCGGGCGGCGGGCAGCAAGCCCAACTGTATGCAGGTGGCGAAGCAACCGGGGTTGGCCACGTGCCGAGCGGCCGCGATGCGCTGGCGGTTGATCTCGGGCAGACCATACACGAAGTCGTGGTTGTCGGGCGCATAGGGTTTCGACGGGTCATAGGCGCCAGGCGCTGCCAGGCGGAAGTCTTGCGCCAGGTCGATGATTTTGACGCGCTCGGGGATGTGGTGCTCGCGCAGGAAGGCCTCGCTCTTGCCGTGGCCAAAACAGAAGAAGACCACATCGACATCGCTGAAGGGCATCCCGGAGGTGAACCGCATGTCGGTGTCGCCATAGAGGCCCTCGTGGACATCGGTCAGGAGGTTGCCCGCGTTGCTCTCACTGTTGACAAACACCAGCTCCGCCTCGGGGTGGTGAAGCAACAGGCGGATGAGTTCGCCAGCCGTGTAGCCGGCGCCGCCCAATATTCCTATCTTGATCATTATGAATTTGCTTGTTTAGTATTTTGGCATGACAATCCAAAGGATGATGTATGCCAGCAGCCCGGGAAAGCCCGCGCAACACACGGAGAGAAACACGTAGACCAGGCGCAAGATGGCCGAGTCCCAACCGAAATAGGCCGCTACGCCGCCAAGAACGCCAGCGATCCAACGGTCGGATGCGGAGCGGACCAGTCTTTTATTCGTTGACATAGTGCTATCGTGTTAGGTGGATTATCGTTTCTCGTCGGGGTGCATGCCGTAGAAGACGCGCAGCGGGGTGGAGGTGATCTTGATGAATCCCTTGGCGTCCTCGGCCGTCCAGCCGTGGTTCATCTCGCCATACTCGCCGAGCTTCGACTTGGTGAGGTCGTCGGGCGAGTCGACACCGACAGTCTGGAAGCCATAGGGGCGCAACTTGAGGATGGCCGTGCCGTTGACGTGCCGCTGCGAACTGGTGAGGAACGCCTCCATGTCGGGCATGACAGGCTCCAGGTACTGGCTCTCGTGGAGGAACATGCCATACCAGTTGGCCACCTGGTCTTTCCAATACTGCTGCCACTTCGACAGGGTGGATTTCTCCAGGAGACGATGAGCCTCAATGATAAGCATGGGCGCTGCGGCCTCAAACCCCACGCGGCCCTTGATGCCAATGATGGTGTCGCCCACGTTGCAGTCGCGTCCGATGGCATAGCTGGCACCGATCTCCTCAATCTTCTGGATGGCTTTCACCTTGTCGTCGAAGGTCTCGCCATTGACCGCCACAATCTCGCCCTTGTCGAACGTGATGCGCAGCTCGGCCTCCGGCTCCTTGGCGGTGACGTGCTTGAGGTAAGCCTCCTCGGGCAGGCCCTGGGTGGGGTCGAGCAACTCGCCGCCGCAGATGCTGGTTCCCCAGATGCCTACGTTGTAACTGTACTTCAGCTTGGTGAAGTCGGCGAAGAAGCCATGCTCGTTCAGGTAGTCGACCTCTTCCTTACGCGAGAGCTCCTTGTCGCGCGTCAGGGTGATGATCTCCACGCCCGGTGCCATGACGAGGAAGGTCATGTCGAAACGGATCTGGTCGTTGCCTGCACCCGTGGAGCCATGGGCGATGGCGTCGGCGCCGATCTCCTTGGCATAGCGGGCGATGGCGATGGCCTGGAAGATGCGCTCCGATGACACGGAGATGGGATAGCAGTTGTTGCGGAGCACATTGCCGAAGATCATGTATTTCAGCGACTTGGCGTAATACTCCTGGGTGACATCAAGTGTGACATACTTCACGGCGCCCAACTTGATGGCGTTTTCCTCGTTTTTCTTCAACTGCTCGGCGCTGAAGCCGCCTGTGTTGGCACAAGCCGCATAGACTTCCCAGCCCTCCTGGGCCAACTTCATCACAGTGTATGATGTGTCAAGGCCTCCACTGTAAGCCACTACTACTTTCTTTTTCATAATCGGGTTCCTCCATGGCCGGTCTTCTCTGTCGGGTGGTCGGCATGGGCATTGAGCCTGGATGACCATCGCCGAGGGTGACTGGCGCTTTATTTTTGTTTTGGTTTATTTACTGATGTATATTAAGGTGTGGCATGCTCGCGCCACATGTGCTTGGGGTGCCACCTACGACTCCCCGTAATCGCTGGAGCTCGTGGCCGACTTGACACCGCGGCCGTCAATGCGCCGTATGCGCTCCATGACCTCTGCGGGTATCTTGGCGGGAAGGTGCTCCTCGGGATCGAAGAGCATGGCTGTACAGATGCAGTACCTGCGGCCGGTGCGCTGCAGGATGTCATGATTGATGCATCCCTGGCAACCGCGCCAGAAGGCTTCGTCGTCGGTGAGGTCGTTGAACGTCACGGGATGATAGCCCAACTGGGTGTTCATCTTCATCACGGCGGAGCCTGATGTGAGCGAGAATATCTTGGCATGGGGCCAGCGCACACGCGCCAGCGTGAACGTGAGGTTCTTGATGCGCTTGGCCAGTCCGATGCCGCGATAGTCAGGATGGACGATCAGTCCCGATGTGGTGACGTAGTGCTTGTTGCCCCAAGTCTCAATGTAACTGAACCCTGCGAAACGATCGCCCTCAAGCGCGATGACCGCCTTGGCTTCGCGCATCTTGGTAGCCACATACTCGGGCGACCGCTTGGCTATGCCGGTGCCGCGCACCTTGGCTGCGTCCGTAATGGTCTGAAGAATGGTGTCGATATACTTGATGTGACTCTCGTCGGCAACCATCACTTGTACTTCTTTCATGTATCTTATTATTTGTCTACTATGTCATTGATGCCTTCGGTGATGGCGTTGTAATCCACCCCCTCACGTATCACGATGATGATCGTGTCGTCACCCGCTATGGTGCCTAATATTTCGGGCACATGGCTGTTGTCGATGTTGTAAGCGATGGAACTGGCGTAACCCGGACGCGTCCTGATCACACCGATGTTACCCGAAAAATTGATGGACAGGAAACCAGGATTGGTGAGCATCTCACTCACCGACAGCGTCTTGGGTGCCCTGCGATACATGGTCTCATTGGGCAACACATACACGTACTTGCCGTTCATTGAGGCCGCCTTGGCCACCTTCAGTTGTTTCATGTCACGGCTCAGCGTAGCCTGCGTGAGCTGGAAACCCTCACGGCACAACTCATTGAGCACCTCCTCCTGACTGCTCATCTCCATGCTCGAGATGATCATCTTGATGGCCTCGAGGCGACGGTCCTTGGTCTTCATGTTTGTATTTTTATTCTTCATGCGCATGCAAAATTACAATTTATTACCCAAACAGGCAAATATTCTTGCATATTTTTGTTGCAAACGCTGCATGTTTTGTCACACTGTGGGCGCAAACTCCTATAAATATGCAAATACAGAGCAGGTTTTATGCAAGACAAAAGGTACTGACAAGCCATTGACGGTTATCCTGATTTTGCCCAGGACTACCATCTGCCCGACCTATCATACGGAAGAAGCCCACCTCTGCAGTCAGCCATCATAACCTTATGGAAGAAAGCGGACAATATATATAAAAAAACAGGCGTTATTTTCAA
>DJOV01000007.1 GCA_002437285.1 Prevotella sp. UBA6429 | reverse complement strand
CTTATCCCGAACTGGGGTAATCAAGACAAAATACGGCTCCTATATAACAAGCGTGCGTAAAATTTAGATTGAACGGAAACAGCAATATTTAGTAACGAAATTTTAGAAAAAAATAATTCCGCACAAAAAACAGCAAATAACGTTTACTGAATTAAACGTTGTTTAAAGCACCTTTGCCGTGCATCTTGCATTGGAACTAAGACCATTTCGTTGTCCTATACAAAACCAAGAAAGGAAAGAAATTCTATGTGGCTGATCCGGGAAAGGGATTGGCCACTTATGGCTTAGATGAGTTCAAGCAACATTGGATAAGCACCCACTCCAATGGAGAAGACAAAGGCGTTGCCATGTTCTTGGAAACCACCCCTGCATTCTTGCACACAGGGACAAAAAACCTGTGCTACGACTGTACATGGAAGCCGATGTCAGAATCATCGTAAGCAACAAAACGTTATGGCAACAGGCATTTGGATGAGTTGTGTTAGGCATTTTACAACTATAAGGGCCACCGCAGGCTTCACGGAGAAGCGTGCGGTGGCCCTTTCGGTTCGTTCAAGAAGCCTTGTTACATTGCCGCAGCTTAGAGCTCGGCGATGCACTCCACCTCGACCAGTGCGCCCTTGGGCAGAGCCTTGACGGCCACGGCCGAGCGTGCGGGATAAGGCTGTGTGAAGAACTCGGCGTAGACCTCGTTCATGGCGGCGAAGTTGGCCATGTCGGAGAGGAAGACTGTGGTCTTGACAACGTTGTTGAGGCTGGTACCGGCCTCCTCGAGGATGGCCTGCGCATTGGTGAGGGCCTGGCGCGTCTGCTCCTGGATGCCCCCCTCCACAAACTCGCCCGTGGCGGGCACGATGGGCACCTGACCCGATGCGAAGACGAGGTTGCCTACCTTGATTGCCTGGCTGTAAGGTCCGATGGCCTTAGGAGCCTTCTCTGTGTGGATAGCTTGCATAATTGATATTGTTTAAATGGTTTGACTAATTGTTTTCCCTGATCTTCAGTCCGTTGTCGGTGAGCGCCTTGGTGATGGCATCGACATGCTCCTGGTTCTTGGTCTCGACGGAGAGGCGGAGCACACAGTCGGTGACCTTCTTGCTGTCGTTGTTGCGCTCGTGGTGCACGCTGACAATGTTGCCGCCCATGGAGGCAATGACCTGGCACACCTTGAGCAACTGCCCCGGCTTGTCGGCCAGCTCGATGGTGAGCGTGCAGATGCGGCCGCTCGTGGCCAGGCCACGGTTGATGACACGGCTGAGGATGGTCACGTCGATGTTGCCGCCGCTGACCACGCAGATGGTCTTCTTGCCCTTCACCGGCACCTTGTTGAACATCACGGCAGCTACGCTGGCGGCGCCGGCACCCTCGGCTACCATCTTCTCGCTCTCGATGAGATGGAGAATGGCGGCACAGATCTCGTCCTCGCTGACGGTCACGATGTCGTCCACATAGTGTGAGCAGACATCAAACGTGAGCGAGCCCGGTTCCTTCACGGCAATGCCGTCGGCGATGGTCGACACCTTGGCGAGCTTCTCCTGCTTGTGGTCATGCAGGCTGTTGACCATGCTGGCGGCACCACTGGCCTGCACACCATAGACCTTCACCTGGGGGTTGAGCGACTTGATGGCGTAGGCCACGCCCGAGATGAGTCCGCCGCCACCCACAGGCACCACTACGGCCTCCACGTCGGGCAGCTGGTCGAGCAGCTCCAGGCCGATGGTTCCCTGTCCGGCGATAACGTTCTCGTCGTCGAAAGGGTGGATGAAGGTGTAGCCGTGCTCGTCGCGCAGCTGCAAGGCCTTCTGATAGGCGTCATCATAGACACCCGGCACGAGGCACACCTCGGCGCCCAGCTTCTTGGTGGCCTCTACCTTGCTGATGGGCGCACCCTCAGGCAGGCAGATGAGCGACTTGATGCCCATCGATGTGGCACCGAGCGCCACGCCCTGCGCGTGGTTGCCTGCCGAACAGGCTATCACGCCCTTCTTCTTCTCCTCCTCGGAGAGCTGCGAAATCTTATAGTAAGCACCGCGGATCTTGAACGAGCCAGTCTTTTGCAAGCACTCGGGCTTCAGGTAGACGTCACTCTCGGGATTGATCTTGGGGGCGTGCACCAGGTCGGTGCGGCGAATGATCTTGCTCAGCACATAGCGAGCCTTGTAGAAATTGTCTAAATTTAACATTCTCTTCTGATTTACAATCTTTCTGCAAAGGTACTCATTATTTTGGAAACACATTTTTCCGAAAGGCTCAAAATGAGATTTATCCAATATTTGGAGTGACAAGCGAAGCCAAGAGAACAACTGAACTTTTCTACACCAGAAGAAGCGTTCTTCAGAGTTATGGTTCATTTTGTTCCTTCGCATTGTTCAAGACCTAAATTGGGGCACAATCTGACGATCTAAATCCACAGGGCACATAAAAAAGGCGCCACCCAAGGGTGACGCCTCAACAGGTGAAAACGTATGGTTTATTTCACGATCATCTTCACCGTCTGGTGCTCGTTGCCATAGGCGAAGGTGAAGAAGCAAAGGCCAGCGGGCAGGTTGGCGGGCACCGCGAATGTGCCGTCGGCACTGAGACGGCCCTGTTGCACCATGACACCCGAGGCACCCACGACACGCACGGTGACATCGGCAGGATGGACATCGCCCAGGTCGAGGCGGATGACACCTCCACGCACGGCCACAGACGACATCATGCGGAGCTTGCCGGCAGCGGAGTTGTCGTTGTCACGGACCGACTGGATGCCTGTGCTGAACGCATCCTTCAGGTCTTGCTCGTAGTTGAACCAGCGGGTGTAGGTATCGGCAATGGCCAGGGCGCCCTCGCCCAAGCGGATGCGGTAGTCCCAGTGGTGCTTGCGCTGGGCGTCGCCAAGGTACACATAGTCGGTGTTGCAGACCACGCAGAAGATGACGCCGTTGGCAGGTTTCTCGGTGATGTCGATGCTCATGTTGCCACACTTCACGGGCTGGCTGTAGTAGCAACGGCCGTCCTTGGTGCGGTAGCAGAGCAAGGCGCGCATCTGTGTGTCCTCAGGACGGAACTCCACGTTGGCCACATCGCCCGAGACGTGGATGGGAATGATGTTGCCGCCGCTCCAACCAGGGTTGGTCAGCGTGTCGGGCGACATCCAGCCGTCCTTGTTGTCAAGCTCGACCGACTGGTAGGGAGTGATGCGATACGGGGCCACATTGATCCAGTAAGGCTCCCACTCGGGCTTCACCGAGATGCCGAAGTTGGAATTGACCACCGAGCGGTAACTCTTGTCCCAGCCACCGAGGTCGAAGAGCGCCTGGCGAGCACGATAGGCCGTGATGATCTGTCGCATGGGTTCCTCGCCGATGGAGTCGCCCATGGTCTTGAGCACATAGTCCTTGCAGTTGCGCCAGATCCAGGGGATGACGCCATCGCCACAGATATTGGCCGCCACCACGGGGAAGGCGTTGGCATACTGCACGCCGCCCAGGTAGTTGCGCCAGGTGCAGACCTGCTTGCCACCATCGTACATGTTGACGCCCTGCGCGCCCGGCCCACCGTAGGAACCATCCTGCAGCCAACCCGAATAGCACTCGATGGGCATGTGGGGAGCGAGGAAGGGACCGCCGTCAAGGAAGCCCGCGTCGCCATACTGTCCGTCGCGCTTGGCGTAGACCTGGCCTTGCAGCCACGTGTTGCCGCCCTCGTGGAACCAGCTGGAGCCACGGCAGGCGCCCAGGTCGGCAAAGATGGCATGGATGCCCTCGTGGATCATGGCATTGCGCTGGTAGAGGCCGTCGCTCCACTTCTTGTCGGCATCGTCGCGGAAGCGGCTGAAGGGGTAGTAGCTGGCCCACACGCAGGCCCAGTTCTGTCCATCGGCGTAGGTACTGCTTTGGTAGCCACCTTGCGTGGTGTTGGCCTCATTGTCGTTGCTCAGGCCCGAACCGAAGATGTAGACAAACGACTTGTAGCCCTTGCGCGCGCTGAGGTCGGGCGGCCAGCCCATGTAGTCGCGTATGTAGGCGAAGTCCTTGTCATACTGCGCCACCATGTTCTTGGCGGCCGTGTAGATGGTGGCCGAGTCGGTGCCGACCTCTGTGTTGAGGTTGTCACCCCAGAACACCGACCACCACTCGCCGGCGTAACAATTGGCCGGCGTGCCGTCCTTCTTGGTGAAGGTGTGGAGCTTGGTGGGCTTCTGAAGGTTGGGATACTCAGTATGGAAGTCGTAGGAGAGCTTGTAGGTGGGCCACTCCATGAACTGGCCGGGATGGGTCTGCACGTCCACATAGTAGTGGTAGTCCTTCCATGTCGACTTGCCGTTCAGGTCAGTCAGGTAGACGCGGAGCACGTAGCGCGCGCCGTCTTTGTAAACGGCATTCTCGGTGAGCGTGTAGGGGGCGGTGGTCATCGAGCGACGCACGGTGACATCCTCATCCTGGTACGTCCGGGCGTTCATCGAGGTCTTCGACCAGCGATAGCGCACAGCCTTGTAGTTCTCGGGGTTGATGACCTCGCAGCTCAGGGTGATCTTGTCGCCCTCGTTCACCTGAATCCAGTTCTGCTGCTGGGCCTCATCGTCGTTCCTTTGCACGAGCGGAGTCACCAGCCACCCGTCGGTCTCGCTGGTGCGTCCCACATACTGGGGCTGGTCGGTAGTGACGTTGCCGGCCGTGCCGGCTCCGGTGAAAGTGACGTTGAGATGGAAGAAGAGCGAGTCATTGCCGTTGACGAAGCCCTCAATGAGCGTGAGCTTGGTGCCCACGGTGGCCAGGTCGCTGTGGGTGACAGACAGCGAAGGGGCGTCCCACACCACCTGCACGGCGCGCTGCGCGGCACGGTTGGTGGGCACGGCCGTGAGGTCAAACCAGTGACCACTCTTGTCAGCATCGATGCCAGGGGTGTTGGTGCTGCGGTACTTCAGCTCGCCCGTCGTGGTCTTGTAACCGGCGATGAGCTTCAGCGAAGCCGGATCCGTGACACCCAAGGCCGTCTTGAACAAGGTGGGATAGACGGGACACGCCGAGGCGGAGGTGGCGTCCACAGGCCGCGAGATCGTGTAATTGAAGTCGTAGCGATGGCCCGCCAGTGTTGTCAGGCTGAAGAGCGACAACAGAAACGACAGGGCCGTAAGTCTGAGTAAAGGTCTTTGTTTCATGCGATTTCCAAAGATTATGATTAGATTGTTGTTAGGCACCATATAGGATTGGTATTTGCAAAAATAAACAATAAAACAAAAAACACGCCCTCGTGGAGCGTGTTTTATTGTGGTAGTTGGACAATTTTGGCAGATGTTGTACGATATTGCGCCTAAGCAAGCCTGGCGCACCCCTCGCAGAAGCGACACCGGCGCACCCTGCCGGAAATCAGCGCATGGCCAAGGCGGCGTTCTCATGGGCCTCCATGATCTCGCGTTCACCTGGTCCCTTGTCGTTGATGCCGCAAAGGTGCAGGATGCCATGGATGATGACCCGGTTGAGCTCATCGGCATAATCCTTGCCAAACTTCTCGGCATTGGTCCTCACGGTGTCGAGCGAGATGACAAGGTCACCATTGATGACATCTTCCTCATCATAGTCGAAGGTGATGATATCCGTGTAATAGTCGTGGCCCAGATACTGGCGGTTGACCTCCAGGATCTTTTCGTCGCTGACGAACATGTAGCCTATCTCGCCCACCTTGCGTCCGTGGGCCTCCGCCACGCGCTTGATCCAAGCGGTCGTGTCGCGGTGGCGTATCTTCGGCATCTTAACGCCGTCTGCATTGTAAGTGATCATATTTCGTGTGAATATAAATGAATTATCGTGTTGTCTGTGGCGAGGGGAGCAAGGCTGCCGCCTCAGCGTCCTTGTGGAAGAACACCAACTGGCGATAGGCCGTCGACGAGACGGAGGCCAGCGCTGGACTGGAATAGAGCAGCACCGTCTCAAGCCCTCCCAAACGCTTGTTGTAGTCGGCCTCCACCTTCTCGTACTCGAAGTCAATGACCGAGCGCACGCCACGCACATTGAACCGTGCGCCAAGCTGGCGGGCCAGGTCGGCCATCATGCCCTCATGGGCTACCACCTCCACACGGTCATCGCCACGATAGAGGGCGCGAATGGCCTCCACGCGCTCCTGCGCGGTGAACAGGTGGCGCTTCTCCGGGTTGACGGCCACCACGATGACAAGCCTGTCGAAGAGCGGCAACGCCCGTCTCACGATGTCAGCGTGGCCGATGGTGAAAGGGTCGAAGCTACCGGCGAACAGGGCGACGCGCGCCGGGCGGTCGGCAGGCGGAGCTGCAGGATTGGCTATATGTGAGTCCATATCGCGTGACGGATGGGTTAAAAGAGTTGGGTTTGCATGATGTCGCCGCTATAAGGGTTGCGCCCCAGATGCTCGTAAGCCAAAGGGGTGACCATGCGTCCGCGCGGCGTGCGCTTCACGAAGCCCTCCATGATGAGGTAGGGCTCATACACGTCCTCCACCGTGCCGGCGTCCTCGCCGATGGCGGTGGCGATGGTGGAGATGCCCACAGGACCGCCCCTAAACTTGTCGATGATGGTCAGCAGGATCTTGTTGTCTATCTCGTCGAGACCATAAGAGTCGATATTGAGCGCCGAGAGGGCTATGTCGGCAATGTCCTTGGTGATGGTACCGTTGCCCTTGACCTGCGCAAAGTCGCGCACACGGCGCAACAGCCCATTGGCGATACGGGGTGTGCCACGGCTGCGCCGGGCAATCTCCACAGCCGCATCGTCAGCGATGGGCACCTTCAGCAAGCGTGCCGAGCGTCTGATGATGCGCTGCAAGGTGGGCGGATCGTAATATTCCAAGTGCATGTTGATGCCGAAGCGGGCGCGTAGCGGCGCCGTGAGCATGCCCGAACGGGTGGTGGCGCCGATGAGCGTGAAGGGGTTGAGGTCGAGCTGTATGCTCCGCGCCGAGGGGCCCTTGTCAATCATGATGTCGATGCGGTAGTCCTCCATGGCCGAATAGAGATATTCCTCCACGACGGGCTGCAAGCGGTGTATCTCGTCGATGAAGAGCACATCATTGGGCTCCAGCGACGTGAGGATGCCGGCCAAGTCGCCAGGCTTGTCGAGCACGGGGCCCGACGTGATCTTGAACCCAACGCCCAGCTCGTTGGCGATGATGTTGCTCAGCGTGGTCTTGCCCAGTCCGGGAGGTCCATAGAGCAATGTGTGGTCGAGCGGTTCGCGCCGATACTTGGCAGCCTCAACAAACACCCGGAGGTTATCCACCACCTTGGGCTGTCCGTTGAAGTCATCGAAGCGAAGCGGGCGAAGGGCGTTCTCTAACTCTTTTTCCTCTCCGGATATGTTCTTTTCTCGTATGTCGAAATCGTCAACCATGTGTGTCTTGATGCTTTGTTAATGCAAAGGTAACCATAAAAGGTTGAAGGGTAAAAAGGTGGAAAGACAAAAGGTGAAAGTTTACATGTTAAAGCAAGTTAAAACAATTCACTCTTTTGTCGCAGTTATGTCGTAACCTTTTGATTTTCAGCGGACAGCTCATTCAGAACGGAACGGCATTTTTCGAGTATTCGGAGCACCTCATCCGTGGTTTCAGCCCGCAAAAGGGCGATGCGCGTCTGCCTAAAGTTGGGGATATTCTTGAAAATGGGCGAGGCGGCCAGATGGCGGCGCGTGTGTAGGATGCCGCGATACTCATCAATGCGCTCCACATTGATACGGAGCTGCTCCTCGAGGATATCTATCTTATCATCAATGGACAAGGGTGCAGGCACTACCTGAGCTGCGCCCTCTTGGACCATCATGTAATCGCGACATTCCTTGAAAAACCAAGGCCTTCCGAACGTGGCGCGACCTATCATGACCGCATCCACTCCATAGTTGGCAAAAGCCTCATCGGCCCCTTCGGGCGTGGTGATGTCGCCATTGCCAATGATGGGGATGTGTATGCGCGGATTGCGCTTCACCTCACCAATCAGGGTCCAGTCGGCCTCGCCCGTGTACATCTGCGAACGAGTACGGCCATGAATGGTGAGCGCCTGGATGCCACAGTCTTGCAACTGCTCGGCCAAGGTGGTGATCACGAGGTCATTCTTGTCCCATCCCAGGCGGGTCTTGGCCGTGACAGGAGTCTTCACAGCCTTCACCACAGCACGCGTGATGTCAAGCATCTTGGGGATGTCTCGCAAAAGGCCGGCCCCGGCTCCCTTGCCCGCCACTTTCTTCACCGGGCAACCGAAGTTGAGGTCGATGATGTCGGGATGGAAGGTCTCGACAATCTTGGCCGCCTCAACCATCGGCTCGACCTCACGCCCGTAAATCTGGATGCCAACGGGACGCTCATCATCGTCGACCGTCATCTTGGCAAGCGTGCTGGGAATGGAGCGGATGATGGCATCGGCAGACACAAACTCGGTGTAGACCATGGCTGCGCCATATCGCTTGCACAGCTTGCGAAAACCTATATCCGTAACATCTTCCATGGGAGCAAGAAACAAGGGCTTGCTACCAAAATCTATATTGCCTATCTTCATCAGTCTATTTATTGTTCAATCTTGAAATGCATATATGGGCACATCTTCCTGAGCCACCTGTACGGCCAGCGCTTACACAGGGCGCGCCGGCTCATGCCAACAGATGGTAAGCACCTCCGGCATACGCCTTGACCACGCCCTTCATCTCGAGCTGGAAGAGTTTGGCCATGACCGAAGCCACAGGCAGGCCTGTCTTCACGGCGATGGTGTCCTGGCGGAGATCATTGGTCTTCTGCAAGAGTTGGACGATGCGCTGTTCCTCATCGGTGAGGTCGGGAAAGAGCTGGCGCTCAATGCCCTGGCGGCGGGCCTCGGCCAACTTCTGGTCGTCGGCCCACCCCATCGCGTTGACAAAGTCCTCAGCCGACGTGATAAGCCCGGCACCGCAATCGCGTATGAGGCGGTTGCATCCCTCACTGTAGGGCGCACCCACAGGCCCGGGGAATGCGAACACATCACGGTGGTAATCCTTGGCGATGCTGGTGGTGATCAGGCCTCCACCCTTGGCGGCACTCTCCACCAGCACCGTGGCGTCGCAGAGCCCCGCCGTGATGCGATTGCGCCTGACAAAATTGATTTTGTCGGGTTTGGTGCGCGTCATATACTCCGTGACCAGTCCCCCGTGTGCCAACATCTCATTGGCGGTGTCGCGATGGCTCTGCGGATAGAGTGTGTCGAGGCCATGGGCAAGCACCGCAACCGTATCCATGTGATTGGCAAGAGCATAGCGATGGGCGTTGATATCGACGCCATAGGCCAGTCCGCTGACGATGACAGTGTCAGGGCAGCACACCCGCAAGTCGGCCACAAACCGACGGATGAGGTCCGTCCCATAGGCCGTGCAGTGGCGTGTGCCGACAATGTTGACGACTCTGCGGGCATTGAGGTCAGCCGTCCCGCGGTAGAAGAGCACCAACGGGGCATCAGGAACGTCCTTGAGACGACGGGGATAGCGGGGGTCGTTGAGGCAAAAGGCCTTCACCTCATGGTCAGCAGCCCACACGAGCTCCTCCTCGGCCCGCTCCCGCATGACATCAAGGCTGGCCAGCGCGCTGGAGATGCGCGCTGGCAGATTGGGGAACATCTTGAGCAAGTCACGGCGTTGCTCCACGATGGCTGTGGCCGATCCCATTTCCCGGTAAAGGGCCACCATGACGTTCAGGTGAAAATAGCTCAAGCGAGCCAGGGCGACGGTGTTGATGAGTTCGTTGTCCAATGGGGTTTGTTCTGTTGATGTGTGTGAACCATTACAATTTATCAAAGCCGAAGGCGCGGTCGTAGTCTACGCTCACGCCGAGCTTGCCGTTGATCAGCGTCACAAGGTCAACATCCGCATGGAAGCTCAACCGCATGTCGGAGGCACGATAGATGTCGTGTTCAAAGACATAACGCATGCCCTCCTTCCGGAGGTTGAGGCACGACACCATCTCATCATCGCAACGCAAGGGCGTCTTAAACTTGAGTTGCATACGCGCCACAACAGCGTCGACGCCCTTCTCGTGAAGGGCAGAAAAACTCACGCCCAAGCTACGCAGGAAGCGGTGGCGGGTGTGTTCCGTATAGTGCAGATAGTTGGCATTGTTGACTATGCCCTCGATGTCGCACTCATAGTCGCGCACATCCATCCGCGTGGTAAACAGGTATTCTTTCATATTCGTTATGCGTTGTTGTTCGTGTCATTGGGCGTCCACCCCTACCCCCTTGAGATACTCGTATCCGAAACGGCAGCGCAGGCAGTCGCGCCGGTCACAATATTCTTTCTTCAACTGTATGAGCGCCTGGGAGTCACCAGCATTGTCGACGGCCAGCCCGCACTCCTTCCACATGCGCACGATATGGTTGTTCTCGGCACGCAACTGCTCCAGGAAACTGAAGGCGCGGTCGCAGAGACGGTCATCGCGCTTATGGCGGCCATAAGCAAAGAGCATAGGGACAACAGTGTTGATGAGAAGCAGATTGACCGACGAGGCGGACAGCCGCTTCTCACTGTGCGCACTCTCGCAGCCAAAGGCATAGTGGGTCTGCCAATAGTCGGTGACCGACGTGTCGAGCAAGCGCTCGGCACTCTTCAGGTCCTCACATTCCACAAGCTGGGATAGTCCCGCCTTGCGCATATAATAAAGGCGTGCCAACTGTGAAATGCGTATGTGCGGAAAGTTCTGGGGGCGTAATCTCAGGAAACGCCACAAACGGTAATCGATGGGATGAAGGCCAAACTTATGGGCCAAGTATCTGTATTCGCTTCCAAGGCGCTGGAAATAGCCGTCAGCAAGCGCGGCGTCGCGATGGCGCTCAGGTACCGACATCGGGTCGAGCAGGCCCGCCTGGCCCAAGAAAAAGGCCTCTATCTGGAAAATATCGTCACGATGGTGGCCGACGGATCCCAACGGGACATGGAGTGCCCACTGTTCCATGGCATCGCCATTGACGCCAAATCCGTAATTGCGGGCCATGGTGACGAAGTAGGCCGACTCCCAGGAGCCGTCACACAGGCTGGCCCGTCGGGCAATGTCCTCGGTCTTGCGCTCCAGCCGTTCGGTCTCAAGGGCGCTCATCCAGGAGTGGACCATCAAGCCCGACAGGCGCGGGACGATCTTGTAACAAGGCGGATAATTGTCGGCCCGCAACAAGGTCTCATAGTTGAGACGCACCGTCTCTGGCACATTGAGCTGCATCTGGGGCGGTGTAAGGCCGTTGGCTGTACGCACCTCAGCGTCGACCATGCCTGCCACATGGAGCACCACGTTGTTGTAGTGGTCGTCATGGTCGTGTCCATGCAGGAACCAGTCCGACGACTTGTCATGTATCTCCACATTGCCCACCCACAGCTCGCCGTCGATTTTCACCTTTGCATTGAAGAAGTCGGGGCCCGCATTGCGATTGTGCAACCCGGGATCTATCACCTCCACAATCCGCCCGTCAGTGGTGCGGAGCGTTCCGAGAGGGACCATCTTGTGCTTCCAACAATAATGCAACAGCTGTTCCATGTCCTAAGGGAGATTAAAGAAGGGGGTGAGGGTCCTCACTGCCAGGCCTTGCCATCGCCTATCACCTCCAGGGCCTTCCTGACGATGTGGTTCTGCTCATTGATGACCTGGAAATATTCACTCATGTCCCACAAGTCACGTGCCACGAGGGCCTTGAGCTGTGTGCGCAACTGCGGTAAGGTCTGCGCCAGCTCCTGGTCGTCTTTCGGTTCCACATTCACTTTCTTCCCTTCGGCCAGCACCTCATCGAGCAGGCTCTGCGGCACCGTGAATGATGCGAGGAAGGACTGGAAGGTGGGATACTGACGATGCAGCTGCTTGCGGTGATTGTCCACATACTTCAGGTTTTCCTTGATAACAATGCCCTTGGCTGCCAACTGCCTGTGCAGTCGCGTGTACTGGGTGGTGTCAAGCGGGACGAAGTAATCGGGCATGATGCCTCCACCGCCATAAACCGTGCGGTGTCGACGCAAGGTGTAGAACTTCAATGAGTCGGCAAAGTGAATAGAGTCGGCACTATAGAGCTCACCATGCTTATAACGGCTGTCGAGTTCTTGTTCATAAGCCTTGAGGTCGCCTTTCGTGTAAGGTTTCTGGATGCAACGTCCGGTGGGCGTGAAGTAATGGGCAATGGTGATGCGCATCATCGAGCCGTCGGAGAAGTCGATGGGGCGTTGCACGAGGCCCTTTCCGAAGGAGCGGCGGCCCACCACGATAGCACGGTCCTGGTCCTGCAAGGCACCAGTGACAATCTCTGATGCGGAAGCGGAAAACTCATTGACGAGCACCACCACATGTCCCGTCTGCAGCGTGCCATTGCCTTGCGCATGGTAATCGTTGCGGGGCACGCGGCGGCCATCAGTATAGACAATGAGGTCTCCCTTCGCCAGGAACTCATTGGCAATCTGCACGGCAGCCATCATATACCCGCCTCCATTGTCCTGCAAGTCAAGCACCAGGTCCTTCATGCCTTGGCGCTGAAGGTCCTTCACCGCCTCCATAAACTCCTTATAAGTGGTGGCGCCAAAACTGCCGATGCGCACATATCCCACCCCGGGGCGAATCATATAACTGGCGTCGAGCGTCTTCACGGGTATCTTGTCACGCACGACGGTGAAGGTCAACTTTTCCTTGATGCCACGCCTCACAATGGTCAGCACCACCTTGGACCCCTTGGGGCCACGCAGACGCCTGACAATCTCGTCACGGGCCATCTTCACACCCGCAATGGCCGTGTCGTTGACGGCGACGATGCGGTCACCCGCCAATATGCCCACCTTCTCCGAAGGGCCACCCGTGACAGGCTGGATGACAAGGAGCGTGTCGTTTTGGATATTGAACTGCACGCCGATGCCCTCGAAAGAGCCGCCCAACGACTCATTCATAGCCTTGGTTTCCTTGGCTGTGGAGTAAGACGAATGAGGGTCGAGCTTCTCCAGCATGCCCCTTATGGCGTTCTCGACCAGCTTGGCCTGGTCCACGGTGTCGACATAAAGGTCGCTAATGGCCAGTTCGGCTATCTGAAGTTTTCGCATCTGCTCCTCGTCGACCCCGTGCGAGCCACGTTGCGCCCTCAAGGTGGTACAGGGCAGAAGGGTCAACAGCAATGAAGCGATAGGCACAACAAGGCGCGAAAGCCTTGGCCCAACGCACTTATGGATGCGGAACTGGGAGAGGGATGAAAGGATATGAGTCATGGTCATAAAGTGTCTGTATGGTTTTAGGAGGGTTCGGCTACACAACATCGTCAGGCTTCGAAGTTCTTTTGCTATGGCAATTGATGGAGCCCGCCTTTTTATTCTTCCTCAGGTATGTCTTCCTCAATCACCAGGTTGTCGATGATGAAGTTCTGGCGCTCCATGGTGTTCTTTCCCATGTAGTATTCGAGGAGCTTCTGCACCTGGTCGTTCTTGTGGAGCGTCACCTGCTCGAGGCGCATGTCGGGTCCGATGAAGTGTGCAAATTCATCGGGCGATATCTCTCCAAGGCCCTTGAAGCGTGTGATCTCCGGATCGGGTCCCAAGTCGCGGATGGCGCTGACACGCTCCTCGTCGGTGTAGCAATAGCGGGTGATGAAGTCGCTTTTCTTCTCTCCCTTGCCCATGTGACTGTCATAATCAGCGATCATCTTCTTGTTCTTGATCTTCGTGCGGCGATTGCGCACACGGAAGAGAGGAGTCTGGAGCACATAGACATGACCTTTCTTGATGAGTTCGGGATAGAACTGCAAGAAGAAAGTGATGATGAGCAAACGGATGTGCATGCCATCAACATCGGCATCGGTGGCCACGATAACCTTGTTGTAGCGCAAGTTGTCAAGTCCATCCTCGATGTCGAGCGCAGCTTGCAACAGGTTGAACTCCTCGTTCTCATAGACCACCTTCTTGGTCAAGCCAAAAGAGTTGAGGGGCTTGCCCCTAAGCGAGAACACCGCCTGGGTGTTGACATCACGGCTCTTGGTGATGCTGCCGCTGGCCGAGTCGCCCTCGGTGATGAAGATGCAGCTCTCCTCCTTTCGGTTGTCCTTGGCATCGCAGTAGTGTATGCGGCAGTCGCGCAACTTGCGGTTGTGCAGGTTGGCCTTCTTGGCGCGTTCGCGCGCCAACTTGGTGACGCCGGCCATAGCCTTGCGCTCGCGCTCGCTCTCCTTGATCTTGCCCTCCAGCACGTCGGCCACATCCTCCTTGTGGATATGGAGATAATTGTCGACCTCACGCTTGATGAAGTCGCCGACATACTTGTTGATGGTCTCACCGCCCGGCTCCATCAGCGTGGAGCCCAACTTGATCTTAGTCTGTGACTCAAACACAGGCTCTTCCACGTTGATGGCGATGGCTGCCACGATGCCGTTGCGGATGTCGGTGTATTCGTAGTTTTTGTCGTAAAATTCCTTGATGGTCTTGGCGATGTGCTCCTTGAACGCGCTTTGGTGGGTGCCACCCTGGGTGGTATGTTGTCCGTTGACAAAGCTGTGATACTCCTCACCATACTGGTTGGTGTGGGTGAAAGCGATCTCAATGTCCTCACCCTTGATGTGGACGATGGGATAGAGCGGGTCTGTGGTCATGGTGTCCACAAGCAGGTCTTCCAGTCCGTTGCGGCTCTTGATGCGACGACCATTATAGAGGATGGTGAGGCCTGAGTTGAGGTAGGTGTAATTGCGGAGCATGGTCTCCACGAACTCCTCGTGGAACTGGTAATTCTTGAAGAGCGTGTTGTCGGGCTCGAAGAAGATGTAGGTGCCGTTCTCGTCGTTGGTGGCCTCCGTGTTGTCGCTCATCAGTTTGCCACACTCGAAGGCCAGGCTACGCACCTTGCCCTCCCGAAAGCTCTTCACCTCGAAATGCGAACTGAGGGCGTTGACAGCCTTCACGCCGACACCGTTGAGCCCGACACTCTTCTTGAACGCCTTGGAGTCGTACTTGCCTCCGGTGTTGAGCACGGAGACGGCTTCCACGAGCTTCCCCTGGGGGATACCGCGTCCATAGTCGCGCACAGAGACACGCAGGTTATCGTCGATATCGACCTCTATGCGGTCTCCAGCCTTCATCTTAAACTCGTCGATGGAGTTGTCGATGACCTCCTTCAGGAGCACATAGATGCCGTCCTCGGGTAAGGAACCGTCACCCAGACGGCCTATATACATACCAGGACGGGTACGCACATGTTCCATGTCGCTCAAGTGCCGGATGTTGTCATCGGTGTAGGCGGCAGTGGGCTGTACGGGCTCCTGGGATTGCGTTTCGTTGGTTATGTCGTTGCTCATGGATTGTATGTGTTCTTGGTGACAATGGTTGGTTGCCCCTTGCTTGCGGCAGAAGGGGCGAAGGCCGTCAGAGTGTCTTGCGGTAGCAGCGGCGGCGCTTGTGGTTGATGGGGTTCAAGGGTCCCCACTGTCCCTGCACACCCTCGTTGCTCTCCATCTCGACTTGTGTCTCGCCCCACTTGAACCCGTAGTCGATGTAGCGCGGAATGAGGTCGGCGAAGAGCAAGGCGTTGGCTCCCTTGGCACGATACTCGGGCAGGAAGCCAACGAGCAGGAGGTCGACACCCTCTGTCTTGTGGCATTTGATGGCGCGCAGCACGTGCCACCAGCCAAAGGGCAACAGGCGTCCGCGATGACACTTCTGCAAGGCACGTGAGAGCGAGGGGATGGTGATGCCCATGCCCGCCACGGCATCGTTCTTGTTGCCGTCAAGGATGACGGTGACGAGGTTGAGGTCTACCATGGGCATGTACATCTTCACATACTGGTCGATCTGGCGGTCGGTAAGCGACACGAAACCGTAGAGGTCGGTGTAGGTGGCATTGATGATCTCGAAGAGCTTGCGGCCCCAACCACGCTTCCACACGTCATCACGCGTCAGTTTCTTCACATGCAGGTTGTAGCGTTTCTCCACCAGTTGGGCTATCTTGGCGTATTTCTCGGGAACCTTCTCGGGAACGGGCAGGTAGAACTCCACGTAGTCGTTGTCCTTGTCCCATCCGCCAAGCTGTTCCATGTGGCGCGGGTAATAATCATAATTGTAGATGGTGGCCATGGTGCCGAGCTTGTCGAAGCCCCATGTCAGCATACCCTCAGGATCCATGTCGGTGAACCCGAGAGGGCCCACCATGGCAGTCATGCCGTTGGCACGGCCATAGGCTGCCACGGCGTCGAAGAGGGCACGGCTCACCTCGATGTCATCAATGAAGTCAATCCAGCCGAAGCGCACGTCCTTCACCTTCCAATGCTCATTGACACGGTGATTGATGATGGCTGCCACGCGACCGGCTACCTTGCCATCCTTATAGGCCAGATAGTACTCGGCGTCGCAAAAGTCGAAGGCGGCGTTCCTGTCCTTGCTCAACGTGTTCTTGTCGTCGCTGAAGAGGTTGGGCACATCATAAGGGTTGCCCGCATATAAATCGTAATGAAAATCGATGAAGGTCTTGAGATCCTTGGCGGTCTCCACCTTACGTATTTCTATTCCCATGAATCTTATAAATTCTTGATGTTGAAAGCCTTTAAGCATGCAAAAATATAACTTTTTAGCTGAAAGGCCAAATCAAATGGCTTTTTTTCGTTTCTTTTTCATATTTTTGCAAAGCAATCAAGAAAACCCAAAACACAACAAACCGACAACGAAGAATGAAAAACGGACGACTAACACTTCAAGCAACATGTGCGAGGAGAGGCCTGACTATGGCATTAACCTTGGCTATGGCCCTCACTACCTGGGCGCAGAAGCAACTGTTCAACGACGGATGGACTTTCCGCTATGGTGATGGCGACATGCAAACCGTGGCTTCACAAGACGGCTGGAAGGCTGTAAACCTGCCCCACGACTGGAGCATCAACATGCCGTTCAGCGAGAAGAACGCATCGGGCAACGACGGAGGCTACCTGCCCACAGGTACGGGCTGGTACCGGAAAACACTTGAAGTGGCCGCCAAAGACGGTTGCCTGCAACCGGGAAGCCGGGTGGACCTCTACTTTGAGGGGGTCTACATGAACTCGGACGTCTACGTCAACGGGCAACGGGTGGGGGGCCATCCCTATGGTTACACGAGTTTCTTCTGCGACATCTCTCGGGCACTGCACACTGGCAGCAACACCATCCTGGTACGCGTGGACAACTCCAAGCAGAAGAACTGCCGTTGGTACTCGGGGTCGGGCATCTACCGCAACGTGTGGCTCGTCCAAAAGAGCGACATGGGCATCGACCGCTGGGGCGTGCAGATCACCACGCCCTCGGACCGTGAGGTGCGCGTGAAGACGGCTCTTTATAACCAGTCGGGCCACGAGGCTGACGCCAGACTCGTGGTGCGCATCGGCAACGGAGTGGCCGCAAGCCGTGATGTTCATCTCGACAGTAAGGGGCAACAGGTGCTCGAACAGGTGTTCCACGTGGACAACCCGCGACTGTGGAGCCCTGAGCATCCCAACAGGTACAAGGCCACCGTGGAGCTGCAAGACGCTGGCGGCAAGGTCATTGACCATGAGGAGCGTTGGTTTGGCATACGCACCATTCGCTACGACGCCACACACGGGCTGACACTCAACGGCCAGGCCATCAAGCTCAACGGCGGATGCCTGCACCACGACAACGGCATCCTCGGTGCGGCGGCCTGGAAGGATGCGGAGATACGCAAGGTGCAACTGATGAAGCAAGCGGGATACAATGCGGCGCGGACCAGCCACAACCCGCCGTCGGAGGCGTTTCTCGACGCTTGTGACTCGCTGGGCTTGCTTGTCATCGACGAGGCCTTCGACGGATGGCGCAGCGCCAAGAACACCTACGACTACTCGACGCTCTTCGACCAATGGTTTAAGAAGGACATCGAGGCGATGGTGCGCCGCGACCGCAACCACCCCAGCGTCATCTGCTGGAGCGTGGGCAACGAGATCATCGAGCGTAAGTCGAGGGAGGCGGTGGCCACGGCCTACCAACTGCGCGAGCAGGTGAAGCGGTGGGACGACACGCGCCCCGTCACGTCGGCCCTGGCGGCTTGGGACAGCGACTGGGAGATCTACGACCCGCTGGCCTCGGCGCAGGACATCGTGGGCTACAACTACATGATCCACAAGGCGGAAAGCGACCACCAGCGTGTACCCAGCAGGGTGATGTGGCAGACGGAATCGTATCCCAAGGATGCCTTCGCCAACTGGAAGCGGTGCATGGAGCATCCCTACATCGTGGGTGACTTCGTGTGGACGAGTCTCGACTACATCGGCGAGAGTGGCATCGGCCGCTACTGGCACGACGGCGACCCGGCGGGCGAGCACTACCAACGGCCCCTGTGGCCCTGGCACGGGGCCTACTGCGGCGACATCGACCTGACGGGCCACATCAAGCCGGTGGGGCACTATCGCTCCATGCTATGGAACGATGGCCAGTCCGAACAACTCTATATGGCCGTGCGCGAGCCTGACGGCTACGTGGGCAAGGTGCGCACCGGACTGTGGGCGACATGGCCGACGGTGGAGAGCTGGAACTGGCCCGGATGGGAAGGGAAAGACATCGATGTGGTGGTCTACACCCGTGAGCCGAAAGTGACGCTCTACCTCAACGGCAAGCCGGTTGGCACAACTGAGGTCAGTCGCGAAAAGGAGTATAAGGCGGTGTTCCGCCTGCCTTACCAGCCCGGCGTGCTGAAGGCTGTGGCGGGTGGCCACGAGCGGGTCATCCAGACGGCGGGCAAACCGGCGCGCATCGTGCTGAAGGCGGACCGCAAGGCAATGGCAGGCAACGGCCTGGCGTTTGTCGACGCATGGATTGAGGATGCGGCAGGCAACGTCTGCCCCACAGCCTCCGACCGACTGACCTTCGAGGTGACGGGCGGCGAACTGCTGGCGGCGGGCAACGCGGACATCAAAGACCCGGAGCCTTACTACGATGACAACCACAGGGCGTGGCACGGACATGCGCTGGCCGTGGTGCACAGCAAGGGAAAGAAAGGAAAGGTGACGCTCAAGGTGACTGCCAAGGGACTGAAGGGCGACAAGCTGAGCTTGCCCATCGAGTGAAGCGCATGGCCAACATGAGCTACCATGACTTATCTTACACGATAACACATAAGTTTGCAATATAGTATATAAGTTTATACCATGATACGTGAACTTACACAATAACCCGTAAGCCGCTCCGTAAACCATACGGGGCGGCTTTTTTCATTAGCAAGGATGAGCGAAGGGTGGAAAATCGTCAGCAAGCATCACACTTCTCGGTGAGGAACAGGCGGTGCTCCTTGCCCACAGTGGTGGCAAACACATACAGGTTGCCACCATCCTTGAGCTTCAACCTGTGGCGCAGGGCATCGGCGGTGAGGGGGAAGTGCCGCACGGCGATATTGGCCTGGCTGACGCCTTGAAACGCCGCTCGCAATTCGCGCTTATTCATCGAGGTAACTTGAAGAATGTGAAACTGGCGGCCGGGAAACTCCGGGAGAGGATTCTCAGACAGGAAGAGATGGGCATCGGCGCTTATCTGCGGCACGCCAAAGGTTGCTTCAAGCTCCCGGAAACAGCCAGCCTTCATCACGCTGCTGTTGGGCACGAGCAGATAGGATGCAGACGGTGAGGAACAGGGCATGTCTGCATGCGGTGCGTCTGACACGAGATAGCAGAACCGCTGCTCATCGTTGGCGCAAAACACACGCAACGGACGCTCCTCGAGTGACAGCACCAGCAGCAGTTCCTTGCACTCGTTGGCCACCGAGACGATGTGCACCTCCACCACGTGCCGCAGCTTGCGCACGGCCTCATGCCAGTCGAGCATGGGCGAGAGCTTCACCAGCACCACATCGGCCCGCTGCAACAAGGCGTCGGCAAGGCTCACCACATCGGGCGTGCATTCTTCCATGCCGAAGACCTTGCGACCGTGGTTGTCACGACGAGCGGGGTCGAGATAGATGAGTGTGGAAGTGGAAGGGGACAACCTGTTGTCCGCCACAGGCATGGATTGCAGATACTGCGTTCCATCGCCACACACCACCTCTGCATGGGAAAGGCCCAACAGCGTGAAGTTGTGGCGGGCGATAGGGCACAACGCCTCGTTGCGCTCCACATAGGTGGCCTCCGTGAAGTTTCTCGCCATCAGCGAAAAATCAACACCAAAGCCGCCTGTGAGATCCACCAGGCGGCTGTTTCCGCCGGGGCGGACGCCAACCAGGCGGGCTGCCAAATCGGCCTTGTAGCGCGCCGTGGCCTCGCTGGAGCACTGTTCCATGTTGAGGTGGGGCGGATAGACCACGCCCTCACATGCCGCCCATGAGGGCAACTTGCGGCGAGCGGTCTGCCAGCCCATGATTTGGTCCAACGCCCAGGGCATATCCACATCGGGATGCTTGTCGACCGCGAAGGCCAGACGGCGCACGTCGTCCTCACGGTGTAAGCGGACAAATTCGAGGGTTGCTTCGTTCTTCATGTTTGTTTGCGTCTTCTTGTCGCATGGGCTGCCCACAGCCTTTCCTGTTGCAAAGGTAGGAAAAACTATTCAGTTGGGAAACTATTTTTTTTCCTAAAAAACAAACTTTCACTTGGGACTATCAATAAAAATGTATGTCTTTGCGAATATCAAAAACAAGAAAAGCCTCACCACTCCCGCAGGAAAGACGACGGCCATCGTCGGCGAGAGTGGCAGTGGCAAGACGACCCTGATGAAGCTGCTGTTGAAATTCTACAAGCCCACGGCGGGACACATCACCATCGGTGGACAGGACCTGAAAGACATCAGCGCAAGCTCCGTGAGGGCGGCATCTGGCGTGGTGATGCAAGAAAACTACATCTTCTCCGACACACTGAAGGGCAACATCGTGCTGGGGCACGAGCCTGACGAACAAAGAATCAACGAGGCATTGGATGCCGCTTGCCTGCGCCATTTCGTGGAAGAGCATCCTTTGGGCCTGCAGACCAAACTCGGCAGCGACGGAATGGGAGTCAGCGGAGGGGAGAAGCAACGCATCATGATCGCAAGAGCCATCTTCAAGCACCCCGCCTACATCATGCTGGACGAGGCCACCAGTTCGCTCGACGCGGAGACTGAACGGAAGATTACTGAGAACCTCGGCACCCTGCGCAAAGGCCGCACCATGCTTGTCATCGCTCACCGCCTGTCCACCGTGAAGAACGCTGACAACATCATCGTGCTCCGCCACGGCAAGGTGGTGAAGCAGGGCAACCACCAGCAACTGGTGGAGCGGCGCCCCAAGGACAGCCTGGCAGCGTACAGGTACCTGGAATCTCGCCGCATCGTCACCGCGTACATGTATGATGGTGAGACGCGACTTATCAAACTGGTATTTAGGAAATGGAGCAAAAGGTGAGCGACAAGATGAAAAGCGCGGTTTTGTTCGTGTCACACGTTGTCAACGACGATGTCGTGGCACGTTACCGGAGACTCCGAAAGGAACTGCCGCCCACTCGGAAGTGATGGTACCCACTTGCTTGCACCACCACGACTTGAAGATAGGCGACATAGGTGGCACCGGCCCATTCACCCCAAATGGCTATCGCGACAAATATTACATCCAAGGCCCAGGCGTGAACAACGGCACCATGCGGTGGCGACCAGCCTTCACAAAAGAAGAAACGCTCAATTCAGAGCTGAGGAACAAGCTGTTTCACCCTGTTAAAGCAAAACCGTCATCATCTGATTGCAAATGGATGATGGAATATGGCAGTTGACAACATAGGACATGCACGTTTTCGCATAGGGTTTATCATTTGTTTTGATGCGTCATGCGAGAGCGATGCCGAGGAGGGGACTGGCCAGGACGCGCGCCCAACAGAAGGCCGTTTTGCGTGGAAATGCGTCCTCACACGTATTTTATAAAAAACAGAGTTCTCATGACCATGAAATATCCCATAAGAAACAGGGTGAGCATCCTGGCACCCATCTTGATGCTCCTTCTGAGCACCCTGGCCCACGCCCAGGTCACCTTGCTGTCGCCTGACGGCAAGGTTCGTTTTGTCTTCGAGCAAAAGGGCGGCGACCTGGCCTATCACCTTGACTACGACGGCAAGCCCGTGGTGGAGCATGGCGCGCTGGGGGTGAACATCGACAACCATCTGGTGGAACGAGCCATGGGCATCCCCGTGGACACCAGCCGGGTATGGACCAACGGCATGGAGGTGACGGGGGTGGAGCGGAAGACAATGGACAGCGTGTGGACAACGGTCTATGGTGAGTATGCGCAGATTGCCGACCACTACAATGAGATGACCATCCACCTGATGAAAGGCGGGCGACACGGCGACGACGCCGGCGGATACGACAAGCGACAGCAGTATCTGCTCGACATCGTGGTGCGCGCCTACGATGAGGGCATAGCCATCCGCTACCACTTTCCCGAGGCCACCAACGGCCTGTTTATGCACATCACCGAAGACTTGACCTCCTTCGCCTTCGCCCCAGGCGCCACCGCATGGCATTACGCGTGGGCACAGGCACAGGCCAGCAAGGTGAAGCTCCAGAGGCGCGAGAGGGCCTGGGCAGAAGAGGCGGAGCGGCCGCTGACACTCCGTCTGGCCAACGGCCTATATGCCGCCATAGGTGAGGCAGCCTTGGTCGACTTCGTGAGAGGAAAGCTGAAGCTGAAGGCCGACAACGAGCTGCAGATGTCACTGTATGAGCCTGCCGACATCATCACCGCCTACGACATGCCCTGGCGCTACATCTTGCTCGGCGAGAAGGCCACAGACCTCATCAACAACAAGCAAATGGTGCTCAACCTCAACGCGCCCAACCAAATAGCCGACGCCAGGGAGTGGGTCAGACCGGGCAAGGCGTTCCGCGTGTGCCGACTGGACATGAAGACTGTCCTGGAGGCTGTGGACTTCTGCGTGGACCGCGGCATGCAATACATCGAGCTCGACGCGGGATGGTACGGACCGGAAATGAAGATGGCCTCGTCGGCGCGCAAGGTGGACGAGCGCAAGGACCTCGACCTGCCTCGCCTGTGCCGATACGCCCGAAGCAAGGGCATCGGCGTGTGGCTCTACGTCAACCAGCGCGCCCTCAGCAAGGAGCTCGACGAGCTTCTCACGCTCTATGAGCAATGGGGCGTCAGCGGCATCAAGTTCGGCTTTGTGCAAGTGGGTTCGCAGCAGTGGACCACATGGCTGCACAAGGCCGTGAAGGCGTGCGCCGACCACCACATCCTCGTGGACATACACGACGAGTATCGCCCCACAGGGTGGAGTCGCACCTACCCCAACCTGCTGACACAGGAGGGCGTGGGTGGCAACGAGGAGATGCCCGACGCCGAGCACGACGCCACGCTGCCCTTCACGCGTTTCCTCTGCGGCCCGGCCGACTACACGCCATGCTACTTCAACGGACGGGTGAAGAACACCAAAGGTCACCAGCTGGCCATGCCCGTGGTCTACTATAGCCCGCTGACGTTTCTCTTCTGGTATGACCTGCCCGAGGCTTACCGGGGCGAGAAGGAGCTCGACTACTGGAAGGCCTGCCCGACGGTGTGGGACGAGAGCAAGGCCCTGCTGGGCGAGATAGGCCAATACATCGTGCAGGCGCGCCGCACGGGCGACGTGTGGTTCGTGGGGGCGATGAACGGGATAGTAGGCCGCGACATCACCATTGACACCGCCGACTTCCTGCAGAAAGGCAAGAAATATCGGGTGGAAACGCACAACGACGATCCTTCGCTCAAGACGCGCACACAGGTCACGTCGGAGAAGACGACCGTCAAGGGCGGGGAAAGGCTGAAGCTGCACCTGCAACCCTCGGGGGGCGCGGCCCTAAGCTTCACGCCTGTCGGGTGAGGGCACCCCGCTACGGGAAAGTGCCCATGGACACACAAAACCAACACGACTCTATATGACCAAAACTATGTTTGTTTTCCCCTCACGCGCGAAAGCCCTGTGCGTGATGGTGGGCGTGGCCTTGACGCTGCAAGGCTTGTTTGCATCGGTCGCCCACGCCGTCGGCGTGGGCGGAAGCGGCATGTACAAATGGTCCGTGGAACTGCGCCGCTATGTCTCTCCTGAGACGGGCAAGGCGCCCGTGGCCTACCTCTGGGTGCCCGACGGATGCGACCGCGTGAAGGCCGTCGTCCTCGCGCAGCAGAACATGACGGAGGAGGCCATCTACAAGAACCCCCTCTTCCAAGCCAAGATGAAGAAGCTGGGCGTGGGCCTGATATGGGTGGCGCCCGCCTTCGACAACAACTGGGACCCTGCATCGGGTGCACAGCAAATCTTCGAGGATCTGATGCCCTGCCTCGCCGACCAGAGCGGCCATGCCGAGATAGCCACGACACCCGTCATTCCTTTGGGACATTCGGCGCAAGCCACGTTCCCATGGAACTTTGCGGCCTGGAACCCCGACCGCACGCTTTGCATCATCTCCTTCCACGGCGACGCACCGCGCACCAACCTCTGTGGCTATGGGGCAGCCAACGTGGAATGGGGCAGGAACCGCAACATCGACGGCATACCCGGCCTGATGGTGGAGGGTGAGTATGAATGGTGGGAAGCGCGGGTCAACCCGGCGCTGGCGTTCCGCATGATGTATCCCGGAAGTTGCATATCGTTTCTCTGTGACACCGGCCGGGGACATTTCGACGCCGACGACCGCACATGCGACTATCTCGCCAAGTTTATCGAGAAGTCACTGCAACAGCGGCTTAACGCCGACGGCTCCCTGCGACGCCTCGACCCAAGGGAGGGCTGGCTCGCCGAACGGTTCCACGCTGACATGGCGGGCACCGACGGGACCGACAAGGGCAAGCTGCCCGCAGCGCCTGCCAACGCCACGCGACCCCAACCCGCGCCCTACGACCTATACAAAGGCGACAAGCACGATGCCTTCTGGTACTTCGACAAGGAGATGGCCTCGCTGACTGAGGCGCGCTACAAGGAGACGGCAGGCAAGCGAGTGCAATACGTGGGCTTCGAACGCAACCACCAGCTCATCGCCTACAACAACAAGACCCAAGGGGGCATGCAGATGACCTTTGAGGCCGACGACCCAGACGGCGTGACCATCCACCTGAAGCCGGTCTATACCGACGCCTCCCACCAGGCCCTCACCGACAACCACGGCAAGGGAAGGCTGCACATCGAGGTGATATGCGGCCCCATCAGGAAAATCGACGACACCACCTTCCGCGTCTATCCCTACGAGGCGGGATGGGACAACGCGCGCCGCTCGTTCACATGCTGGGTGGTGGCCATGGCGGATGCGGACAGCAAGTACAAAGGTGCCGTGCAACCCTTGCGCATCGACCTGCCAAGGGACATCTGCAAATAAGGACTACGGAGACGCAGACCAGCCCGATGCGCCAAAGCGTCACGGGGCGTACCACTCTACGCGCCTTCAAATCCCGCCAGACAGCCTTTTCCGGCACCACAAGGCCGTAAAACATGCGAGGCAAGCAATCATAACCCACGAAAAACAAACGCCCGCAGGCGAAGAAATTCACCTGCGGGCGTTTTGTTTGTAGGGTTTAAAATCGGATTAGTCGGCGAGCTTGGCCTTGATGAACTCGCGGTTCAGGCGGGCGATGTTGGCAATCGACTCGTTCTTCGGGCACTCAGCCTCGCAAGCGCGGGTGTTGGTGCAGTTGCCGAAGCCCAGCTCCTCCATCTTGGCCACCATGGCCTTGGCGCGGCGTGCAGCCTCAGGACGGCCCTGGGGCAGCAGGGCAAACTGGCTGACCTTGCTGGAGACAAAGAGCATGGCAGAGCCGTTCTTACAAGCGGCCACGCAGGCACCGCAGCCGATGCAGGTAGCGCAGTCCATGGCCTCGTCGGCAGCGTCCTTGGAGATCAGGATGGCGTTGGCGTCCTGGGCCTGGCCGGTGCGGACAGAGGTGTAACCGCCTGCAGCGATGATCTTGTCGAAAGCCGAGCGGTCGACCATGCAGTCCTTGATGACAGGGAAGGCAGCCGAGCGCCAAGGCTCAACGGTGATGACATCGCCGTCGTGGAAACGACGCATGTAGAGCTGGCAAGTGGTGGCACCCTGAGCGGGTCCGTGGGGGTTGCCGTTGATGTAGAGCGAGCACATGCCGCAGATACCCTCGCGACAGTCGTGGTCGAAGACGAACGGCTCCTTGTCCTGCTCGATGAGCTGCTCGTTGAGTATGTCGAGCATCTCCAGGAATGAGGTATCACCGGGGATGTCCTTCATCTCAAAGGTGTCGAAGTGGCCTTCGGCCGTAGGGCCGTTCTGGCGCCACACCTTAAGTGTGAATGATATATTCTGATCCATTTGAATTGTTCTGAAGTTAAATTAATGTTTCTGCGTCTTCTCATGCCTGCCCTTGTGGGGGCAGGCTGGGTGACCTTACGACTTGTAGTTACGGGTCTGCACCTTAATATACTCGTAGTTGAGCGGCTCCTTGTGCAGGACGGGGGCGGTGTTGTCATCGTTCTGGTACTCCCAGCAAGCGACATACATGTACTCCTCGTCGTTACGCTTGGCCTCGCCCTCCTCGGTCTGGCTCTCCTCGCGGAAGTGTCCGCCGCAGCTCTCGTTGCGCTCCAGGGCGTCGTAAGCGATCAGCTCACCCATGAGGATGAAGTCGCGGAGGTGGATAGCCTTGTCGAGCTCCACGTTCAGGCCTTCCTTCGTGCCAGGGATACGGACGCAAGTGTCAAACTGCTCGCGCACCTCCTTCAGCTTCTTGAGGGCGGTCTTCAGGCCTTCCTCGTTGCGGGCCATACCTACGTAGTTCCACATGATCTTGTAGAGCTCCTTGTGGATGGTGTCGACGCTGACAAGCTTGCTCTTGTCGGCCTGCTTGTGCTGGATGTCGTAGATGCGGTCGATCTCTGCCTGCACCTTCTTCTCAGCCTCCTCAAACTCGGGCAGGTTGGTCTTGAAGCGAGGCACGGTGATCTGGTCGGCCAGGTAGTTCTGCATGGTGTAGGGGATGACGAAGTAACCGTCGCTCAAGCCCTGCATCAGGGCAGAGGCACCCAGGCGGTTGGCACCGTGGTCGGAGAAGTTGCACTCGCCGAGGGCGAACAGACCCTTGACACTGGTCTGCAACTCATAGTCGACCCACAGTCCACCCATGGTGTAGTGGATGGCGGGGAAGATCATCATCGGGTTCTCGTGGGGATCGACGTCGGTGATCTCCTGGTACATGTCGAAGAGGTTGCCGTAACGCTCGTCGACACGCTTGCGGCCGAGGCGCTGGAAGGCCTCAGAGAAGTCGAGGAACACAGCCAGGCCGGTGTTGTTCACGCCGAAGCCCTTGTCGGTGCGCTCCTTGGCGGCACGCGAGGCCACGTCACGGGGCACGAGGTTACCGAAGGCAGGATAACGGCGCTCCAGGTAGTAGTCGCGGTCCTCCTCGGGGATGTCGCGGCCCTGGATCTCGCCACGCTGCAGACGCTTGGCGTCCTCCAGCTTCTTGGGCACCCAGATGCGGCCGTCGTTACGCAGCGACTCTGACATCAGTGTCAGCTTCGACTGCTTGTCGCCGTGGACGGGGATACAGGTCGGGTGGATCTGCACGAAGCAAGGATTGGCGAAGTAAGCGCCCTTGCGGTAGGCCTGGATGGCGGCGGTGCAGTTGCAACCCATGGCGTTGGTGGAGAGGAAGTAGGTGTTGCCATAGCCACCAGTGGCCAAGCAGACAGCGTGGGCGGCATAGCGCTCCAGCTTACCGCTGACAAGGTCCTTGGCGATGACGCCGCGGCAACGGCCGTCGATGATGACGACATCCTCAATCTCGGTGCGGGTGTGGAGCTCCACAGTGCCGTTGTTCACCTCTTTCATCAGCGAACTGTAGGCGCCGAGCAGCAACTGCTGGCCGGTCTGGCCCTTGGCGTAGAATGTGCGGCTCACCTGCACACCGCCGAACGAGCGGTTGGCGAGCATGCCACCATACTCACGTGCGAAAGGCACGCCCTGGGCGACACACTGGTCGATGATGCTGGCGCTGACCTCGGCCAGGCGATAGACGTTGGCCTCGCGGGCGCGGTAGTCACCGCCCTTGATGGTGTCGTAGAACAGGCGGTACACGGCGTCGCCGTCGTTCTGGTAGTTCTTGGCGGCGTTGATGCCTCCCTGTGCGGCGATGGAGTGCGCACGACGGGGACTGTCCTGGATGCAGAAGTTGATGACATGGAAGCCCATCTCACCCAGTGAGGCGGCGGCGCTGGCTCCTGCCAGGCCGGTTCCTACGACGATGATGTCGAGCTTACGCTTGTTAGCCGGGTTGACCAGCTTCTGGTGGGCTTTATAATTGGTCCATTTGTCGGCCAAGGGGCCCTCTGGAATCTTAGAATCTATTTGTGACATAATGATTGATTTGAATGTATTGTTAACACATGCTTGGGGCGAAGCCAAGCCAGAAGCTCAGCACGAGGATGGCGAAGACACCCAGGAGAACGGTGACGTAGACGGCGCCGATGGCCTGCCAACGCTTCAACCAGATCTTGCCGCTCCAGCCCAGGGTCTGCATGGCTGACCAGAAACCGTGGGTCAGGTGGAACCACAGGGCTACGATCCAAACGAGGTAGAGCACGGAATAGACCGGGCAAGAGAACACTTCCTTGATCCAGCCAAAGCCATCAGCGGCGGCAATGGCGTTCTGCGCACCCGTGAACTCGGCGAGCATCATGTGTGCCCAGAAGTTGTAGAGGTGGAGGAGCAGGCCGACGACGATGATCAGTCCGAGCACCAGCATGTTCTGGGAGGCCCAAGACACCTCGGGACGGCGGTTGGTCACCTCATAGCGCTGGTCACCACGGGCACGGCGGTTCTGGGCGGTGAGGATGAAGGCGTACACGATGTGGCAGCAGGCCAGGAAAGCCAGGCCCAGTGTGCCGACGACAGCATACCAGTTTGCACCCAGGAACTCGCAGATGGTGTTGTAGGCGTCTCCGGAGAAGAACGCAGCAACATTCATCGCACAGTGGAAGGTCAGGAAGAGAATGAGGCAGATGCCTGTGAGCGACATCACCACTTTCCTACCAATTGGAGAATTGATTAACCACATAAATGATTGATTTTTAATTATTTGAATGTTAGATAAAATTCCGTTGTCGATGGTTTTCTAAAGGGGCAATTCTCGTTTATAAGATTTTGTCTGGGCCACGCAATACCTTATAGTAGGTATGCGCACGCCCGTTAATGACTGCAAAAATAATATATTTTAGTGATTAATCAAAGTAAAACAAATAAAAAATCGATTTTATTTCTTACTTTTGCCGAAAAGACAAAAACGATGGATTTCAAATACGATGTGATTGTGATTGGCGGAGGGCACGCGGGCTGTGAGGCGGCGTGCGCTGCGGCCAACATGGGTGCCAGGACCTTGCTGGTGACCATGGACATGAACAAGATTGCGCAGATGAGCTGCAACCCTGCCGTCGGCGGCATCGCCAAAGGACAGATTGTCAGGGAGATCGATGCCCTCGGAGGGCACATGGGCCTGGTCACCGACGCCACTGCCATCCAGTTTCGCATGCTCAACAAGGGCAAGGGGCCGGCCGTGTGGTCGCCTCGTGCCCAGTGTGACCGGGGGAAGTTTATCTGGGAATGGCGACGGGTCATCGACCGCACGCCAGGTCTCGATGTCTGGCAGGACCAGGCGGAGGAGCTCCTCGTGGAGAACGGCGAGGCGGTGGGCGTGCGCACCATCTGGGGCGTGGAGATTCGCGCCAAGGCCGTGGTCATCACGGCGGGCACCTTCCTCAACGGCCTGATGCACATCGGTCAGCACAAGGTGCCTGGGGGCAGGTGCGCCGAACCCGCTACCTACCACCTCACGGAGAGCATCACGCGATGGGGCATAAGGGCCGCTCGCATGAAGACGGGCACGCCGGTGCGACTCGACAAGCGCTCCATACACTTCGAGGACACGGAGGAGCAACCGGGCGACGAGGGGCAACAGCAGTTCTCTTACATGCCCCAGCGCAGGAGGCTGAAGCAACTGCCGTGCTGGACGTGCTACACCAACAGCCGCGTGCACGACATCCTCCGCAGCGACATCGACCGCTCTCCGCTCTACAACGGACAGATACAGTCGACGGGACCGCGCTACTGCCCGTCGATCGAGACGAAGCTCGTCACCTTCCCCGACAGGGACCAGCACCCGCTCTTCATCGAGCCGGAGGGGGAAGACACCAACGAGATGTATCTCAACGGCTTCTCGTCGTCCATGCCCATGGAGACCCAGCTACGCGCCTTGCGGGAGATACCGGCGCTGCGCGACGTGAAGGTCTACCGCCCGGGCTACGCCATCGAGTATGACTATTTTGACCCGACGCAGCTCAACCACTCCCTGGAGTCGAAGGTGGTCGGCGGCTTGTTCTTCGCCGGACAGGTCAACGGCACCACAGGCTATGAGGAGGCTGGAGGGCAGGGCCTGGTGGCCGGCATCAACGCCGCGCTGAAGTGTGCGGGCGGCAAACCGTTTGTCATGCGGCGCGACGAGAGCTACATCGGTGTCTTGGTCGACGACCTCACCACCAAGGGGGTGGACGAGCCATACCGCATGTTCACCTCGCGAGCCGAGTACCGCATCTTGCTCCGGCAGGACGACGCCGACGCACGCCTCACGGAGAAGGCCTACGCGCTGGGCCTCGCACGGCGCGACCGCCTCGACTGGTGGTTGGAGAAGAAGGAGAACATACGCAAAATCATGGATTATTGCGACACGACATCGGTCAAGCCCAAGGATATCAACGGGGCCTTGGAGGCCATCGGCACGACGCCGCTGCGCATGGGGTGCAAAATTTCGGACCTCATCGGCCGGCCGCAAGTGTCCATCCGCCAGTTGGCTGAGATCCTGCCGGAACTGAAGGCGACACTGGAGATGCCTGCCAACCGCAAGGAAGAAATCGCGGAGGCGGCCGAGATCCGTATCAAGTATAAAGGATACATTGAGCGCGAAAAGGTCGTGGCCGACAAGATGCACCGTCTCGAGGACATCCCCATCAAGGGGCGCTTCCGTTACGGCGAGCTCCACGAGATTTCGACCGAGGGCCGACAGAAGTTGGAGCGCATCGACCCTGACACACTGGGGCAGGCCAGCCGCATACCGGGTGTCTCGCCCAGCGACATCAACGTGATGCTCGTCTTGCTGGGGCGGTAGATGTTTCACGTGAAACAAGCGAACGGATAAATCACTTAGAATTAAACAATTACACATAAAGTAAAACGCAAAACATGAACAATCAAATCTTGTTAAACAACCTGCGGTGCATCCCCGACTGGCCCATCAAGGGCGTCAATTTCCGCGATGTCACCACACTGTTTAAGAGTGCGGAGTGTGTCAAGCTAATCTCTGATGAGATGGTGGACCTCTACAAGGATAAGGGCATCACCAAGATCGTGGGCATCGAGAGCCGAGGCTTTGTCATGAGCTCCGCTGCAGCCATCCGCCTGGGAGCGGGCATCGTGCTCTGCCGCAAGCCGGGCAAGTTGCCCTGCGAGACCATCCAGATGAGCTATGCCAAGGAGTATGGCATCGACACCATCGAGATCCACAAGGACGCCATCAACGAGAATGACGTGGTGCTGCTCCATGACGACCTCCTGGCCACAGGCGGCACGATGAAGGCGGCATGCGACCTTGTCAGGAAGTTCCACCCGAAAAAGATCTATTGCAACTTCATCATCGAGCTCAACACGGAGTTTCCACACGCTCGCGACATCTTCGACGATGACGTGGAGGTGACGAGCCTGTTGCAGTTTTAGGTCGATTCACATATCCATTTGCCATCCCCAAGCTCGCCTCCCCTACGGACGACAGCTTGGGGATTTTTTTGGCTCTTCCGGAATTTGGCGTGACAAGACCCATGGTTGGAAGTAAACCCATATAAACCCAGTAAAACCGCTCACGCCATTCGTCGATCCCTGTCCACGGAGTATGAACAGCGCGCCCTGCGAGACATGCGTGAGCGGTTTCATCAGTTTACACTCTTGCAGCGTAAGCGGTTTACCCAGTTTGCAGTCCTACTGCGCGAGCGGTTTAATCCGGTTTATGGCCAGGGGCGTGGGAAGGCGGCGACAGCCGCCATGCTACTGTTTGCGGCATGGGCCGTGAGCCCCACTCACAAGGCCAAGGACGCAAAC
>DJOV01000102.1 GCA_002437285.1 Prevotella sp. UBA6429 | reverse complement strand
CAGCAGAAGGACAGCCAGCTTCGAAATACTGCAAGAGCCCTATCCGCAAGAGGCATGACCATCACGCAAATAGCAAATCTTATGAGCATTTGCGAAGGGGATGTAGCGAAAATGTTAAAATAGCGGCTGCTCCTTCATGAGCGCTTTGCGAACGCCCTTGTCGGTTAAATAATTGAAATTGCTTGGTGATGTCACAAAATAGTCTTAAATTTGTAGGCATTTCTTCGGAAAGCCTGCAAATAACAAACGTATGACAGACGCAAAGGCCAACACAACAACAGGAAAGACCAAGAAAACCGTAGCCAAGCGAGCACGCAAGGGCTTCGGAAAAGGTAAGAAGAGAGACATCAAGCGCAACATCTCGACAGACCTCATTCCGCTGGAGGATGAGACATGGCTGGTGCAACCCATCGCCGTGACGATGATGCGCCATGACTATTCGCTCATACAGATACGCATCCTGGTGGCCATTGTGGAATTCATGCAGACGAAGCTGAAGAAACTCCTCAACAAGCAGCGCACCGAACCGCAGATATTCTCGGATGCCGAGCTCGACAACGATGGACGACTGGAAATCAAGACGCTTTTCAAGTCGTTGGCCGTCGACCCCAATCATTATCCACAGTTGCGACAAAGCCTCAAGATGCTGGCTACCATACCCGTGGAGATTCCCTACAAGACCATGGACGGGCGCAACTATCTGAAGGTCACCAACCTCTGTGACATCTACATTCCCGAAGACCCATCCATCTATGAGAAATATGCTATCCTGAAAATAGACCGTACAGTGGCGGAGCGTCTGGTGGGGCTTGAGTTTGGCTACCATTACCTGGGCAAGCAGATCGTGTTTGCCTGCCACAATCGCTATTCGCAACGCATCTACATGTTTATTGAGAGCTGGAAGGATAAGGGCTTCCGAAAGATCAACACGCTGGAATTTCGCAAGATGCTGAGGTTGGAGTCCAATTATAAGAAATTTAGTGATTTCACACGACGCGTGCTTGAGCCTGCAAAGGAAGAGCTGCAGACCATGGCCAAGAATGGCTTTTGTGATTGCTACTTCGATTATGAGAAGGTGTACAACCATGGACAGCGGGGTGGGGAACCTGACGAACTGGTGTTTCATATCTTCCAACCACACAACAAGTTCAATGAGAATCTGCAACACCTCACCGACCAGCAACGACAGGTGTTTGCCGACACGCTCATGCGCTATTTCGGCTTTGACCCAACAGTGGCCCAGAAGATGAGCGAGCGCATCACGGCAGACAACTACCAGAGCGCCATGTCGAAGCTCGTTGACCTGCGCAGCAGACTCAAGAGTGACCTGACCATACACGACCGCGCCGCATACACCTACCGCACGTTGGACAACCTCATACGGGGAGTGGGCAGGCAGCAACAAGAATAACATACCTTATATATATTATGAGATCAAGAACATCGGATTGGTTTGAGACCAAAATACGTTACGACAAGACCGTGGAGGACGGTTCGCAGAAACCCGTCACAGAGCAATACGTGGTCGACGCGCTTAGCTTCTCGGAGGCTGAGACTGAGGTGATTGACGAGATGAGTGTCTACATCAGTGGTGACTACAAGATTACCAACATCAAGCCCGCGCCATATCATGAGATCTTCTTCAGCGACAAGGAGAAAGATGACAAGTGGTACAAGGCTAAGTTGCAGTTTATTACGCTCGACGAAAAGACGGAGAAGGAAAAACGCTCCAACGTCAACTATCTGGTGCAGGCGGGCACCTTGCCCCTCGCGGTGAAGTATATCGACGAGGTGATGGGTGGAACGATGATAGACTATGCCATCGCATCTATTACGGAAACGCAGATCATGGATGTCTTTGAGCACAATGCCAAGCCCAAGACGCAAGGGCAAGACGATGCCAAACCCGAATACGAACAGGCCGAAGAGAACAAGGAGACCAAGTGATGAATGTGGATGTTGCTAAAAACTTAAAAGAAGTGCTTGGCAACCTTCCGGAAGGCGTACGCCTCGTTGCCATCAGCAAGTTTCACCCCAAAGAGTATGTGGAGGCGGCCTATGCCGTGGGACAGCGTGTCTTCGGAGAGAGCCATGAGCAAGAACTGAGCAAGAAGGTGGTCGAACTGCCCAAGGACATTGAGTGGCACTTCATCGGCCATCTGCAGACCAACAAGGTGAAATACATCGCACCTTACATCAGCATGATCGAGGCGGTAGACTCGCTGAAGCTCTTGAAGGAGATAGACAAGCAGGCCGCCAAGCACGATCGTGTCGTCAACGTGCTGCTGGAGTTGCACATCGCTGAGGAGGAGACCAAGTATGGGTTTACGCTCGACGCATGCCGCGACTTGCTGAAGGCGGGCGAATGGCGAAACTTGAAGCACGTGCACATCAGCGGACTGATGATGATGGCCAGTCATGTGGACGACGAGGACCGCATCCGTCAGGAAATGATGACAGCGGCCAACTTCTTCGATGAGGTGAAGCGCGATTATTTTGCTGACGACGAGGCTTTCTCCATACGCTCATGGGGCATGAGCCATGACTATCAGATTGCCGTGGCGTGCCGGTCCAATATGGTGCGTGTGGGCACGGCTATCTTTGGACCGCGAGTTTATTAACGTAGAAAGAAAAGATACTAAATAAATTATTCTGGCTTATGAATACAGGTAAAGTAGATGTTCTGCTGGGACTGCAGTGGGGCGATGAGGGCAAAGGTAAGGTAGTGGATGTGCTTACCCCCCATTATGATGTCGTGGCTCGTTTCCAGGGAGGCCCCAACGCTGGCCACACCTTGGAGTTTGAGGGACAGAAGTATGTGCTTCGCAGCATTCCTTCAGGCATCTTCCAAGGCGGCAAGGTCAACATCATTGGCAATGGTGTGGTCTTGGCCCCTGATTTGTTTATGGACGAGGCCAAGAGCTTGGAGAAGAGCGGACATGAATTGCAACATCGTTTGCACATCTCCAAGAAGGCTCATCTCATCATGCCCACACACCGCTTGCTAGACCGTGCCATTGAGGCTGCAAAAGGCAAGAACAAGGTGGGAACCACGGGTAAGGGCATCGGACCGACTTACACCGACAAGGTGAGCCGCACCGGTCTGCGTGTGGGTGACATCCTTGAGAACTTCGAGGAGAAATATGCCAAGCACAAGGAGATGCACATGAACCGCCTGAAGTCAATGGGCTGGACGGACTTCGATGGACTGGAGGAGACGGAGAAGAAGTGGATGGAGGGCGTGGAGTATCTGCGCAAATTCCATATCGTCGACAGTGAGATTGAGGTCAACAAACTGCTTCGTGACGATAAGACGATCCTCTGTGAGGGCGCACAGGGAACCATGCTCGATGTTGACTTCGGCAGTTATCCCTTTGTCACCTCAAGCAACACCATCTGTGCGGGAGCTTGCACAGGACTGGGCATAGGGCCGAACAAAATCGGCAATGTGTTTGGCATCATGAAAGCCTACTGCACCCGCGTCGGCGCAGGGCCGTTCCCCACAGAGCTGTTTGACGAGACGGGCAAGCGCATACGCGACCTTGGCCACGAGTATGGAGCAGTCACTGGACGTGAGCGCCGCTGTGGCTGGATTGACCTCGTACAGCTGAAGTATAGCGTGATGGTCAATGGCGTGACCGAACTTATCATGATGAAGAGCGATGTGCTCGATGATTTCGACACCATCAAGGCTTGCGTGGCTTATCGCCTGAAGGACGGTACGGAGACCAGTGACTTCCCCTACGAGATTGATGATGTGACGCCCGTCTACAAGGAAATGCCGGGATGGAAGACCGACATGACCAAGTTTACCGGCGAGGAGCAGTTCCCGCAGGCTTTCAGCGATTATGTCAAGTTCCTGGAAGACTACCTGGAGACGCCGATCCGCATCATCTCTATCGGTCCGGATCGCGAGCAAACCATCGTAAGAAAATAAAGAAAGGCATTTATGGGAAATCAGAAACCATCCATCCCCAAGGGTACACGTGACTTCGGCCCTGAGGAGATGGCCAAGCGTAATTACATATTCAACACCATCAAGGATGTCTATGCCTTGTATGGTTTTCAGCAGATTGAGACGCCCGCAATGGAGACGTTGCACACGCTGATGGGCAAATATGGCGAAGAGGGTGACAAGCTGCTATTCAAGGTGCTCAATTCGGGTGACTACCTGAGCAAGGTGACGGATGAGCAGTTGCGAGAACGCAACAGCCTGCATTTGGCCTCGCATCTCTGCGAGAAGGGACTGCGATATGATCTCACAGTGCCTTTCGCACGATATGTGGTCATGCACCGCGATGAGTTGCAACTCCCCTTTAAGCGTTACCAGATACAACCGGTATGGCGCGCTGACCGCCCGCAGAAGGGCCGTTACCGTGAGTTCTACCAATGTGACGCTGATGTGGTGGGGTCTGACTCGCTGCTCAACGAGGTGGAGCTGATGCAAATCGTTGACACGGTGTTCCAACGCTTGGGAATTCGTGTGCAAATCAAGATCAACAACCGTAAGATCCTCACGGGAATAGCGGAGGTGATCGGTGAGGCTGACAAGATTGTCGACATCACTGTCGCCATAGACAAGCTCGACAAAATCGGACTCGACAACGTCAATGAGGAACTGCGGGGGGATGGCTTGAGCGAAGAGGCTATCAACAAGTTGCAACCCATCATATCGCTTTCTGGCAGCAACGACGAGAAGCTGCAAGTCATCGCTGACGTCTTGAAGACTTCGGAGACGGGACTGAAGGGCGTGGAGGAGACTAAGTTCATTCTTGATTGCTTGAAATCTTGCGAACTTAAGAACGAGATACAACTTGACCTTACACTGGCTCGAGGACTCAACTACTATACGGGAGCCATCTTCGAGGTCAAGGCTCTCGACACGCCTATGGGCTCCATCACGGGTGGCGGGCGCTATGACAACCTCACGGGCATCTTCGGTATGCCCGGTCTTTCGGGAGTCGGCATTTCGTTTGGTGCCGACCGCATCTATGACGTGCTCAACGCACTCGACCTCTATCCCAATGAGGCGGTGCAGTCCACCCAACTGCTGTTCATCAACTTTGGTGAGAAGGAAACGGCCTATTGCCTCCCATTGGTGGCAAAGGCTCGGCAGGCTGGCATACGCACGGAGATGTATCCCGACAAGGCCAAGATGAAGAAGCAGATGAGCTATGCCAATGCCAAAGGCATCGCTTACGTGGCGCTGGCGGGCGAGAATGAGATCGCTGCGGGCAAACTGACGCTTAAGAACATGGCTACGGGCGAGCAGAAACTCGTTGATGCCGACGAGCTTGTCAGTGAGCTGAAATAGGAGTTTCGGACTATCTGATGATAGTCGCAAGCTGAATAAGCCACACGACCTACCTGGATCCTTCGGGTATGCCGTGTGGCTTTTGTTTGTTTAGAACGTCCCTTGGAGGATCATGAGGTTTGCTCCTTGCATTGGTACGGGACTCAACTGTTGGCCTCGCGTTGCCCACGTATCTTGTCCTGCCATTCTTTCCGCCGGGCTTCACGCTTTTTCTTTTGGCTGCGGATGTCGCTGATGCTCTTGGCACCAATCCATACGATGATAACAGTGAGCACAACAAAGACAGCGATCAGCACATATAGTTCATATTTTTCCATGACTTTTGTTTTTCTGCAAATTTACTGATTTGTTGTCACTTGCCAAAATCTTCACGCGTGAAAAACTACTTGTTTTGCCTTAGGGCGGGTCAATGGTTGTAAGGAAAAGAAAAGAAATTATGAAAATTTGCCTGTTCCATTCTTTTTTGTTAACTTTGCGCCAAACATTTTAATAAGGTAAAGCAAGAAAGATTATGGCTAAGAAATTTGCCGAACATAGTGGATTGGATTTGACCAAGACCAATGCGACGGTCCTGGCAGAGTGGGAGAAAAACGACATCTTCCACAAAAGTATTGATGAGCGTGAGGGCTGTCCCAAGTTCATTTTCTTTGAGGGTCCTCCTTCTGCCAATGGTCATCCGGGCATTCACCATGTACTCGCTCGCTCCATAAAGGACACCTTCAACCGCTATAAGACCATGCAAGGCTTCCAGGTGAAGCGTAAGGCCGGTTGGGACACTCACGGACTGCCCGTGGAGATCAACGTGGAGAAGGAATTGCACATTACCAAGAAGGATATCGGTGAGAAAATCTCCGTGGAGGAGTACAATCACCGTTGTCACCAAGACGTGATGAAATTTACCAAGGAGTGGGACGAGCTGACCCAACGTATGGGCTATTTCGTTGACCTTGAAAATCCTTACATTACCTATGATACCAAGTATATCGAGACGTTGTGGTGGTTGCTGAAGCAACTCTACAACAAGGGATTGCTATACAAGGGATACACTATTCAGCCTTATTCGCCTTCTGATGGTACAGGCCTTAGCTCTCATGAGCTTAATCAGCCTGGTTGCTATCAGGATGTGAAAGACACAACCGTCACCGCTCAGTTCCTTATCACTGAACCTAAAGCAGAGTGGACAAAATGGGGCAAGCCTTATTTCTTGGCATGGACGACCACGCCTTGGACTTTGCCTTCCAATATCGCGCTCTGTGTCGGCCCGAAGATTGACTATGTGGCCGTGGAGACCTACAATCCTTATACAGGCGAACCCATCACGGCTATCTTGGCAGAAAGTCTGCTCGGAGCTTATCTCGACCCCGACCATCAGGTGAAGGAGGGTGAGCTGCCCGCGTATGACAAGGATGACAAGCATTGCCCCTGGAAAATCATCGACCATATGAAGGGCGCTGATCTTGTGGGCATCCATTACAAGCAACTCATGCCATGGGTGAAGCCTTGTGAGAAGGTGAGTCAGTATAGCCACCAGTATGTCAACGACTATGCTGCCGCACACCCGGAGAAAGTGTTCAAGGGTGCTGACGGACGCGATGAGTTTGTAGAGATGGCCGATGAGGCTTTCCGCGTTATCCCAGGCGACTATGTCACCACTGAGGATGGTACGGGCATTGTGCACACGGCCTCTACATTCGGTGCTGACGATGCCAAGGTATGTAATGACGCCGGTGTGCCAGCGCTTTATTTGATTTCCAAGCAAGGCGAGACACGCCCCATGGTCGATTTGCAAGGCAAGTATTACTTGCTGGATGATCTCGATCCTGTCTTCGTGGAGCGTTGTGTTGATGTGGAAGCTTACAGTCATCACGCTGGCGACTATGTGAAAAACGCCTATGATCCTAAGTTCAACCCGGATGGCGTGTGGGACAAGAAAGCCTCAGCAAAGGCTGAAGACCTTAACGTCATCATCTCAATGGAGATGAAACAGGAGGGGGCCGCATTCAAGATACAGAAGATGGTGCACAATTATCCCCATAGTTGGCGCACTGACAAGCCTATCCTCTACTATCCGCTCGACTCGTGGTTTATCCGTGATACGGCGAAGAAGCAGGAGATGGTGGCTTACAACAAGACCATTCGCTGGCAGCCTGAGAGCACAGGCACGGGACGTTTTGGCAACTGGCTTGAGAACCTCAACGACTGGAACCTTTCACGTTCGCGTTTCTGGGGTACGCCACTTCCTATCTGGCGCGATGAGGACCGCAATGAGAAATGCATCGGATCCATTGAGGAACTTTACGAGGAGATAGAGAAGTCGGTAGCTGCAGGCTTCATGAAGAGCAATCCTCTGAGTGACCTTGGATTTGTCGTGGGTGACTTCTCTAAGGACAATTACAATAAGGTGGACCTCCACCGCCCGTATATTGACCGCATTGTGCTGGTCAGCGAGAGCGGCAAGCCCATGCATCGCGAGAGTGACTTGATAGACGTGTGGTTCGATTCAGGCTCTATGCCCTATGCTCAGCTCCACTATCCGTTTGAGGGGGCCATCAATGCAGAAGGCTTGAAGGCTACAGGTCTGGATGAGGAGACTTATCGTAACCAGTTGGTTCACAGCACTTATAAGGGTACTCCCGTGGCTCCTGCTTTCTTCCCGGCTGATTTCATCAATGAGGGTGTGGACCAGACACGCGGTTGGTTCTTCACGCTTCATGCTATTGCTACTATGGTCTTTGACTCTGTGGCTTTCAAGAATGTCATTAGCTCGGGTCTCGTGCTCGACTCCAAGGGCAATAAGATGAGCAAGCATGTCGGCAATGTGGTCAACCCCTTCGAGATGCTTGACAAGTACGGTGCTGACCCCGTGCGCTTCTATATGCTTACCAACTCCGAGCCATGGGACAATTTGAAATTTGATCCCAACGGTGTGGATGAGTGTCGCCGCAAGTTCTTTGGAACGTTGTATAATACGTATAGTTTCTTTGCGCTCTATGCCAACGTTGATGGTTTTGATCCGGGGGAGGGCTCATTGGCTGACAGCAAGGATGCACTGACAGAGGTTGACAGTTGGATTCTCTCTTGCCTGAACACCCTGGTCAAGGGCGTCACCCGGGAGCTTGACAATTTTGATCCTACTCGTGCGGGACGACTGATTGATGCTTTTGTCAATGATGATTTGAGCAACTGGTATGTGCGACTTAACCGCAAGCGCTTCTGGGGCAAGGAGATGAGTGCGGACAAGTTAGCGGCCTATCGCGTGCTGTACACCTGCCTGATGACGGTCTCCAAGCTCTTGGCACCGTTTGCTCCGTTCTTTGCCGACCAGCTATACAAGGATTTGAAGGGCTCGTTGGAGTCGGTCCACTTGGATCGTTTCCCTGTGGCTGATGAGGCACTCATCAATCCTGATTTGGAACTTCGCATGGCAATGGCCCAGAAGATTACGTCCATGGTGTTGGCATTGCGCCGTAAAGTGAGCATCAAGGTACGCCAACCGCTGGCTCAGATCATGATTCCTGTTGTTGACGAAACTCAGAAGTCGCATATTGAAGCTGTTAAGAACTTGATTCTCAGTGAGGTGAATGTTAAGGCTTTAACCTATGCGGAAGGTCAAAACATCTTGGTGAAGAAGGTGAAGTGTAACTTCCGTGTCATGGGTAAGAAGTTTGGAAAACTCATGAAGGGTGTTGCTGCCACCATGAGCAATCTTTCACAGGAGCAGATTGCCGAGTTTGAGCGCAACGGAAAGTATAGTTTTGAGGTTGAGGGGCAACCCGTGACCGTAGAGGTTGCTGACGTTGAGATTATCTCTGAGGACATGCCGGGATGGTTGGTTTCCAACGAGGGCAACCTGACAGTAGCCTTAGAGGTGGAATTGACTCCGGAACTGAAGAATGAGGGTATGGCTCGTGAGCTCATCAACCGAATTCAGAACATGCGTAAGGAAAGTGGCCTTGAAATTACTGACCGTATCAATGTTGTGGTGGCGCCTAACGCTGAAACAGATGCTGCAATTGCTGCATTTGGCGATTATGTGAAGGCTCAGGTGCTGGCCGATAATATTAAGGTTGCTGACAATGACGGCGCATTGACCGATTTTGATACCTTCAAGGTGAACATTAAGGTGGAGAAAGCCTAAGGCTTCCACCACTCTCGCTGAAGCCCCTCATGCAGTTCTGTGCAAGTAGCATGGCTCCTTGCACAGAATGTGCAGGAGAGGGCGTTTTTTATCAATCATGTGGAAATGCTCACCCTGGGTAATGACCATTCTGACATGTTGTAATATTCACTTGGGGTGGTTTGATTCGTAACGTCATGGAAATTAAGAAACGCTATTCTGATCAAGAACTTGAGGAGTTCCGTGAAATCATCAATGAGAAATTGGATGTGGCCCGCAAAAGCTACAATGACATGATGAGGCAACTGATGAATGCCGACAGCAATTCCGATAGTGACACTGCGCCCACCTACAAGATACTGGAAGAGGGCACGGAAGCCATGGAGAAGGAACAACTTATCCAGATGGCTCAGCGCCAACAGAAATTCATTCAAGCCTTGGAGGCTGCACTGTTGCGTATCGAAAAAAAGACTTATGGAATAGACCGAATAACGGGCGAACTGATTCCCAAGGAGCGTTTACGCCTGGTGCCTCACGCTACGCTTAGTGTGGCTTCCAAGAAATCAAGAAATCACTAAATGGGAAAGATTACAAAACATGAGTGGATGACCGACGGACGATTGGCGTGGTTGCTGGTCGTGGCCATTCTCATCATAGACCAGGTCATCAAAATTGAGGTCAAGACTTCGATGACACTCGGTGAATCTATACGGATTACCGATTGGTTCTACATCACGTTTGTGGAAAACAATGGCATGGCCTGGGGCATGACGTTTATCAACAAACTTTTTCTCAGTGTGTTGCGTATCGTGGCAGTATCTGCCATTGGTTGGTTTATCTGGCAGACAGTGAGGCAGAAAGGCCGAACTCGTTATGTCGTATTCCTTTCGATGGTCTTGGCTGGCGCGGCCGGCAATATCTTTGATTCGTTATTCTACGGACTTGTGTTCAGTGCCTCATCACCATTCTACACGGCTTACTGGGTGCCATTCGGCACGGGTTATGCCGATATTTTGATGGGCAAGGTGGTAGACATGTTCTATTTTCCAATCTTTCATGCCACTTGGCCCTCTTGGGTGCCCGTGTGGGGTGGGGAAGATTTCACATTCTTTTCTCCAGTCTTCAACTTTGCCGACTCATGCATAACTGTAGGTGTCGTCTGCCTGCTTTTATTTTGCAGGAAAGATCTTGAGCATATGGAAACAACCCTTCAGACGGCTATCCATAAGCCGTCCGCCAAGCAACCTGATGGGGAATCAGACAAGGAATCAGTCAAAGATTAAGTTACTAAGACATGAGAATCCATACTTATCTTTCTTCACAATTGCGGCTTGTATCTTTTCGACTATGGCTTTTGTTGGTGGTCATTGCTGCCGTTGTCGTTTCGTGCAAGCCTTCCGCTCCTTCGGATGTCATACAGCCTGGCGAGATGGAGGATTTGCTCTATGACTATCATTTGGCCGACGCTATGGCACGCCAGGCCTCTGGCAACTATGAGGAGAACATCTTGTCCTATCACACGGCGGTTCTGAATAAGTATGGCGTTACTACAGCGCAGTTTGATTCCTCCATGGTTTATTATATGCGCCATGCTACACAACTTCACGACATGTATGAGAATATAGCCGAACGAATGGGCAAGGATGCCCAGGCTATGGGCTCGTCTGTCAGCATCAACGGTGGCAATGAAGATTATAACACCCTATCAGGAGACACCATTGATCTCTGGAAGGGACCACAGTCAATGGTGCTGATTCCCAATGAACCTTATAACCTTTACTCATTCCACCTGAAGCCAGATGCCAAGGCACAGAAGGGAGATGACTATGTGCTTACGTTGCATAGCAACTTCATTTTCCAAGATGGCATGCGTGATGGTATCGTCGCTTTAGCATTGGTGTTCAAGAACGACAGTGTAGCTTCCCGCGTGCTGCACGTCTCGTCGTCGTATGACCAACAAGTAGCACTCACCGACGCTGACAGTTTGGGCGTGAAAGAGATTCGCGGTTACTTCATGCTCAACAAGAACAACCAGATGAACCGGTCGACTACCACGTTGCAATTGGTGAGCTTCGACAAGATACATCTGCTCCGCTGTCATAGGAAAGCGGAAAAGCAACCGAATCAGCCAGAGGGAAACAATTCTGTTGATGCCGAGAGGCCAAAGGCAACCCCATCGCCCGACAACACTCCCCAAGCTTCCGTAAGCGAAGAGGTGCCAGCCAATAGTCCAGGTTCGCCGCAGGTCATTGGGCCAGTCAACAATGGCGCTCGACCGCTCCGCAAGTTTGCGCCCAATGCCAACATGAGATTGGTGAAAGATGACAAAGTCAAGCAAATAAAACAAATTAAATCGAAATAACATGTTATCAGTAAATGAATTAGAGGATGCTCTTATTGACCTCGCCTTTGCCGAGGACATAGGAGATGGAGACCACACAACGCTGTGTTGCATACCCGAGGACGCCATGGGCAAGAGCCACCTGCTCATCAAGGAGGATGGTATCCTTGCAGGAGTCGACATGGCTCGCAAGGTGTTCAATCGTTTTGACCCCACGATGCAGATGGAAGTGTTCATAGAAGATGGCGCCCATGTGAAGAAGGGTGACATTGCTTTTGTGGTGTCTGGCAAGGTTCGTTCGTTGTTACAGACCGAGCGCCTGATGCTCAATATCATGCAACGCATGAGTGGCATTGCAACCATGACCAACAAGTATGTGAAACTGATAGAAGGCACAGGCGCCCACGTTCTCGATACGCGTAAGACCACGCCGGGCATGCGTATCCTGGAAAAGCAGGCCGTGAAGATTGGCGGTGGCATGAACCACCGCATCGGTCTCTTTGACATGATTCTGCTCAAGGACAACCATGTGGACTTTGCAGGAGGCATTGACAACGCCATTGACCGCTGTCACCAGTATCTGAAAGACAAGGGACTTGACCTGAAGATAGAAATTGAGGTGCGCAACTTCGATGAACTTCAGCAAGTGCTCGACAAAGGTGGTGTGACCCGTATCATGCTCGACAACTTCACGGTTCCCGACACCAGGAAGGCCGTTGAAATCATCAATCACCGTTACGAGGTGGAGTCATCTGGCGGCATCACCTTCGACACCATCCGCAGCTATGCGGAGCAGGGTGTCGATTTCATCAGCGTAGGAGCCTTGACGCATAGTGTCAAGGGCCTGGATATGAGTTTCAAAGCTTGTTAATGCCGATCATGAAGAAATTATTTGCTTTACTTTCGTTCGCCCTCATGGCAAGCTATTCATCAGCTTGCACCAACTTCATTGTGGGCAAGAACGCTTCAGCCGACGGATCCGTCATCTGTTCATACAATGCCGATGACTATGGCATGTTCATCGGCTTGGCTCATTATGCCGCAGGCAAACACCCTAAGGGCAGGATGCGCGATGTAGTCGATTGGGACACGCATCGCTACATTGGCCAAATACCCGAAGCCCCCGAGACATATAATGTCATTGGCAACATCAATGAGTATCAGGTGACGATTGGTGAGACCACGTATGGCGGCCGCGAAGAGATGGTTGACCCGAAGGGTGGAATAGACTATGGCTCACTCATTTACATTGCCCTTCAACGCTCCAAGACAGCCCGCGAGGCCATTCGTGTGATGACCACGTTGGCCGAGACCTACGGTTATTGCTCAGAGGGCGAGACCTTTACCATCTGCGACCCCAATGAAGCGTGGATCATGGAGATGATGGGCAAAGGCCCCGGCTCGAAAAGCGTGGTATGGGTAGCGCAGCGCATTCCCGACAACGCCATTTGCGGCCACGCCAACCAAAGCCGCATCGGCAAGTTCAACATGAAGGACAAGCAGAACGTCATGTATTCGAAGGACGTGGTGAAGTTCGCCCGTGAGAAGGGTTGGTACACCGGCAAGGATGCCGACTTCTCGTGGAAGAAGGCTTATGCCGCCCCCGACTTCTCTGGCCGCCGTATTTGCGACGCACGTGTATGGGCGTTCTTCAATCGTTTCGTGAAAGGCATGGACCGTTATCTGCCTTGGGCTTTGGGCAAGGACAAGAGCGCCGAAGACATGCCCCTGTGGGTGATACCCGACAAGAAGTTGTCCGTGCAGGATGTGGAGGCAGCCATGCGTGACCATTTTGAAGGCACCCCCATGTCGCTCGATTCCACCGACATGGGCGGTGGCGTTTGGCAGATGCCCTACCGTCCCACACCTCTGTTCTTTGAGGTGAACGGCAAGAAGTATTTCAATGAGCGTCCCACCTCCACCCAGCAGACCGGCTTCTCCTACGTGTCGCAGATGCGTTCCTGGCTACCACGCCAGGTGGGTGGCGTCCTCTGGTTTGGCAATGACGACGGCAACATGGTGGCCTACACGCCGATCTATTGCGGCAACACCGTGCAGCCCGAGTGCTACAACACACCCGGAGCTGACGCAGTGACCTTCTCAATGAAAAACGCCTATTGGGTGTGCAACTGGGTGAGCAATATGGTCTATCCGCGTTACTCGCTGATGTTCCCCAGTCTGAAGGAAGTGCGCGACTCGCTGGAGCAGAGCTACTTCGCCCAGCAGGCTCAAGTAGAAGCCCACGCCGTGGAACTCTGCAAGACTGATGCCCACGAGGCAGTGAAATATCTCAATGCCTATAGCAACGAGAAGGCACAGCAGATGCTGGCCCGCTGGCGTCAGTTGGCCACCTACCTCATCGTGAAATACAACGACATGGCCGTCAAGCCCGAGGCCAACGGCCAGTTCCTCCGCACGAAGGAGGGCATAGGTGCCGCTGTGAAGCGCCCCGGCTTCCCGGAATCCTTCAAGAAGAAACTCGTCGAAGAGACGGGCGACAAGTTTGAAGTTCCCACCGAATAAGTCACTATCGTTTAGAAAACGATAGTCAAGGTATTTTCCCTACAAAGATGCGGCAACAAGGCAAATATCCACGTGCCTTGTTACCGCTTTTTTCGTTTTATTGTAACAAAGTCATTACAATATGACAAGAACTTGGCAAAAAACTTGCATATTTGCCAAATTCTTTATAAGTTTGCAACTGTAAAACAATTTAATGAAATTATATCATTAACTAAAAGGTTTCTTTTATGGTAAAACATTTACGAGTTCTATTGCTCCTTTTGATGACGATTGTCACAGGGGGGGGCATTTATGCGCAGGAAGTAACGCTTGATTTCACTTCAAACACTTGGGGGCTTCCGACTAGCTATTTCAAAGAAGCTGCTACTTACACTGATGGGACTTATAGTGTTAGCTTTGGCAATAGTAATAGCGGACATAAGTTTAGTACAAATTATCTAATTTTTGGGAAGAAAGGCGCGACTTTATCCCTGCCAGCCTTTGATTTTGACGTTGAGAAAATCGTAGTTGTTGGCAAGAGTGGGGCTTCTCAAAGCGTAAAGCAGAATATCTATGTTGGCAACACTCCCGTTAGCACTGAAACAAAAGGAGCTCAAGACGCAAATATTTACAAAATTGCTGATGCTTATCAAGCCGCGGGTACCATCTACACACTGAAAGTTACTTCTGCGGCTAACACACAGGTTACCAAGATTGAGATTTACAAAACTAACACCAAGAACGTAACGAACATCACTTTTGGCGAAGACAATGACAACAGGACCTTCTCTGTGAATGTTGGCGATGCCTTCACTGCTCCTACTGCAACGTTGACCCCTGCCGAGGCAGGCACACTCACTTATTCTTCTTCTAACACCGATGTGGCCACTGTAGACGCCACGACTGGTGCCGTAACACTTGGCGAGACCGCAGGCACCGCTACCATCACCGCTGCGTTTGAAGGTAACGATACCTATGCCGCTTCTTCCGCTTCTTATACCATCCAGTTGACCAAACCTTTCGCAGTAGAGGATGGTGTGTTTGACTTCTCGCATCCAGAGGCTTATGGAAAGGGTACATCCAGTAGTAGTTCTAAAGATGGAGACATGGCTGTAGGTGAAACTCTTCAGGCTGGTAATGTTACATTAACTGTTTCCAAGAATAATACTAACACGACCACTCGTTTTTGGAATGACGGTTTGCGCGTTTACGATGATGCGCAATTTACGATTTCTGTTCCTAAAGGCTATATCATTAAGGCGGTTGAAGTAAATCCTTCTAAAGATGTCACGGTGGGTGATCTGAATAGCCAAAACGTCACATTAGATTTCAATAAAACAACGTTGAAAACCATCACCGTCACCTATGAACAGGCCGCAGAATCCAAGGACGTCACCCTTCATGTGGGCTCCACCGGCTATGCCACCTTATATTATAGTGACCGCGCGCTGACCGTTCCCGAGTATGCAGAGGCCACGACCTATTCCGCCGAGTTTGGCAAAGGTCTGGAAGTTTCAAGCCGCTATGAGGAAGGTGAGATTATTCCTGCCGGCGAGGCTGTCGTCATCTACGCACTGGAGGAGGGCGACTACACCTTCAAGGAGGCAGATGGCACAAATGTGACGAAAGACGACACCAACATGCTCTTCGGCTCTGACGAGGAGACCGCCATCGACAACGATGACACTTATTACTTCTACAAACTTTCGCTTGATAGCAATGGTAAGAATGTAGGCTTCTATTGGGGCGCAGAGAACGGCGCATCCTTCACCAACGGTGCCCACAAGGCCTATCTGAAGGTGAGCAAGGAGAATGCCGCCAACGCCAAGGCCTTTATCTTCGGTGGTGACGCCACGGGCATCCAGGCGCTAACAAGCGACAAGACGCGCGCCAATGCTCCGGTCTACAACCTCGCTGGCCAGCGCGTGAGCAAGACATATAAGGGCATTGTCATACAGAATGGCAAGAAGTACGTGAAGTAACACTTCGTGAGATTACAATCCATAACACTCAAAAACAGAAAGGATCATTCGTATGAAAAAGTATATCCAACCCAACATCAAGGTTCAGCATTTGGAGGTCGAGGAGCTGATGGCTGCATCCGATCCCTCGCTCAACAACCAGTATAGCGGCAGCGACCAGCTCGCCAAACCCTTCTTTGACGAGGAGACAGACGACGAGCCTGCCACTACCATCCCCTCCGTCTGGGATGAGGAAGACTAAATTAAGAGCTGACCGTCCATGGCGGTCTTGCCGACACACATGACCGAAGGCCGTGGTTGCACCTGAGCAGCCACGGCCTTCTCGATTGATACCATGGGCTTGCCCCATGGTTGTTTGATGTTACACCAGGATTGTCGCCAATACAAGATGGGCCTCTGCGTTCGCCCAAGCACTGGCAATCATTTTAGGTGGGCTCTATAAATTACCACCTTTAGTTTACTTGTTGTTTCTTTTACAACTGGTTGTATTCCTCATCCGTTACAGGTTCCAGCCATTCGTTGGGTTCCGAGCCTGGCTTGGAGTTCTCCACTGCCACGTGGGTGGCGATGTGCTGGAACCAGCTGTCCTTCTGTGCGCCGTGCCAATGCTTGACGCCCTCCGGAATATCGATTACATCTCCAGGGTTGAGGGCGATGGCAGGCTTGCCCCACTCCTGATACCATCCCTTGCCCGACACACAGATGAGAATCTGACGGGCACCATGGTGGATGTGCCAGTTGTTGCGGCATCCAGGTTCAAAGGTGACGTTGGACATCGGCAGGACGGTCTGCTCACCTTCCTTCAAGTTCTTTGGGGTGATCTGGGCCAAGTGGCTGTTGCCGATGAAATACTTGGCGTAGGCAGTGTTCGGGTTGCCCTTAGGCCAAGCCCCAGCTGAGGCGTCTGCTGCATTGTCGCACTGTGACAAGCCCTTGTCGCTGAGATATTCCATCAGCTCATCCACCTGCTCCTGCGTGTTGCCCATGTTGACGGCTCCCCTTTGGTGTGCAGCCAGTTGCGGGGCCACCCCCTTCAGGGAGGCCAAGGCAGCCACGGTCACAATCTCACGGTCACTGGCCGATAGCTGGTCGCTGGCAAAGATGTCGCCGAAGAGGTGAGCCTTGAGGTAATAATCATCCTGTGGGCAGAAGTCATAATTGAAAGGCTTGCCGCTCAGCTTGGTCTGTGTCTCGGTACCCATCTTGAGCGCCAGCCCCGCATCGTCCCAAACCTTCGGGCGTTGCCATTCCTTGCCCTCACAGTCCTTCTTTCCCTCCGCCTTGCGAGCGTCGAGCACCTTTGACAAGGTGCCCAGCGCATTGAGCGAGCGCGGGAAGCCCGTGTAGGCGTAAAGTTGGGAGAAAGCCTCCTTGATTTCGTTGACGGTCACTCCACCATCAAGTGCTGCGTTGATGGCCGGTGCCAGCCGGTTGAGGTCACCCAGGGCTTCGAGACTTGCCAAGGTGGCGAGGTGCAACTGGCGATCTGACAGTGTGTTGGCTGCCATGGATGGATTCATTGTTGCCATAATTATTGCCAATAAAATTAATAGTCTCTTCATAGCGTTACTTCATGTGTTGCGCTTCGCAAGCGCTAAATTACAGCTGCAAAGTTACGCTTTATCTTCAAGACATAGCGTAACAAAATTACGGATATTTTTACCCATATTCTCGTTTTCTGTTGCGCACCCGCAGTGTGCTCTTGCGGAATTACGAGCGCAGGAGTTCTTGCGAGATTTGCATGTAAAACAAGTTTTGTGTCATTGCGAAACAAGAAGGAGACATGGAGCAAAGTGGGGTGGGGATAAAAACGATAATTTTGTAGGCAAACAGCGGAAAGCACCTGCTGAGACCTAACAAGACAAACCTCATCACTACCGTGACCATGCATAAACCTATGATTCGAAAGATGTTGGCGGCCAGCCTACTGTCGCTTTTGGCAACCGTGTCCACCCCGAGCCTGGCGCAAAGCGCCGCAGCCGGCCGACACCTGTGGTATGACAAACCCGCCGCCACGTGGTGGGAGGCACTGCCCATCGGCAACTCCCATCTCGGAGCCATGCTCTATGGCGGCATAGGGCGCGACGAGATACAACTCAACGAGGGGACCTTCTGGGCGGGCCGCCCCCATACCAACCATCCCACGCTCTCTGCCGGACAACTCAGCCAGGTGCGTGGGCTCATCTTCGACGGACGGGAGAGCGAGGCCGAGCAACTCATCAACCGGCACTTTGTGAAAGGACCGCACGGCATGCGCTACCTGACACTGGGCAGCATCTTCTTCGATTACCGGTCGGGCAACACAGCCCACGCCACCGCCTACCGCCGCGATCTCTGCCTTGACAGTGCCGTCGCCCACACCCGCTATGACTGCGCCGGCACCGCTTATCGCCGCACAGCCTTCGCGTCGATGAGCCACAATGCCATCATCGTGCGACTGGAGGCAGAGGGCAATCAAAAGCTCAACTTTGCCGTGTCACACCGCGCACCCCTGCAGGCCACCCATGAGATGAATGACAGTTCGCTGGTGGTGCGCGTGCGGGGCGAGGCGCAGGAAGGCATCGAGGCCGGTCTCAACGCCGAGATGCGCATCGTGGCCAAGAGCGACGGCCGTGTCGTGACTCGACACGACTCCCTACTGGTGACAGATGCCACCGTGGCGTACATCTACATCGTGGCCGCCACCAACTTCGTGAACTACCATCGTGTCGACGGCGACGCCACGGCACGCAACCTGGCCTCGTTGAGTGGCGTGACCACGGCGGGCTATGATCGCTTGCTCGCTGACCACGTGGCGAAATACCGTGAACAGTACGCCCGCGTGTCACTATGCCTGCCCACCACCCCCTGCTCGTCGCTGCCCACCGACCAGCGCCTGGTCCATTTCGCCGCCAACCAGGACCAAGACCTCATCGCCCTGCTCTTCCAGTATGGGCGTTACCTGCTCATCTCCTCATCGCAGCCCGGCGGACAACCCGCCAACCTGCAAGGCGTGTGGAACAAGGAGTCCAATGCGGCGTGGGACAGCAAATACACCATCAACATCAACACCGAGATGAACTACTGGATAGCCAATGTGGGCAACCTCGAGGAGTGTGAGGAGCCCCTCTTCGACCTCATCGAGGACCTGAGCACGACCGGGCAAGCCACGGCGCGCGTCATGTATGGCAGTCAGGGGTGGGTGGCCCATCACAACACCGACATCTGGCGCACCACCGGCATCGTCGACGGCGCCTATTGGGGCATGTATCCCAGTGGCGGAGCCTGGTTGGCCACCCACCTATGGCAGCACTATCTCTTCACCGGCGACCGAACGTTTCTCGCCCGTCACTATGACGCCCTCAAAGGCACGGCGCAGTTCTATCTCTCTTTCCTGGTGCCCCATCCCACGAAGGGCTGGCTTGTCGTCTGCCCCTCCGTGTCGCCCGAACATGCTCCCATGGGCAAGCAGTCACCCGTCACGGCCGGTAGCACGATGGACAACCAGATCGTGTTTGACGCCCTGAGCAGCACGTTGCGCGCGGCCCGCATATTGGGTCGAGACCCGTCCCTGCAAGACTCCATCTCGCGGGCTTTGGCCCAGTTGCCTCCCATGCAGATTGGCAGGTATGGCCAGCTGCAGGAGTGGCTCGACGATGCGGACAACCCACACGATGAACACCGGCACATCTCCCACCTCTACGGGCTCTATCCCTCCAACCAGATTTCACCCTACGCGCACCCCGACCTCTTCACCGCCGCCAAGACCACCCTGACCGAGCGCGGCGACAGGGCCACCGGCTGGAGCTTGGCGTGGAAGGTCAACTTCTGGGCGCGCATGCAGGACGGCGACCACGCCTACCGCATCCTGAGCAACCTGCTGCAGCTCTTGCCTGACGATGCCCACCAAGGCCAGTATCCCAACGGCCGCATGTATCCCAACCTCTTCGACGCCCATCCGCCCTTCCAGATAGACGGCAATTTCGGTTGTGCTGCCGGTGTGGCCGAGATGTTGCTCCAGAGCCACGACGGTGCGGTGCACCTGTTGCCCGCCTTGCCCACGGCATGGCCACAAGGATCGGTGAAGGGGCTGCGCGCCCGTGGCGGCTTTGAGGTCGACATGACTTGGACTCGCGGGCAGGTCACCACGGCCACCATTCGTTCATCTCACGGCGGTGTGTTGCGCCTGCGCTCGTATGTGCCTCTCAAGGGCAAGGGCCTGCGGACGGCCAAGGGCGACTGTCCCAACGCACTCTATGCGCCAGCACAGGTGAAAGCGCCTTTGCGTTCCAGCGAACTCAAGGACTTCAAGTCCCTTGCGGTGCGCCACGTCTATGAGTACGACCTCCGCACAAAGGCAGGCAAAACCTATGAGGTAGAGCAGGTCCTCTGATTTCATAAAAAATAGCTCCACTAAAGCAAAAAATGATGATTTCATCATGTTGTGCAAACGACATTTTGCCATCTGTGAAGGGTAGGGGCCATCATGACTACCGATCCGCCATGTGCCCTTCTTGTTCTCGACACCTCTTCCATTTGTCATGATTTTTAGTGCAAAAGTTTGTCACGGAGAACGGATGAAATAGAACGCGAAAATGGCGTTTTTTGTCGGTCGCGCCGCGATTTGCGTGGGGTAACTTTGCGATAAAGGGTATATTGTGTTGCGAT
>DJOV01000026.1 GCA_002437285.1 Prevotella sp. UBA6429 | reverse complement strand
TTTTTTTATATATATTGTCCGCTTTCTTGATGAGCCGACCTATTGTGGGATAAACGCCATTTCCATAACGGTGGTTATGATAAATAGATGTTATGCCAACTAACTTTCCTATTCCTTGCCTTCCGCATCACAACAACTTCTGCAAGGAATCGAGCGCTGACTTCATGTCATTCCTAAAACGCGTGTGTGTCATGAGGAAGTCTGGGTGTCCTTCCGACAGGAAATCATAAAGTTGACGATCCATCGAACTGGCATACGAACTGATGGCGTATTCGATATCGTCACGCTGCGTGGGAATGGTAGAATGGTCGTAGATGCGCCACTTCTGATGGAAAAAGGCGTAAGCCGAGGCTACGCTGTCTGCACTGATGGACATGTTGTATGACTTTGTGTGTTGCAAAAGTAGGAAAAATCATGTGCCACACAAAACGATACGGAGCCTTTTTTGCTGCTTGATAACATTCTCGTTATAATTATTCTCATTCTTTTGCACAATTAGCATTAATTTACTAACTTTGCCCGGCAATCATCACTTAAAAGACAAAAAGATGACACAAGAAGAACAAGAGGCTCGCCGCCAAGAGATGGAGGCTGAGATCGCGGCCAACGAGGCTGCTGAGCGTGAATATAAACGGAAGTTGAAACGCAACATCATCCTGGGTGCGGTGATTATCGTCGTGCTGGTCGCCGGATACCTGTTGCTGAAGCCCAACAACGAGCCGGACGTCTATTATAAGAATGGCGACATCGACTACGTCGCACAAGCCGACAAGTTGCGCAGGAGCGGCAAGTTTGCCGAGGTGCGCCAGTTCAGGGGCGGTTATGCCATCGTGGGCGACGGCAAGAAGTATGGCATCGTGGACGTGAAAGGCACCGTGATCTGCCCGATCAAGTATGACGCCATTGAGTCCAACTACGACGAGCACTATCCCAACCTCGCCCTCGTGAAGGTCGGTGAGAAGTATGGCCTGGTCGACAAGGGCGGCAAGGAAGTGGTGAAGCCTGTCTATGACGAGATCGGCAGCATCTCAAGCGGCACCATGGAGGTGAAGCAAGGCAAGGAAACCTTCTATATCGACACACAAGGCAACCGCGTCAACGGCAACTAATCCATAGAAGGCTGATTCTGATATGCCAGTCATTACGATCCATTCGCTGGATGAACCGGGAGTGGAGGTCTACAGCAAGCTCACCGACCATCAGTTGCGCCACGAACCTGTTTCGGCTGAAGGACTGTTTATAGCAGAGAGTCCCAAGGTAATCCGTGTGGCCATGTCGGCCGGCTATGAACCGCTGTCGATGCTCTGTGAGGCAAAACACATCGAGGGAGACGCTGCCGACATCCTCCGTGAGGCGGGCGACATACCCGTCTACACGGGCGAGCGCGAGTTGCTCACCCGTCTGACTGGATACAAGTTGACGCGTGGCGTGCTCTGTGCCATGCGTCGCAAGGTGATGCCCTCGGCGGAAGCCCTCTGTCAGGGCAAGCGCCGTGTGGCCGTGATACAAGGCGTATGCGACACCACCAATATCGGATCCATCTTCCGCTCGGCCGCGGCGCTGGGCATAGATGCGGTGCTGCTCACGCGCGACAGTTGTGACCCGCTCAACCGAAGGGCCGTCAGGGTGTCGATGGGGACGGTGTTTCTCGTGCCGTGGACCTGGCTCGACGAGCCCTTCTCGTGGCTCAGCACCATAGGCTTCAAGACAGTGGCCATGGCCTTGGCCCCCCACTCCACGGATCTTGACGACCCCACGCTCATGGCGGAGCCGCGCCTGGCCATCGTGATGGGCACCGAGGGTGACGGATTGCCGAAAGAGGCCATTGCATCGGCAGACTATGTGGTGAAAATCCCCATGGCTTATGGGGTAGACTCGCTCAACGTGGGAGCAGCGGCGGCGGTGGCCTTCTGGCAACTGAGAAGCCGCTGAGACAAACATGGTTTATGAACATTCATTCGCATTATATTAAGGTAATAACATGACGGAAATGAAAAGCTTAAAGTCTTTTGGCATCTATGACTTGCAGGTGCTGAAGGAGGCAAACCGTGAAAGGCTTGCTGTTTGCATCAAGCCCGCTTATCGCAACAGGCCCCAGTATAAGAAAGTCCTGGACACGGAATTTGCCAAGAACAAGGATATCGACCACCCCAACATCCTGAAGTATGAAGCATTGGAAGAGACGGAAGATATGGGGCCGAGCATCCTGATGGAATGGGAAGAGGGCCGTTCGCTGGCCGACTATGCCGCAGAGTCTCACACGGAGGAGGAGAAGAAAAGCATCGTCACGCAAATAGCCGAGGCGCTCGACTACCTGCACGTGCATGGCCATATCCACGCCGCACTCACCCCCGCCGTGATCTTTGTGACGACCAAGGACGACACGGTAAAGATACTCAATTTCCGCCAGCGTTACGCCGATGGCTTGAAGCAACCCATCGAGACCTTGCGCTTCATCGCCCCCGAGGCCAAGGACGGCACTGTCACGCTCGACGCCCGAGCCGACATCTTCTCCTTGGGACAGGTGGTGAAGTGTCTCAACATGCCCCTTTCCTACCAGTCGGTCATCAGCTGTTGCTGCAGTTTCGGCCGCAGCGAGCGTTATGCCGACATCGACGCTTTCCTCTCCGACTTCAATCACCAGAAGCGCTCTCGCGCCGACTATCGGGAGGAGGCCGCTGAGGACCTGCAGCGCGCCATGGGCCCCAACCGTGCGGCCATGGGCATCGTAGCGCTCATCGTGGTGCTGGTCATCGTGGCAGCAGTGTGGATTTTCCGCCAGCAGAGCCAACAGACGGATAACGAGACGGCACAAGCCACGGAGCAGGTGGACAGCACGGCTGCCGCCAGCAACACTTCTTCGGAGGCACCCGTGGCCACGTCACCGGCCACCACGGCACCGCAGGACAGCGACCAGGCCTCGCTCAACGAACTGATGCCACAGGTGCAGACTGACCTTGACAACATCTACGCCAAGGCCAAAGGCAAGAAGTCGCTCAAGAGAAAGGTTTCAAAATACTACAAAGGACTGCGCAAGGTGCTCGCAGGCAAGGGATGGAGCGATGCGCAGTTGCAGGCTTTCGACAAGGCTTTTGCCGACTATAACGGACAGAAGATGGCCGAATGAGCCAGCGGAAATCCATCGTTGAGGAAAAGAACAAACAGGCTTATTGGATGATACAGCATATGCTTAGCAAGTGTGCCGCCCTGCTGCCGTTGTGGTTGGCGGCCACACTGTCGGCTTCGGCGCAAGGCCTGGCTCGTGACGGCATGTCGCGCGAGAGCATGCGCGACAGTCTGCGACAGGCCATCGAGACACTCGCCTACCATCCTGACTCGGTGGACCTCATGCTCCGAAAGGCTTCCTGGAACCTGCAGCTGGAGCAATGGCAGTATGCGAAAGACGAATATGACAAGGTGCTACGCATCGATCCCACGAATGTGGCGGCACTGTTCTACCGGGCTTATGCCAACGACCGGTTGCTCCGCTACAAGTTTGCGAGGATTGACTATGAGGCCCTGCTGGGCATAGTGCCCGGCAACTTCGAGGCGCAGTTGGGACTGGCACTTGTCAACCAGAAAGACAAGCACTTCACCGAGGCGATGGACGGCATCAACCGTCTCGTGACCGCCTTCCCTGACTCAGCCGTCGCTTGGGCGGCAAGAGCCGGCATGGAAAGTGAGCGAGGACAGTTGGAACTGGCCGAATACGACTACTCAGAAGCGTTGCGCCGTGACCCAGACAACGAGGACTACTTGTTGAACAGGGCCGACCTGCGCATCAAACTGAAGCGCAAGGACGACGCGCGTTACGACCTGGACACCATCGTCAAGAGGGGAACACCGAAGATGGCGCTCAAGGAATGGTATGACAAATGCAAATAGAAGACCATAGATACATGAAGGATATCAAGAAAATCGTGCTGACGGGAGGCCCGTGCGCAGGAAAGACGACGGCTCTGGTGAAAATCATAGACCACTTTTCCAGCATGGGCTTCAAGGTGTTTACCATCCCGGAGGTGCCGACCCTCTTCGCGCAAGCGGGAGTGGACTATCTCACGAAGAATCGCAACTTTTTCTATGAGAGTGAGAAAGCCACCCTCGAGATGCAGTTGGCCCTGGAGGACAAGTTCACCAAGATAGCCGAGCAGGTAGATGAGCCGGCGGTCATCGTGTGTGACCGGGGAGCCATGGACATATCCGCCTACATGACTGGCGAGATGTGGGATGAGATCACACACCTCGCTGGAACCGACAGTTCGGCGCTACGCAGCCGCTATGATGCCGTTCTCCACCTGGTGTCAGCTGCCGACGGGGCCGAGGAGTTCTATACGACGAGCAACAACAAGGAACGCACGGAAGGACTGGAACTGGCACGCACACTTGACAAAAAGGTCATCAACGCCTGGAGCGAGCATCCCCATGTGCGTGTCATCAACAACCACCAGGACTTCAACGCCAAGATCAACCGCGTGCTCAAGGAGATTTCGGCCGTGCTCGGCTTGCCGCAACCCATCACCGAGGAGCGCAAGTATATCGTGAGGGTGACGGGCGACGTTCCGTCCACCACCACCTCGCACATCACGCAGACCTACCTGGTCTCGGATCCCGACACAGAGGTGCGCCTGCGCAAGCGGGAGTGGGCCAACGGCAATGTCGTGAATGTTCACACGTCCAAGAAGTCGCTGGGAGCCAACCAGCAGGTGGAGACCGAGCGCCAGGTGAGCAATGCCCTTTACGAGAGCATGCTCCTGCAGGCCGACCCTTACCGGCAGACCATACGCAAGCACCGCAAGAGCTTCATCTGGATGGGGCAATACTTTGAGCTCGACACCTATGAGAGGCAGCTCGAAGGGCTGGTCATCCTGGAAACCAAGGGCATCACCGACAAGGAGAATGTCAACTTCCCGCCGTTCCTGGAGGTGGTCAAGGACATCACGGGCGACAAGAAGTATTACAACTACAACTTGGCGTTGCACCGCGGTTGACTGCTTTCACGCTTCTGCCCAAGGCGCTACGCCTCGTGGTTCCGATGCCCATCGCCAAGCGGCAGACGGCCTAAGCACGTCGGGGGTGAACACAAACTTCAATCAATAATCAACTTATTCGTTACAAGTGCATATCGTTATTGCAGGAAACATCGGAGCGGGAAAGACGACCCTCACCCATCTCCTGGCGCGACATTACGGGTGGACACCACGCAAGGAGCAGGTGACCGACAATCCCTATCTCTCCGATTATTATAAGGACATGAAGCGCTGGTCGCTCAACCTGGAGGTGTTCTTCCTCAAGGAGCGTTTCAAGGATCTCTTGAAAATCAACCATGAGAAGGAGGCGGTCGTGCAAGACCGTTCCATCTATGAGGGCGTTTACATCTTCGCCGCCAACAACCATGACATGGGAAACATGAGCGACCGCGACTTCGATACCTACATGGGGTTGTTTGAGTCGATGATGATGGTGGCCAGAAAGCCTGACCTCTTGATTTACCTGCGCTCGTCGGTGCCCCACCTGGTGGACAACATCCATCAGCGCGGGCGTGACTATGAGCAGAACATGCAGCTCAACTACCTGAAGAATCTCAATGACCGGTATGACGACTTCGTGTTCCACCAGTATCCGGGACGAACGCTGACCATCGAGGTCGACAATCTTGACTTTCAGCACTCACGCTCCGATTTTGCCTATATCGTGAAGAGAATTGACGAGCAACTCGTGGAGATTGAGGGCAAGGAAAACACATTGTTTAAGCAAATCAGATAACAACCAGATATTATGCACATAGCTATCGCAGGAAACATTGGCAGCGGCAAGACAACGCTGACCAAGATGTTGGCAAAAAGATATGGCTGGATTCCACGTTTTGAGCCCGTCGACAACAATCCTTATCTTGACGACTTCTACCATGACATGAGCCGCTGGAGCTTCAATCTGCAGGTTTACTTCCTCAACAAGCGGTTTAAGGAGGTGGTGGAGATTTCACAAAGCAAAGAGGCCATCATCCAGGACCGTACCATCTTTGAGGATGCCAAGATATTCGCTCCCAACCTGCACGACCAGGGGTACATGAGCGACCGCGACTTCGAAAACTACTCCGACCTGTTCGACCTGATGATGTCGCTGGTGAAATTGCCGCAGCTCATGATCTATATCCGCAGTTCCATACCCACCCTGGTGAAGCACATCGAGAAGCGCGGACGCTCCTTTGAGAAGAGCATCCGCATCGACTACCTGACAGGATTGCAGCAGCGCTACGAGGAATGGATCAAGGACTACAAGGGCGAACTGATCATCATCGATGGCGACAAGCTCAGTTTTGAGGACACGCCCGAAGACTTCCGCAAGGTGACCGACCTCATAGACGCCAGTCTCTACGGCCTGTTCCCCCTTGAGGAAAAACAGAAATAAACGTTGCCTCAAGCGACTGGAAAATGACGTTGTTGACAGGTTGAGCCAATGCTCGTCAGCAACGGAGCCTCAATCAGGCATGAAAGGTGATGAAAGAGGGGTCGAACTTGAAGATAAACAAAAGCGATATTCTTATAGCATGCTTACTGACAGCAAGTTAAGAATATCGCTTTTTCTCATTTCCGACAAGCCACTTCCACGTTGCGATGGAGGGCATGTAGGGTCAGAGCCACCTCACCAGTCCCTCCATGGGTGCCTTGACGATGCGTCCGAGGCGCATGCCCTCCTCGGCTAACGCCTCTTCCAGCGGCTTGCGATAGATCTGGGCGATGCTGCCATTGAAACCGATGGGCAAGCGGTCCCAGCCGTCATATTGCCGCACGTTGCGGCGCAGGAAGGAACGGAAGTTGTCTTTCACAAATCCGTAGACGACAGGCTCCTGGAGATTTTCCTCGAGGAAGGGCATGAACGAGGCCAGGAACGTGTTGGGACGAGGCTGGCGATAGACACGCTCGATGATGTCGGCGGCGGTCAGCCCGTACTTCTCGTCAAACCGTCGGATGATGCCCTCTGGCCATTGGCGCTTCAGGATGTTGCCCAGAAGATACTTGCCCATCGAGGCGCCGCTGCCCTCGTCGCCCAGGATGAAGCCCAGGGGCGACACATTTTTCACGATGCGCTCACCATCGTAGGCACACGAGTTACTGCCGGTGCCGAGGATGCAGGCGATGCCGGGCTCATGACCGCAGACGGCGATGGCTGCCCCCAGCATGTCGGATGCCACGGTGCACGTGCCGTTGACCGTGAGCGCGGATCGCAGCGCCTGCTCCACAAGGGGTTGCTTCTCGGGCGTGCAGCCCGCACCGTAGAAGTGGACAGCGTCGACAATGCTCGTCGGCAGGTGAGGCAACAGCTCCGAACGGATCTCTTCAGTTATCTCTTCTTCACTCACCTGGAAGGGATTGAGCCCCCTGGTCTTGATCTCTCTGACGGCGTGGTGATTGTCCACCAGCGCCCAGTCGGTCTTGGTCGAACCGCTGTCTGCTATCAATATCATGATTAATCTTTGCTTTTTGTTGTATGTTTCTGTTATGGGTTGCTGTGCCCCGTGTGCGGCCTATTCCTTCTTGCCAAAGGCCGGGTCGAGCTTGATGAACGCTGTCACGGCGAACGTGATGACGCAGAACACCATCACGGCGACAAAGAAATGCTGGTAGCCTAACAGGTCCTTGAGCCAACCACTGGCCATGCCCGGCAGCATCAGTCCCAAGAAGCTGATGGCAGTGCAGAGCGCATAGTGGGAGGTCTTGTAGCGTCCCTGTGAGTAATAGAGCATGTAGAGGGTGAGCGCCGTGAAGCCCAGGCCGTAGCCAAACTGCTCCACAAAGAGGCACGCGCTGATGAGCACAAGGTTGGACGGCAGGGCGTAGCTCATGTAGACATAGACCAGGTCGGGCAGGGTGATGGCGCAGACAAACGGCCACAACCAACGCTTCAGACCATCGCGCGAGGCGAGCCATCCACCTACGATGCCGCCGCCAAGGAGGCCGATGAGCCCCACCGTGCCATTGGCCACGCCAAACTCGATGGGCGTCAGGCCCAGGCCGCCCTCACTGGCGGGCCGCTGGAGGAAGGTGGCGGTCATCTTGCTCAGCAACGCCTCGGGGAAGCGATAGAACAAGAGGAAAAGGAGGACGAAGACGAACGAGCGCCAGGGCACCTTGGTGACAAAGCTCACGAGCGTGTCCTTGAGCCCCTGCCACACTTCGCCGGCGCTCGACGGACGGTCGGCGTCGGCCTGGGCGTGGGGCAATACGTAACCGTGCCACAGCCAGAGCATGATGAACAGTGCCGCCAGTCCATAGAAGATGAGGCTCCAGGTGAAGGCCTTGTCGTCGCTCACGTAGCGTTGCAACAGCCCCGCAAGGGAGATGAGCACGCCCTGTCCGAAGATGACAGCGATGCGGTAAAACGTGTTGCGGATGCCCACAAAGAGACTCTGCTGGTGCTCGTCGAGCTCAAGCATGTAATAGCCGTCGGCTGCCACATCGTGCGTGGCACTGAGAAAAGCCATGAGGAAGAGACAACACATCGTGCCCTGAAACCACAGGGCGGTGTTGAGCGAAAAAGCAATGCCAGCCAACGAGGCGCCGAGGAGCACCTGCATGAGTGTCACCCACCAACGCTTGGTGCGGTAAAGGTCGACAAAGGGGCTCCAAATGAACTTGAGCACCCACGGCAACTGGAGCCAACCGGTGTAGAGGCCTATCTCCGTGTCGGTCAGTCCCATCTGCATGTACATGGTCACGGAGACCACGGTCACCAGCACGTTGGGCAGTCCCTCGGCAAAGTAGAGAGTGGGTATCCAAGCCCAAGGCGATGTGTTGCGCAGTCTCATCATGCTTGTTGTTTGCGGTTCTTGGCGATGCGCGCCATGAGCTCCCATGTGCGCATGCGATCCTTATAGATGTTGTTGCGGTTTTCCTTCTCGATGCTCAGGTTGCCGTCAGAGTTGTCGTCCCAGCGACGGCAGTCGTAGAGTGGCTCATAGATGCGGCCGATGGCGTAGTCGCGGCTGATGGCCAGGCCCAAGGCGTAGTCCTCGCCGTAGTTGACGTTGGGCAGGTTGATCTCGCGCAACACGGGCGTGAAGAACGAGCGCGGCGCACCCAGGCCGTTGATGCGCAAGGCGTTGTTGCGACCGTTTTCGGGTGTCCATTCCTTATGGGCGATCACACCCGGAGGCAGGATGTTGAGGTGGATGTCGGTCAGCGTGTAGGCGCCGATGAGCATGGCGCACTGTTGGGCGTGGAAGGCATCGACAATCTTCTGCAGCGTGTGCTCGTCAGCGTAGACATCGTCGGAGTCGAGCTGGGCGATGAAGCGTCCGCAACGGGCGTCGTGGGCCGCCAGGTTCCAACTGCCTCCCACGCAGAGGTCGCGGCGGTCGGTCACGAGGTGGATGATGCGCGCATCCTTCTGGGCCATCTCGGCCACCAGCTCGGTGGTGCCGTCGGTGGAGTGACACTCGGGGCCATTCTCTACGACAAAGACATTATAGGCAAAGTCGGTCTTTTGGCTGAGGGCGCTCTCGAGGGCATCCTTGATGGTCCGGATGCGATTGCGCACGGGAATCATGATGCTGGCCTCAACGGGGAACGAGCCCTCGTCGACGCATGTCGGCCGGATGTCGCCGGGGGCGAGGTAGGCTCCCACGGCCTTCAGGTGCTCGGTGCAGGCGCGCTCCATCTCTATCTGCGAGTCGCGGTTCTTCGGATCCACATAGTCGAAGAGCCGTTCGCCGGTCTTGCGGGTATCGAGCTCCACCTCGGAGTAGAGGTATTCGTTGATGTGGACGAGGGTGTGGCGTTGCGAGAGCCTCAGGCGGAAGTCATAGAAACCGGCCGCATGGTAATCAGTCGTCATCTGTTGGGCGGTCTGCCGCAAGACATCCGTGCGCAAGAGCACCACACTTCCGAAGTTGAAGTCGTCGCGCAAACCGCCCTGCTGGTAGTCTATGGTGGGTGCCTCGACGCGATGTCCGTCCGAAGTCATCTTATAGTGGTCGGCGTAGAGCAGGCCAGCGCCTGTCATCTCGGCCACAGTGATCATGCGCTCCAGGGCCAGATAGCCCAACTGTATGAATTGGCGGTTGAGGTAAACGAGGGTGTAGGGGGCAGTGGCTTGGGTGGCGATGGCGCGCCAGGTGGCACTCTCGGTCATGCCGGTCGAAACGAATGTCACGTCGGCCACGATGTCTTGTTCGAGACACTGGCGGTTGCGCTCGGTTTCCTCCTGCGCCCCGCAGGGCAGGAAGACGCTTATCAAGTGGTGCATTTTCTGTTCTTCTGTTTTCTGGATAAATAATATATGTATACTGCAAAGTTATATAGAAAAACTGAATTGACATGGGGAAAAGTGGCGTTTTTCTCGAATTGTGGGCGAAATAAGGAAGAAAAAGACTACCTTTGCACCGCAATATTGAAGGATTTCTACACATGGAACAATTGGCAGATAAGGAGGAACAGATATTAATCAGTATCACGGGACAAGACAGGCCGGGTCTCACGGCGTCGGTCATGAGCATCTTGGCCAAGTATGGCGCGCAGGTGCTCGACATCGGACAGGCTGACATCCACTCCACATTGTCGATCGGCATCTTGATGCGCCTCGACGAAATCCACTCGGGGCAGGTGATGAAGGAACTGCTCTTCAAGGCCACAGAACTGGGCGTGAACATCGGTTTTTCGCCCATCAGCGATGAAGAGTACGAGAATTGGGTCAACCGACAGGGGAAGAACCGATACATCCTGACGGTTATCGGGCGCTCGCTCTCGGCGCGGCAAATAGCCGCAACGACCAAAATCATTGCCGAACAGGGGCTCAACATCGATTCCATCCTACGCTTGACGGGCAGAATGAGCATCAAGCGACCGGAACGCAACGTGAGGGCTTGCATAGAGTTCTCGCTTCGCGGAAACCCCGCTGACAGAGCTGCCCTGCAGACCGAACTGATGAGTATGTCGCAGGAAATGGCTGTCGACTTCTCGTTCCAGCACGATGACATGTACCGACGGATGAGAAGGCTGATTTGCTTCGACATGGACTCGACGCTCATCCAGACGGAGTGTATCGACGAACTGGCCCAGCGGGCCGGGGTGGGCGATCAGGTGAAAGCCATCACCGCGCGTGCCATGCGTGGGGAAATCGACTTCAAGGAGAGCTTCAAGGAGCGCGTGGCGCTGCTCAAGGGCCTCGACGTCAGCGTGATGAAGGAGATTGCCGAGCAACTGCCCATCACCGAGGGAACCGACAGGCTGATGAGCGTCTTGAAGACTTGTGGTTACAAAATTGCCATCCTCAGTGGTGGCTTCACTTATTTTGGAGAATACTTGCAGCGTAAATACGGCATCGACTACGTCTATGCCAATGAACTGGAGATTGACGAGAACGGAAAGCTCACAGGCAACTATGTGGGCGAAATCGTGGATGGGCACCGTAAGGCGGAACTCCTCAAGCTCATCGCCCAAGTGGAAAAGGTCAACCTCGCGCAGACCATCGCGGTGGGTGACGGTGCCAACGACCTGCCCATGATCAGCGAAGCCGGACTGGGCATAGCCTTCCACGCCAAGCCGCGCGTGGTGGCCAACGCCCGGCAAAGCATCAACACCATGGGCATCGACGGCATACTCTACTTCCTCGGCTTCAAGGACAGTTATCTCGGAGAGCAGGGAAAGCTATAAGGCGGATTCTATAAATTACCACCATAACGATATAAAAAACAGTGGATAACGAAAAAGGCAGATGCGAAGATGTAACCACTCTCCGTATCTGCCTCGCTATATGTGTCTTATGATATTGACAACGTCCGCTTTCACCCATAAGGAATCCTTGGCGCGTTATGGAAGGAAGCTACGTCCGCCTTGTTGGTAATCAGTCTTCGAGACACTTGTCGAGTTCCGCCTCAATCTCTTTGCGATCCATGTTTTGCCCGATGAAGACAATCTTCTGCATGCGGTCGCCATAGTTCTCATCCCAGTCTTTCTTGGCACCAGGATTCTTTTCAAGGAATTGTTCCAGTTCGTCGGCAGGCATGGTGGCGTACCACTGGCCTGCATTGGTAATGTTGAACTGCTTGCCGCTCTGCTCAAAGAGGTAACAGGTGTCGCGCTCATCGCGGAAGTAGCACATGCCCTTGGCGCGGATGACGCTGCGCGGCCACTTGGTCGACACAAACTCATCAAACTTGGCAAGGTTCATGGCCGGGCGGCGATAATAGACGAAGGTCTGGATGCCATACTCCAATGCTTCGCCCGACTCCTCATTCTCCAGTTCGTCGTCCTCATCCTCCATGGCCTCAATCCATCGTGCCGACGTGGCGACCTTCTCGAAGTTGAAGGAATGGGTGTTGAGAATCTTGTCAAGCTCCACGTCACCATAGTTGCACTCATAGATTTGTGCCTTAGGCTGAATCTCATGGATGATGCCCTTCAGATGAGCCAGTTCCTCCTTGGAAATCATGTCAGCCTTGTTGAGCAAGATGATGTTGCAGAACTCGATCTGCTGGATGACCAGGCTTGCGAGGTCTTCCTCCTCATGATCATCCTTGAGTTGGTCACCCAGCCCAAACTCATCCCGCATGCGCAAAGCATCGACCACGGTGACAATGGCATCAAGCCTCGCCACTCCGTGCTTGAGTGCCTCCGGCGCTATCATCTGCGGATAGGTGGAAATGGTCTGCGCGATGGGCGCAGGCTCACAAATGCCGCTGGCCTCAATGACAATGTAGTCAAACTGGCAGGTGTTGATCAAGTCGTTGAGTTGCTTCACCAAGTCCATTTTCAGCGTGCAACAGATGCAACCGTTCTGCAGGGCCACCAAGCTGTCGTCGCCCTGCCCCACCACGCCACCTTGCTGTATGAGGCTGGCGTCGATGTTCACCTCGCCGATGTCGTTGACAATTACGGCAAAGCGAATGCCCTTCTCATTGGCCAAGATGCGGTTAAGCAATGTGGTCTTTCCGCTGCCCAGGTAACCCGTGAGCAGCAAGACCGGTGTCTCTTTTTTATCCATTTCTATGCGTTCTTTAAATATTTAATGTCGATTCCTTTCTATTCATTGACGTGCGTGCCACGTAATTTGTTAACCAATCTTACTTTGGTGAATCAAAATCTGTGCCGAAAGAGGCTGTTGTCATGTTGGATTTTCAGAAAACAACGTAACATGCCCGTGGTGTCAGAACGGGTATCCGATGGCGAAATGCAAACTTTGGCTGTCCTTGAAACTGTCCACGTTGTAGAAGCCGGTCTTATAGGGGACGTGCAGGCCAATACCCCAGTCAAGTCGGATGACGAGGAAATCCAAGTCGTAACGGATACCCACGCCCGTGCCGAGCGCCAGATCCTTCAAGGCGTTTTTCATCTCAAACTTAACTCCGTCGCGCTGTCCGTCGTGCATGCTCCACACATTGCCCGCATCGAGGAAGAGGGCGCCATAAAGGTTTCCAAACAATCTCGGTCGATACTCAAGATTGGCTTGAAACTTGATGTCACCCGTCTGGTCGAGATAATAGATATCGGCCGATGCAGGATTATGGTAGCGTCCCGGTCCGATGGAGCGTACCGTGAAGGCGCGTATGCTGTTGGCTCCGCCCACATAAAACTGTTCTGTATAGGGGGCAGTGTTTGAGTTGCCAAAAGCCCAGATGACACCTAAGTTGGCGTGTCCTACCAATGAGCTATGCTCACCAAGCCGCCATGTCTTCACCAGGTCGGTCTCCAACTTGAGAAACTGCGCATAAGGATTGTTGAACATTTCCTTGCCCTCTTTGCCCCACTTCTTGCCGGCGGCCATGTAACAGAGCGACAGCAGGTTGCCAGCCTCGCTCACCGTGGTCTGCCAGCGTATCGGGTTGAGCTTGTCGGATGTGCTGGAGTAGGTGTATGTGTATTGCATCTTGGGCACAAACTGGTCCTGCATCGTGTAGTAGAGGTATGGGTTGGCGTTGAGCACCGAGTCGAAAGCCGCTGTGGAACTGCGCATGTATTCGTAGGAGAAAACCAAAGGGCTAAACTGGTGGCGACTGGTGGCCGACGTCTGTACTCCATAAGTCCACTCGCCCGACACGATGTGGCGCTTGAAATAGTTGGCGCGGCTGATGATGTCCGACGACACCTTGAGCGTGGTCGTCGGCACTGCGTAGAAGCGGCGAAGGCGATAGTGGCGAGACAGGCGATTGCGGAAAAAATCGACAAAGGGAACCACCATCCGCGGAAACTTCACGGAAGCATCGATGCCATATTCATAGCTATTGAACTTCGACGATGTGTGTTCGCCCTGATGGGCAGTCTGCCACTCGTAGCTTCCCTTGAGATTGATGTCGAGCAGTTCGCCACCTCGGAAGGCATTACGCTTGGTGAAACCCACGACGAGGCCCGGCCCGAGGCGGTTGTTGGTCTTTCCGATGACGTTTCCTTCCACGTAGAAATCATAGGGCTTGTCGAGAATGGCATTGATACGCAAGTCAAGCGTGTCACTGGTCGTCATCGTGTCACGCGGTGTGAACGTGAAATCCAGCAGACTGAAGAGGCCTGTGCTGGTCACGTTGGCCACGCTCTGCTGGTGATCGTCGTAGCTATAGAGGTGGCGGGGCCTGAGCTTCATGCCTTGCAAGATGACCGGCACACGAAGCTTGGGTTTCCGTCCGCGGAAGTTAATGGACAGGTGACCACGGCGAATGGTATCAGTCAACACGTCCATGTAGTTTTGCCTTAGGTCGATGCTGACATTGCCGACATACCATGGGCGCTTGGCTTTCTCGGGAAGGTTCTCTATTTGCTGCAGGCGCAACTGCACCTTACCCGGCGACTTTAATGTGTCAGCGAGATAAGAGGCGTAGGAAGGTTGCCAATAGAAATACCCATGATTGCGAAAAAGGTTGCTGAGGCGAGCGCGCTCACCATCGAGCGTGGAGACATCAAAGGGATCTCCCGCCTTGATTTTGGCATCAGCCAAGGTGGCATTTATCATGCTGTCGGCTTGAGCGGGGAACCCCACATAGCTCAATGAGTCAATGGTGTAGAGATGTCCGGCATCGACCGTATAAGCTATCTTAGCCTTCTTCGGGTTGCGCATGGTCTTGACCTGGTAAGTCACGTTGCCATGAAAATAGCCATGGGCCCGCAACACCTCCTTCGCCACAGAGGCGCGCAGCTCAGGGTTGACCCAGCTCATCAGCACAGGCTTCGACCCAAACGATTTCAGCATCCACCGGCCAAAGCCCGTGCTGTCATTGGCAAAGGCATTCCACACCCACAGCCCCACTTGGAAAGGTGAGCGCACGCTGCTGCTGCCAAACAGGGCCCCATTGGGTGCCGTGGCCAACGCCGCATCCAGTTCTTCCTGAATGGCGGCATAGTGGACACTTTTCTCAGGCGTCTTGTACCGGGTGGTCTCCAGTCCAGTATACAACTGGTCGCCCTCGGGAATGTTCTTGGTGGTGGAGCAAGCCGCCAACATGCCGGTCATCACAATGATGAGAAGCAGTGTGTGTGTCTTCATTCGCTTAATTCTTTACTGTCTTAGTGGAGTCTTTCGGTGTCTGCGGGATGACCTCTTGCGGATCCTTGAACCGGAACAAGTCCTTGAAGTGACGAACCTTGCGTTTCCACATGAAGCCGCCGCCAAACTTGCTGACGCTACCCTCCAGCCAGTCGTAGCTGTCGCGCTCATAGAAGAGGTTCAGGTATTTGTTGGACGTGGGACTGAGACGATACTCAAAGGTCACGTTGTCGAAGAACGTCTCATCCTGCATCTGCACATCACTGCCCGTCGAGAGCTTGCCTCCGATGACAATGCGGAGCCGATTGTTCCAGAACCGCTTGGCAAACTTGAAATTGTAGTCCGTGTGGAGCGAACCGTTGTTCCCGAAGCTGTTTTCCACACCAAAGCTCACATCCAGCGACTGCAGGGCCTTGCCTGATATCTGGTTGATCTGACTGTTGAGGAACGCGCTGAGCGCGGAGTTCATTGTGAAGTTGCTGGTGTTGCCGTCAGCAAGATACATGCCTGTGGTGAGCATGGTCACCGCAAGTTTTCCGCGTTCCTCCTTCGACATAGACTGTAGCTGATTGTGGATGGTCATGTCCTCCGGAGCGTCGATGGTGAACTCCAGTCCCATGTCATTGAGCGTCTTGGTGACCACCACGCCACACGTGAACTCCACGCTGCGTCCGTCACCCGACGACCCGCCGACCGTCGACTTCGTGGTCTCGGTGGCCGTGATGTTGAGCGTCGGGTTCATGGGGTCGCCCTTGAACTCGATGTAACTGCCATCCTGTATGGTGAAAGTCTTGAGCGGTATGACGGGCAATGCATACTTCATCTCACCACTGCCTATGGTGTAACGTCCGCGGAGCACGATCTCATCCACGGGATTGTATTGCAACCGCAAGTCACCGCCGCCGATGATATCGACATAGTTGGAATGGTCGGCATTGAGGTAACAGTCAACGTGTGCGCCATCATCTATGCTGACCGAGAGATCCATGTTGAAGCCGGTCAGCGGCGGACGGCTGATGGCATCCGCGGTGGTGTCATTGAGATTGGCAAACTCAACCAGTCCCTCCAGTTGGTTGTCGGTGGACAAGGGCGAGTCTTTCAGATTGTACTTCAAGTCGGTGGTACCCAGCACGTCCAGCTTGCCGCGCATCGAGAGGTTGTCGAGCGCTCCTCGCATCATGCCGTAGAAATTGACATAAGCCTTGCCATAGGCCTCCGAGCGCGCCGTCTCCCTCGCGTCGATGAGCAGATAGTTGTCCGCCCGCATGCGCAAGTCGAGGTTCATGTCGCTCGTGTTGGAGAAGTCGAGTGATCCCTGGATGGTGAGCGGCGACCCGTTGTTGGCAAAGAGGTCATAGTTTTCAAACACCAGGTGGCTGCCTGTGACGGCCAGCGGATCGTCGGCGCAACGCATCTCCACGCCATAAGGTTCACTGTAGATGTAGGCCGAGTCGAGAATCACCTCTCCATTGATATCGGGCTGGCTGAGCGCCCCCTTCACCGTCAGGTTGCCCTCGGCGTAACCCCTGAGTCCGATGATATGGTCAGGTATGAAGCCATTGGCCATGTCGAGCGGCAGTCGTTCCAGTCCCAAGGCGGCATCCAGATAGCCCGGACCCTCCGACTTGTAGGAACCACTCAGGGAGGCGATCTCCTCGCCCTCACGTGTAAGGAATCCGTCGACATAGTGGCTACCGTCGGCCTTCGGCAGATAAGTGAACTCAGCTCCCACGTCGCCCATCGGACAGTCCTCGTAGATGAGGTTGTCCACATCTACCGTCGAGGAAAGCGTCAGTTCCTCAGGTGTCTGCACAAGGTGGAAGTCGCCGTCGAGAATGCCACTCATATCGGGCGTGAAGGGAATCATGGCCAAGGCATCTCCGATGTCAAACTGATGCAGGCTAACGGTCACATCCTGCAGCGCCTCAGTGTTCTCATTGTTGGTGTAGATCTGTATGCCCATGCCGTCCTTGGCACGCAGTCTCATGTCTGCGCGGATGCGCCTGTCATCACCCAGATAGACATAGTTGCTGTCATTGACCGCAAAGCGCTTGTAGCCGAGCACGGGGTCGTCGCCATAGATGTGCAAGCTGACACCATGGGGCTGCATGGATCCCTGCAGGGCGAGGCTCACGCCCAGGCTGTCTTTCCAGTCATAGATGCGTGTCTTGAGAAAGGTGCCTCGCTCGTTGAGCCCTCCATCGACAAAGGCGTTGAAGATGTACTTAGGGTTGTGCTTCCCGTTTTGCACGTGAAGCGAGTAAGCCATGTTGCTCTCGTCCGACTGGATGTGCAACCGGACGGTGTCTATCTGGAAACTGTCGAGCACCAGCGAGTCGATGCTCAAGTCACCATTGAGCCCAGTCAGGGGTGACGATGTCATGTTGACAAACACATTGTTGAGCTCATAGCCATAGCGCTTCAGGAATCTGCATACCATGTTGTCCTTGCCCGACGACAGGTATAGCCGGGCGTCAGGGAGCCGCTTGCGCAAGCTGACCTGGTCGATATGACGATTCTTCAGCTGACCTTGCACCTCGGCCACGAAGCGGTTGCAACGCCTGAGCAACTGCTCGTAGCCACCACGGCCGTCCATGTCGAGGTGGAAATCGCCGCAGTCGACCACGGCGTGGGTCGTGTCGGCGCGTGTCAGCACGTCGAGCAGCACATCGTCTGGACGGTAACAGGTCTTCGCATCGCGCACCGTGACATCGCTGACCATGCCCCTCACGAGATAAAAATGCTTGAGGTCCGTGGCTAAGTCAACGTGGGCGCAGGCTGATAGGGTGAGTGGGTTGTCGGCAATGCGCAGGTTGTAGAGGTCGAGATGATGCAAGTCGCCCGACACCATGGCGCGCATCTGTCGGCCCGTGGCCAGCGCATCCAAGTTGATGAGCCCTTGGAAGAGCGGGTTGCGCGAGTTGATGTCGGCATGAAGTCGTCCGTTGCGGGCGGATGCCCTCGCCGACAGGTTGTCGAGATTGTAGCTGCCGTAACCAAACTGGCGTAGGTGTGCTTCCGCTTGCAATCGGGTCTTGGGCGACAGAATGTCCGTGCCCTCACCCTTGACCGACAGGGAGCCGGAGAACGGGCGCAGTCCCATCTTGGGGAGGAAATGCTGCAGTGGCAGCCTGACCGCCTCCAGGCGGGCGGCATAAGCCATGCGGCGAGCGTCAAACTGGGCTGTGCCCCGCAGGGAGCCCCCACCCTGCGACGCCACAAAACGGGTGCGGTAATCGCTGCCGTTAACCTGTATTTTGCCATCCAAGGCTATGCCCCGTGGCACATGTACGGTCCGCATGATGTCGCGGTCAAGCAGCGCCGTAAGGAAACTGAGATCATAGGTGCGCGCCCGGAGGGTGAAGTCAGCCTTCAGGAGGTCAGGGGCGGTGAGGTTGGCCGCAAAGCCATCTGCGCTGATGCGGAAGGCCGTGGGCAAAGCTACACGGAGCCCCGACAGGTGCATCTTGCGCATGTTGCCGCGCACCACCGCATCGATGGCCAGCGGATAGCTGGGCCAACGGCGGGCCAGCTCACGCGGAAGATTCTTGCCCGCCAGGGTCAAGATGTCTTGTTTGCCCACATGTCCGTGGACGGTGGCATTGAGTTTGCCCGGATGTTTCTCGTCGAAAGCGTTGAGGTCCATGCCGAAGTCCACTGTGAGGTCCGACTCTGGTGTGCGCAACCGCAGGTCAGACAGGTCGAGGTGTGTGCTGTCCATCGCGAAACCGCCACGCAGACTGTCAACGCGCAGCCCACTCTTCTCACGGAAGTCGCAAGCCCGAATCTTGACATTCAGTTTTGAATCACAGAAATAAAAGCTATCGGCCTTGATGTTTAACCGATTGAGCAACAGATGGTTAAAGTCAAGACCTTCAGCTTTTGGTACAAAGTTCTGGCTGTATTGTAGGCCACCATCTCGCCAGTCGAGATGACGGACCGTGTATAGATTCCTGTACAGGTCAAGATGGGCCTGCTCCGCCCGCGTGTCGCCAAACGTGGCGCTCACGGAGAGCGTGTCGCCAGGCATGTGGAGGGTGAAGCCGATCTGTCTCAACCGCAGTTGCCTAAGGTCAATCTTCCAGAAGTTTTGACTGGGTGTGGTGTCCTCGGGCACGGTGTCGCTCAGTGCGAGGTCAATCTTTGCATCGGCCAAAAGGGCGTTGTCAATATGGACATGCTCCTTGGCGAGATCGATGCCATGGGCCTGCAGCCGCAGCTGGCCTATCTGGCCCTTGAAGCGCATCGTGTGTACCAGGTTGGCCGTGTTGACCTTCATCTGCTCAAACGACAGTTCGTCGACCATCACCTGCTTTTGCAACAGGGGCCACAACCGTACGTCGGCCACCAGTGAGCGGATGTCGGCCACGGTGTCGGTGACGCCTTTCAGTGAGTCGTTGGGCTGAAGCACACGCACCTCCTCCATCGACAGGTCAAGCGGAAATGCCAGGTGGACATGCCCCACGTGAATGTCCACGCCCATCTGCCTGGAGGCATAAGCCGACACCTGCCGGACGGCCCAGTTCTGGAAAGGGGGAAAATAAAAAAGCGCAAAAAGCAAGACCACCAACACCGGAGGTGTCAGCAAAACAATACCTATTCTCTTATGGGTCTTGCTCATGGCGTGTAGGATAGAAAGTTAACTTCCCACGGATTCAGCGATGTCGTGCCATAGGTGATCGTCGGGAAGGGGTGAAACGAGGCATATCCGCTCGTGGGAAACAGGGTGTTCAAAGTCTACTGCGTGTGAAAGCAGCGATATGCTACCGTCGGGATTACTGCGCTTGGCACCATACTTGAGGTCGCCCTTGATGGGGCATCCCATGTGTGCCAGTTGGCATCGTATCTGGTGGTGGCGACCCGTCATGAGGTGTACCTCCAGCAACTGGTAGTTGGCCGTGTGCCCGATGACGCGATAGGACAGCACTGCCTTTTTGGCTCCTGGCACCTCCCGCTCATAAGCGTAACTTTTGTTCTGTTTCTCGTTGCGTGTCAGCCAGTTGACAAGCGTTCCTTCAACTGCTGGTGGAACATTCTTGGTGATGGCCCAATATGTCTTGTGTATGTCGCCATTCTTAAACATGGCGTTGAGCCGTGTGAGGGCTTTGCTTGTTCGGGCAAAGATGACCAGTCCTGCCACAGGACGGTCCAGGCGATGCACCACACCCAGAAACACATTGCCCGGCTTGTTGTACTTCGTCTTGATGTAATCCTTTACCGTTTCGGAGAGTGGCGTGTCGCCAGTCTTGTCGCCTTGGACGATCTCGCCACTCTCCTTGTAAACGATAATGATGTGGTTGTCTTCGTAAACTACCTGCATCTGAAACGCTATCGCGCTAATTACATGTTCATGCCACCATCTATCTGGATGACCTGGCCACTGACATAACTTGCCATGTCAGAAGCGAGGAAGCAGCAGACGTCAGCGATGTCCTCGGGCTTGCCGCCACGGCGAAGAGGAATCTTCTTCATCCAGTCCTTGCGGATCTCCTCAGGGAGCTGGGCGGTCATGGCTGTCTCGATGAAGCCAGGAGCCACAGCGTTGGCGCGGATGCCCTTGGGGCCGAGCTCCTGGGCAATAGACTTGGCCAGGGCGATCATGCCAGCCTTAGAGGCTGCATAGTTGCACTGTCCGGCATTGCCGTGCACACCCACGACCGAAGCCATGTTGATGATGGAGCCGCTGCGCTGGCGCAGCATGATGGGTGAGCAAGCGTGGATGAAGTTGAACGCAGACTTCAAGTTGACGTTCAGCACGGCATCCCACTGTGCCTCGCTCATGCGGAGCATCAGGCCGTCCTTGGTGATGCCAGCGTTGTTGACGAGGATGTCCACCGACCCGAAATCGGCGTGGATCTGCTTGACGACCTTGTCGGTCTCCTCGAAGTCGGCAGCATTGCCTGCGTAAGCACGGCAGGTGACACCGAGAGCCTCAATCTCTTTGCGTGTAGCCTCCAGGCCAGCGGCCATGTCGTCGTTGAGCACAAGATCAGTGAATGCGATGTTAGCGCCCTCTGAGGCGAACTTCATAGCAACAGCCTTACCGATGCCGCGTGCGGCACCTGTGATAATGGCTGTCTTACCTGTTAATAATCCCATTTTTGTTTGTTATTTGTTGATTTACTATTAATGGCTATGCTCATTGGGCAATCAGTGGTCGTCTCAATTGGAGGCCTTGCTGTGTGCAACGCGCGAATTGAACATTGTTGATTTCGCACCTGAGTGCCCATTCTCGCCTAATTTGTGCAAAGTTACAACAAATAGTTGAAAACAAATCATTAATGACAACCAAATTCTAATTTTTGGTCCGCCACTACCTCAAGAGGGATAATTTGCGAGTCTTCCGGAATTTGGAGTGATGGGGCCCTTGCGTTGGGCTTGAATGTAAGCCAATATATAATAAGGTGCAGTCGGCTCAAAGCTTACGGGCGGCAGCCAGCGTGGATAGGGTCAAGCTGGCGGAAAGTATTATTCTCGGTTACTCGAAAGTTTATCCCACGAATCAGTTGTCCTGTTTTTTGGTGCAAAAGTTTGTCACGGATTTCAGTTGAAATAGAACGCGAAAATGACGTTTTTCGACGGTCGCGCCGCGATTTGCATGGGGTAATTTTGCGATAAAGGGTATATTGTGTTGCGATATACCCTTTATCG
>DJOV01000091.1 GCA_002437285.1 Prevotella sp. UBA6429 | reverse complement strand
TATGCTGAGGTGCAGCTTATCTATTGCAAAGATATGGCCTTTTCCATAAGGCCGCAAGGGGAAATTCCATATTCCAAACGAGGATTTCCCTAAAGAAGAAACCATCCGGCATCCACCTGAACATGCTATAACGAGCGTCTTGACAAAATAACCCACCTATTTTTTATAGGAACGAGGCTATAATTCGGGATTTTTGCCTAAATTTGCAGATGATTAAGAAGACATCACAAAAAACAAAAAATAGACACACAAAATGATGACAGCTAACGAAATCCGCGACTCATACCTGAAGTATTTTGAGTCAAAAGGACACGTCATCGTTCCTTCGGCTCCCATCGTAGTCAAGGACGACCCCACGCTGATGTTCACCAATGCCGGCATGAACCAGTGGAAAGACATTATTCTCGGCACCAAAGACCCCAACCCATGCCGACGCACTGACTCGCAGAAATGCCTGCGCGTCAGCGGCAAGCACAACGACCTGGAGGAGGTGGGACGCGACTCTGCGCTGAGCCACCACACCATGTTTGAGATGCTGGGCAACTGGAGCTTTGGCGACTACTTCAAGGAGGGCGCCATCGACTACGCATACGAATATCTGGTGGATGTGCTCCACCTCGACCCCAAGGACCTCTACGTCACCGTCTTTGAAGGTGACGCCTCAGAAAACCTCACACGCGACGACGAGGCAGCCGGCTATTGGGCCAAGCACTTCCCCAAGAACCACATCGTCAACGGCAACAAGCACGACAACTTCTGGGAGATGGGCGACACAGGACCTTGCGGCCCATGCTCGGAAATCCACATTGACTTCCGCTCCGAAGAGGAAAAGGCCAAGGTGCCCGGCGAAGAGCTGGTCAACAAGGATCACCCGCAAGTCATCGAAATCTGGAACATCGTGTTCATGCAATACAACCGCAAGGCCGACGGTAGCCTGGAGCCCCTGAAGATGCACGTCATCGACACGGGCATGGGATTCGAGCGCCTCGTGCGCCTCATGCAGGGCAAGAACTCCAACTACGACACCGACATCTTCACACCCATCATCACAGAGATTGAAGCGCTCTCGGGCAAGAAGTACAACCACACCTTCCCCGAAGGTGCCAACGGCGAGGGTGTCAACGCTGAGGAGAAGGTGGACATCGCCATCCGTGTGGTGGCCGACCACCTGCGTGCCGTGGCTTTCTCCATCGCCGACGGACAACTGCCCAGCAACGCCAAGGCAGGATACGTCATCCGCCGCATCCTGCGCCGTGCCGTGCGCTACGCCTACACCTTCCTCGACCAGAAGGTTCCGTTCATGTACAAGCTCGTACCCGTGCTGGTGCACGAGATGGGAGGTGCCTATCCCGAGTTGCCCGCGCAGCAGGAGCTCATCAGCCGTGTCATCAAGGAGGAGGAAGACAGTTTCCTGCGCACACTTGAGAAAGGCATACAGCTGCTCAATGGTGACATGGAAGAACTGCGCGCTGCCGACAAGACACAGCTCGACGGCGAGAAGGCGTTCCGCCTCTTCGACACCTACGGCTTCCCCCTCGACCTCACCGAACTGATCTGCGGCGAGAACGGCTTCACCGTCGACGAGGAAGGCTTCAACCGCGAGATGGCCAAGCAGAAGGCTCGCGCCCGCAACGCCGCCGCCGTGGAGAATGGCGACTGGGTTGAGCTGAAGAAGGGCGAGCAGGAGTTTGTCGGCTACGACTACACGGAGTACGAGTGCCACATCCTGCGCTACCGCAAGGTCACACAGAAGAAGAACACGTTCTACGAGGTGGTGCTCGACCACACGCCCTTCTACGGAGAGATGGGCGGTCAGGTAGGCGACCAGGGTACCCTGGTGTCAGAAAGCGAGACCATCGAAGTGGTGGACACCAAGCGCGAGAACAACCAGAGCATACACATCATCAAGAAACTGCCACAGAATCCCGAGGCCGACTTCATGGCTTGCGTCGACACAGACAAACGCAACGCTTCAGCTGCCAACCACACCGCCACTCACCTGCTCGACTATGCACTCAAGCAAGTGCTCGGCAACCATGTTGAACAGAAAGGCTCATTTGTCAGTCCTACCACCCTGCGCTTCGACTTCTCCCACTTCCAGAAAGTGACCGACGAGGAGTTGCGCCAAGTGGAGCGTCTCGTCAACAAGATGATTCGCGCTGACTATCCGCTTGACGAGCACCGTAACGTGCCCATCGAGGAGGCCAAGGAGCTGGGCGCTATCGCTCTCTTCGGCGAGAAGTATGGCGACAAGGTGCGCGTGGTGCGCTTCGGCCCATCAGCCGAGTTCTGCGGTGGCATCCACGCCACCAGCACCGGCCGTATCGGATTCTTCAAGATTATCGGCGAGAGCAGCGTGGCCGCTGGTGTCAGGCGCATCGAAGCCCTGACGGGCGACCAGTGTGAGGAGGCCATGTACGAGGTGGAAGACACACTCAAGGCCATCAAGGCCCTGTTCAACAACGCCAAGGACCTGAAGGCCACTGTCGCCAAGTACATCGACGAGAACTCATCCATGAAGAAGAGCATCGAGGCCTTCCGCCAGCAGGCTGTGGAGCGCACGGTCAAGAAGCTCCTGGAGAACACCATCAACATCAATGGCGTCACGGTGGTCAAGGCCGTGCTGCCCATCGACCCCGCATCGGCCAAGGATATCGCCTTCAAGGTGCGCGAGAACATCAGCAGCAACCTGCTGTGCGTGCTGGGAACCGTCCACGAGGGACGACCCTCACTCTCCATCATGCTGTCTGAGGACATGGTGAAGGACCACGGGCTGAACGCTGGCAAGATGATCCGCGAGGCCGCCAAGCTCATCCAGGGCGGTGGTGGCGGTCAGCCTCACTACGCCCAAGCAGGAGGCAAGAACGCCGACGGTGTCAGCGCAGCCGTGGACAAGTTGGTCCAGCTGGCCAATCTCTAACCCGCAGAGCCAACGCCAAGCATCATGACACCCAACATGAACGCACAAGACACAAGTCACGTTCGCCTCAGCGAGAACATCATCATCGCCGATGCCGACTACATCGACTATGTGGCTTTCCAATTAAGCGTGCAGTTTGAGCGCATGCTCAACCGCCGCATACCGCCAGCCGACCTGAGTCGATGGGCCATCAACGTGGCCCTCGACGGCGGGTTGCGCCCCAAGGACGGTGTGAAACAGGAGACGCAAGTGGTGCTCGTGCACGACAAGGGAACAGCGAAGCTTGACAACTTCGTGCCAGCCCGCTATGCCGACGAGCTCAACGCCAAGGCCTTCGAGGACCCTTCATTGGGCGAGTTTCTGGTCAATGCCTATGCCGTGGGCGACGTGGTCAGCAAGGACGACTACATCCTTGAAACGGTGAAGACGGTGACAGAGCACCCGGAGGTGAAGCGGCTCATGGTCATTCCCAATGGCGAAGAGGGTGACCTCTACGACCGCTTGCGCCATGCCCTGCGCCAAGTGGACAATGACCAGCGCATCACGCTCTTTGCCATGCAACCCATGGAGGGAGGCAACTTCCGGCAAGAGATCCTGGGCTACTCGCTCATGAACGCCTTGGGAATCCGTGGTGACGAGCTCAAATAAACGACACGTGACAGAAGGGAAAAGGCCTAAGGCCTCGCCAAAACACAACATAACGAACTTAGAAAATCACAAACAAGACAATGCATAAAGTATTAATGATTGGCGCAGGTGGCGTAGCCACTGTGTGCGCATTCAAGATCGCCCAGAACACGGACGTCTTCTCAGAGTTGATGATCGCCAGCCACCACAAGGAAAAGTGTGACCGTCTGGCCAAGGCCATCCACGACAAGGGCTATGACCTGAACATCAAGACGGCAGAGGTGGACGCCGACGATGTGGAGCAGCTGAAGACACTCTTCAACGACTACAAGCCCGAGCTGGTCATCAACTTGGCTTTGCCTTACCAAGACCTGACCATCATGGACGCTTGCCTGGCTTGTGGCTGCAACTACCTTGACACGGCCAACTATGAGCCGAAGGACGAGGCACACTTCGAGTACAGTTGGCAGTGGGCCTACAAGGACCGCTTCGAGAAGGCTGGCCTGACCGCCATCCTCGGTTGCGGTTTCGACCCGGGCGTGTCGCAGGCTTACACGGCCTACGCCGCCAAGCATCACTTCGACGAGATCCAATACCTTGACATCGTCGACTGCAACGCAGGCAACCACCATAAGGCATTCGCCACCAACTTCAATCCGGAGATCAACATACGCGAGATCACACAGAAGGGGCTCTACTATGAGAATGGCAAATGGATTGAGACCGAGCCTTTGGAGGTGCACAAGGAGCTCAACTATCCCAACATCGGCGGACGCGAGAGCTATCTCATGCACCACGAGGAGCTGGAGAGCCTGGTGAAGAACTACCCCACCATCAAGCGCGCTCGCTTCTGGATGACCTTCGGGCAGCAATATCTCACCTACCTCGACTGCATACAGAACCTGGGCATGAGCCGCATCGACCCCGTGACCTACGAGGCTCCGCTGGCCGATGATCCCACCAAGACGGTCAAGGTGAACATTGTGCCGCTGCAGTTCCTCAAGGCCGTGTTGCCCAACCCACAAGATCTCGGCGCCAACTATGACGGCGAGACCAGCATCGGCTGCCGCATCCGCGGACTGAAGGATGGCAAGGAACACACCTATTACATTTACAACAACTGCAAGCACCAAGACGCTTACGAGGAGACCGGCATGCAGGGCGTGAGCTACACCACGGGCGTGCCCGCCATGGCCGGCGCCATGATGTTCCTCAAGGGACTGTGGAGCAAGCCAGGCGTGTGGAACGTGGAAGACTTCGACCCGGATCCCTTCCTGCAAGTGCTCAACGAGCAGGGACTGCCCTGGCACGAGGTGTTCGACCAGGACATCGAACTGTAAGCATCGACTTTGCATAACCCTTTTAAACCAACCAACGATATGGCAAAAACAGAAGAACAATTGGCAGCGGAGAAGGCCGCCCAGCAGAAGGCCGAGCGCGAGGCGAAGCTCAAGGCTCTTCAAGCTACCATGACCAAGATAGAGAAAGACTTCGGCAAGGGTGCCATCATGCGCATGGGCGATGAGAGCATCGAGGCTGTGGACGTGATTCCCACGGGCTCCATCGGGCTTGATGTGGCCCTCGGCGTGGGCGGCTACCCTCGCGGACGCATCATCGAGATTTACGGCCCGGAATCATCCGGCAAGACGACACTGGCCATCCATGCCATTGCTGAAGCGCAAAAGAATGGCGGCATTGCCGCCTTCATCGACGCGGAGCACGCGTTCGACCGCTTCTACGCAGAGAAGTTGGGCGTGGACGTGGACAACCTCTGGATTTCGCAACCCGACAACGGCGAGCAGGCTCTGCAGATTGCCGACCAGCTCATCAGCTCATCGGCCGTTGACATCCTGGTAGTCGACTCCGTAGCCGCCCTCACCCCGAAGAAGGAGATCGAGGGAGGCATGGGCGACTCAGTGGTAGGCCTGCAAGCTCGCCTCATGAGCCAGGCTCTCCGCAAGCTCACCTCGACCATCGCCAAGACCAACACTTGCTGCATCTTCATCAACCAGCTCCGTGAGAAGATCGGTGTCATGTTTGGCAATCCTGAGACGACAACTGGCGGCAACGCCCTGAAGTTCTATGCCAGCGTGCGTCTCGACATCCGCCGCGTGACCAGCCTGAAGGATGGCGACAACATCATCGGCAACCATGTGCGCGTGAAGGTCGTGAAGAACAAGGTAGCACCTCCCTTCCGCAAGTGCGAGTTTGACATCATGTTCGGCAGTGGCATCAACAAGGCCGGCGAGCTGGTGGATCTCGGCGTGGAGTACAACATCATCCAGAAGAGCGGCAGTTGGTTTAGCTACAACGGTTCCAAGCTGGCCCAAGGGCGCGACGCCACCATGTCGCTGCTGCGTGACAATCCTGAGCTCTGCGAGGAGCTCGAGGGACTGGTCATGCAAGCCATCAAGGACAAGGAGGAGTAACGTCTTCCCCAAGAAGGCAAGTCCCATTTACATCCAAAGACGTCGTAGTACATTCGACACTTGAATGGCGCAGAGCCAAAACGTGAAAAGGCGCATCAGAAACAATTTCTGATGCGCCTTTTCGCGTTTCACACAATAGGAAGCGCAGTTTACCCTCCACAGTCCCCACGTGCGTCCATTCAATGGGGACTATGCGTAGGTGAGCAAGAACTTCAGCGAACCAGCAGCCTTGAGCGAGGGCGTGGTGGCTGGATAGAGCAGCGTGTCACCCGCCTTGACCTGCTCCACATGTCCTTCGGCGTCAGTGAGCGTTCCCCTCCCGTCAACCACGATGATGACGGCAAAGCTGTCAAGCGCACTCAAGTCGATGGTAATCAGCTTGGTCAAGTCGTAGACATACGTGTGGAAATAGGGGCACCTCACCAAAGCGACGCCTTCATCTTGAGCCGGCACATAGCATGAGCGGTAGTTGGGTTCCACATGATAGTCGATGCTCTCCGCCGCCAGTTGCGTATGCAGTTCGCGATAGTTGCCATTCTTGTCCTTCCGCTTGAAGTCATAGATGCGGTAAGTGACATCGCTGGTCTGCTGTATCTCGGTCAGGAAGCACCCCTTCCCGATGCTGTGGATGCGTCCCGCAGGAAGGAAGAAGCAGTCGCCCTCCTTCACGGCGTAATGGGCGATGGCATCGGTGATGGTATCATCGGCCACCATGCGCTTGTAGTCATCAGGCGTGATGTGCTTGCTCAAGCCAGCCATCAGCGAGGCTTCGGGATCAGACTTCATGACATACCACATCTCCGTCTTGCCCCTCTCCTTGCCTTGTCGGCGAGCCACCTCGTCATTGGGATGCACCTGTATGGACAAGGGCTCATGGGCATCGATAAACTTGATGAGCAATGGGAACTCATTGCCGTAGCGCTGATAGTTATCCTTACCCACCAGTTGTTCCCGCAGCTGTCCGGCCAGCTCCGACAGGGTCATGCCGGCACACTCACCATCGCTGACTTTCGTCTCGTAGCCAGGCACGCCCGAGATTTCCCAGCTCTCGCCCACGTTGCAGAGCGGAGTGTCCAAATGCTTGAAGTCCACAATCTTGTTACCACCCCAAAGGGTTTGCTTGAGCAAGGGCTTAAATCTGAAAGGTCCCATGTTTCACCTATTCTAAATCGTTATTATCATTGTTATCTTGGAACTGTCGTTCTGCCAATACCGCACGACCATGGGTGCAGCCCATCATCTTGCCGGAGGGCAAGAGACGGTTGGTCCGCCACCCTCACCCTCAGTTTTCCCGCCAGAACTGCGGCGTGAGGATGACAAGCACCGAGAATATCTCCAGACGCCCAATCAACATCATGATCGAGCACACCCACTTGGAGAGGTCCGGCAGGTCAGCCCATGTGATTTGCGCCACCGAGCTGAACGTCAGCGACGGTCCCGAATTGGCCAGGCAACTGACCGCCACGGTGACCGCATTGGCCGCATCGATGTTTTGCGCTGTCAGGACAGACACAGCGATGAACAGCAGAAGCATGTAAGCCGTGGTGAATGCCAGCAGCGACACGCGTTGCGAATTGGCCACATTGTTGCCGTCGATCTTCAGGGGCAGCACCGCATTGGGGTGCAGCCGCTGGCGCATCTCGTTCTTCACGATCTTGAGCAACATCACCACGCGGGCGCATTTCAGTCCGCCCGTGGTGCTGCCGCCACACGCTCCGACAATCATGCAGAGCCAAAGCACCAGCCATGTCACATGATGCCACATCGTGGTGTCGTCGTTGTTGTAACCCGTCGTGGTGACAAACGACACCACCTGGAACAGGGCCGACCGGAAGGCCAGCTCCACCCCATAGCCGTTGCGCGTCATGAGCTCAGCCATGATGATGGCCGTGCAGACTACGGTAAAGATGGCATAGAACTTAAACTCCGAGCTCTTCCAGAGATTGTGGAGCTTCATCTTGGAGATGGAGTAATAGAGCAACGTGAAATTGACGCCCGACACGAAGCAGAAGAACGTGGCCGTGTATTCCAGTCCAGGCACGTGATCGAAGACGTTGCTGTTGTCAATGGCGAACCCGCCGGTAGACGCGGTGGTCATGGCATAGTTGACGGCATGAAACCAGTCCATGCCAAACAGCAGGTAACAGATGCCGCACCCCACCGTGATGAAGAGATAGACGAGCCATATCCACTTGGCACACATCGAGAGCTTGGGGTGCAACTTGTTTTTCACGGGTCCCGTGGCTTCCGCCGCAAAGACCCTCGTGCTGCCTCCCACCACCGAGGGCAAGACGGCAATGGTGAAGAACACGATGCCCAGTCCGCCCACCCACTGTGTGAGCGAGCGCCAGAAGAGGATGCCATGCGGCAACACCTCAACATCATTGATGACCGAGGCCCCCGTGGACGTGAAGCCCGACATGGTCTCAAAGAAAGCGTCCGTGAAGCTGTTCACATATCCTCCGAAGAGAAACGGCATGGTGCCGAAGAGCGAGAACAGCAACCAAGTGACCGACACGACGAAGAAAGAGTCACGTCGGGAGAGACGGTTCTCCGCGTTGCGTCCGAAATACTTGAAAATGAAACCAAAGAAGACGGTGACAATGATAGCGACCATGAAGGGCAAGATGTCGTCTTCGCCAAAGAGCAAAGCCATGCCCAGGCAGACCGCCATCAGCAGGGCTTCCAGGAAGAGGAGTGACCCCAGGATCTTGTTTATGATTTTAAAGTTGATCACGTTCTATATCCTTCCTTTTAACTGTCAGAACAACTTCTCTATCTGCTTCATGTTCACATCGTGGCAGAACACCACGACGATGTCTCCAGGGTTTATCTTCGTGTTTCCCGAGACGAGCATTCCCTCGCCGTCCCTTACCAGTCCGCCGATGGTCATGCCGATGGGCAGTCCCAAGTCTTTCACGGGCTTCAAGGTGATGCGTGAGCCCTCCTTGGCCACAAACTCGCCCACATCGGCATTGGCCGACATGAGGAACGTGACATTCATCACATCGGCGTCGAGCATGAGCTGATAGATGCGACTGGCCGCGATGGCCTTCTTGTTGATGATGGTTCCGATGTCGAGGCTCTCCGCCATGCTCGCATAGTCCATGTTCTCGACGACGGCCACCGTCTTCCTCACGCCCAGTCGCTTGGCAGTGAGGCAAGCCAGGATGTTGGTCTCCGCATTGCCGGTGAGCGCCACAAAGGCCTGCGTGTTCTTGATGCCCTCATCCATGAGGAGCGAGATGTCGCGCGCGTCGCCATTGATGACCAGCGTCTTCTCGCCCAGCAACTGGTTGAGCTCCTCGCAACGGTCCTCGTCAATTTCGAAGACCTTCACCTTCATATACTCGGGCATGGTGCGGATGGCCCTGACGGCCGTTGCGCCACCTCCCATGACCATGACGTTCTTCACGTCGGCATAGTTTTCCTTGCCCACAATCTTCCTGATGTAAGGGATGTAGGGTCGGGTGGTCATGAAGTAAGCCAGGTCAAAGCACTTCAGCTCATCGTTTCCTCCGGGTATGATGGTCTCGCCACTTCGCTTGATGGCCACGACGTGGTAGGGATCGTTGGGGCCGCAGAGGTTCTTGAGCGGTTGGTTGAGAATCTCGCAAGTCTCGCGCAACTTGATACCGAGCATCACGAGCGCCCCATCGTGCACATCCCATCTTCTCCTGACCCACGACATCTTCAGTCCGCTGTTGATGTCACGGGCGGCCAGCACCTCGGGGTAGATGAGCTTGTCCACGCCCAGCCCCTTGTAGAAGCTTTTGATCTCCTCTTCCGAATATTCGGCGTCGCCCACTCGCGCCACGGTTTTCTTGGCTCCGAGGGCATGCGCCATCATGCAGCTCACGATGTTGGCGTTCTCGTCGGGCATGACGGCGATGAAGAGGTCAGCGTCGGCGGCATTGGCCTCGCGCAGGGTCTTCACGTTGGTGGGCAGCCCCTGCACCGTCAGCAAGTCGTAGTCGAGACCGATCTTCGCCAGCCGGTCGCTGTCGTCATCGACAACGGTTATTTCCTCTTGGTTGCGCGAGAGCAATCGGGCCAGGTGGGTTCCGATGGCATAAGCGCCGCAAATGATGATTTTCATGCCTTCTTCAAGTTCTCTATTGTCTTTCTGATGCTATCCTTGTCGTATCCGCACAGTTGTCTCAGCTGGGCCACGGAGCCGTGTTCCACAAAGTGGTCGGGCATGCCCAGCCGGTGCACCTCAGGCGCAAATCCGTGGTCGCTCATCCACTCGAGCACCGCCGACCCCATGCCTCCCTCACGCGCACCGTCCTCCACGGTGACGAGGGTGTGATAGTGCGTGGCCACCTCCTGGAGCAGCGTCTCGTCGAGGGGCTTGAGGAAGCGCATGTCATAGTGGGCCACGTCGAGCCCGCTCTCCCTGATGGCCGCCTCGACGTCACACCCCACAGGGCCGATGCTGAGCACGGCCACGTCATGCCCCTCTCTGAGGCGTCGGCCAGTGCCCACGGCTATCTCCTGCAGGCCACACTTCCAGTCGGTGTCGGCGCAGCGGCCGCGCGGATAGCGAATGACGAAGGTGCCCTTGCCGGGCAACTGGGCGGTGTACATCAGCCGGCGCAGCTCCTTGCCGTCCATGGGCGAAGCGATGGTGAGATTGGGCACGGGTCGCAGGGCCGCCATGTCAAACGCGCCATGGTGTGTGGCACCGTCCTCACCGACGATGCCGGCGCGGTCGAGGCAGAGCACCACAGGCAGGTTGAGCAGTGCCAGGTCGTGTATCACATTGTCGTAGGCGCGCTGCGCAAAAGAGCTGTAGATGTTGCAGAAGGGTTGCAGGCCATCCTTGGCCATGCCTCCGGAGAAGGTGACGGCATGGCCTTCGGCGATGCCCACGTCAAACACGCGGTCGGGCATCTGCCTCATCATCGTGATCATGGAGCAGCCGGTGGGCATGGCGGGGGTCACGCCCACTATCTTCGGGTTGCGCTCGGCGAGCTCGAGGAGCGTGTCGCCAAACACGTCCTGGAACTTGGGGGGCAGGCCGCCGCAGTCGTCCACGAGACGGGTGCCGGTCTCCGGGTCAAACTTGCCCGGTGCGTGCCACACGGTGGCGGCCTTCTCGGCTGGCGCATAGCCCTTGCCCTTGACGGTGTGGAGATGAAGCAACTTTGGCCCCTCCATGTCTTTCAGTTGCCGCAGCACGCGCACGACCTCACAGACATCATGACCGTCGAAGGGTCCGAAATAGCGTATGTTCATGCCTTCGAAGATGTTTTGCTGGTGGCTGATGGCACTCTTGATGGCGTTGTTGAGGCGTATGATGCCCTTGCGTCGGTCCTCGTTGAGATAACCCTTGCTGTGGAGCCACTGCGAGGCTTTGAAGCGGAGTCGGTTGTAGGTGGCGTTGGTGTCGAGGTTGAGGAGGTATTTCTCCATGCCTCCCACCGCGCGGTCGATGCTCATGTCGTTGTCGTTGAGGATGATGAGCAGGTCGTTGGGGGTGGAGCTGACATTGTTGAGTCCCTCAAAGGCCAAGCCGCCGCTCATGGCTCCATCACCGATGACGGCCACCACATGGCGTCTGCCGTGGCCGGTCTTCTTGGCCGCCACCGCCATGCCCAGCGCGGCAGAGATGCTGTTGCTGGCATGGCCGCAGGCAAACGTGTCGTACTCGCTCTCCACGGGCGTGGGGAAAGGGTGCAGGCCGCCCAGCTTGCGGTTGGTGGCAAACTGCTGTCGCCGTCCCGTCAGCATCTTGTGGCCATAGGCCTGATGGCCCACGTCCCACACGATGCGGTCATCGGGTGTGTCGAAGACATAGTGCAGGGCGACGGTGATTTCCACCACGCCTAAGCTGGAGGCGAAATGGCCGGGATTGACCGACACCTCATCGATGATGTCCTGTCGCAATTCGCTGCAGACCTCCGGCAGCTGGTCAATGCGCAACTGGCGCAGGTCGGCCGGACTTTGTATATGGCTTAATAGTTGATACTTCTCTTGATCCATGAACGTTCTTATGGATTAACCTTGCAAAGATACAACAAATCTATGAGAATAGGCCCTTGCAAAGGCAAAATTGTGGTTTGCCAGACGTTTTGACCGCATTTGCCAGACTGGCTTCATCTGAATGTCACACCTGATAGGCGTTTGTTTAACTTGTCATGTTTTTTGGTCGGAAAGTTTGTCACGGATTCCGGTTGAAATAGAACGCGAAAATGGCGTTTTTCGTCGGTCGCGCCGAGATTTGCATGGGGTAACTTTGCGATAAAGGGTGTTTTATGTTGCGATA
>DJOV01000090.1 GCA_002437285.1 Prevotella sp. UBA6429 | reverse complement strand
ACCCTTTATCGCAAAATTACCCCATGCAAATCGCGGCGCGATGGACAAAAAAGGCGATTTTCGCGTTCTATTTCACCCAGTCTCCGTGACAAACTTTTCGACCAAAAATCATGACATTCAGCAGCAATTTTCCCGTCTTGCCCAATAAGCGGCGATTGAGCATCGGTAATCTCCGGCCACACGCCCTCCGTCACCCGGCAATCAAGAAATCGCGCAAAAAAATATTTTTTGTGGAGAGAAGTGGGGGAAAGTGGGGAAATTTGTGTAACTTTGAAGCCTGATTTATATAAATAAGAACGCATGCGCTTTTTAGGCAACATCGAGGCACGGACAGACACGAAGGGAAGAGCCTTCCTTCCGTCGGCTTTTCGCAAGGTGCTCATGGCATCGGGCGAGGAGAGTCTGGTGTTGCGCCAAGACATCTTCGAGAAGTGTCTGGTGATCTATCCCGAGACGGTGTGGAACCGCGAGATGGACGAGATGCGCTCACGCCTGTCGCGCTGGGACCGCCGCCAGCAGATGGTCTACCGCAGTTTCGTGAGCGGCGTGACCAGCCTGGCCGTCGACGCCAGCGGCCGCATACTCATCCCGAAAGCCTTCCTCGAAGCGGCCGGCATCAAGCAGGACATACGCTTCGTGGGCATGGGCGACACCATCGAGGTGTGGGCCAACGAGACGGGAGACAGTCCCTTCATGGCCGCCGAAGAGTTCGGGCAGACATTGGAACAGATGATGGCGCCCGACCACACGCAAGCGACGACTAACAAATAGAGACAACCCATGGTCAAGACTGCTGAAACATATCATGTGCCCGTGCTGCTGAAAGCCAGCGTTGACGGGCTCAACATCAAGCCCGGCGGCACCTATGTGGACGTCACCTTTGGCGGTGGCGGACACTCGCGCGAGATCCTCTCACGCCTGGGCAAGGGCGGGCGCCTGTTCGGATTCGACCAGGACGCTGACGCCGAGGGCAATGTCAAGACGCTCTTCGACGACGCAGGGGCCGCTTCGGCCCAACCACAGGAGCGGCCGGTGTTCACCTTCGTCAGGTCCAACTTCCGCTACCTGAAAAACTGGATGCGCTACCACGGCACCGACCACATCGACGGTCTGCTGGGCGACCTGGGCGTGTCGAGCCACCACTTCGACGACGAGAGCCGGGGCTTCTCTTTCCGCTTCGACGCGCCCCTCGACATGCGCATGAACAAACGGGCCGGCAAGACCGCCGCCGACATCGTCAACGAGTATGACGAGGCACGGCTGGCCGACGTGCTCTACCTCTACGGTGAGCTGCGCACCTCGCGCCGCATCGCCGCCACACTGGCCAAGGCCCGCCAGCAAAAGCCCATCCTCACCACCCACGACCTGATGGAGGCCGTGGAACCTCTCTTCCGCCGCGATCGCGAGAAGAAGGATCTGGCCCGCCTCTTCCAGGCGTTGCGCATCGAGGTGAACCACGAGATGGACGCTCTCAAGGAGATGCTCGCGGCAGCCACCGAACTGCTGGCGCCGGGCGGACGGCTCAGCATCATCACCTACCACTCGCTCGAAGACCGCATCGTGAAAAACGTCATGAAGACAGGACGGGCCGACGGGAAGGTGGAACAAGACTTCTTCGGGCGCGTAGAGAGCCCCTATCGCATGGTCACATCAAAAGTGATCACACCCTCCGACGAGGAGCAGCGGAGCAACCCGAGAAGCAGAAGCGCCAAACTAAGAATAGCCGAGAAGAAATGACTGAAAGCAAACCCAACATCAAGGAAGACGAAAAAAAGCCGACAGGGCGCAAGCCCCTGGAGGAGCTGACGCTGCAAGAGGTCATCGAGGAGACGGCCACCGAGGACGAGTCGCCACAGTCGATCAAGTTCTCGCTGCGCAAGATACTGGGCGGCGACATCCTCAATGCGGCCATCATACGCCGGCAGGTATGGCTCATCCTGCTCATCGCGTTCTTCATGGTCATCTACGTCTCCAACCGGTACAGTTGCCAACAGGACATCATCGAGATAGACAAGCTTCACCAACAGCTGACCGAGGCCAAATACAAGGCGCTCAGCAGCCAAAGCGAGCTCACCGAAGTCAGCCGCGAGAGCAATGTGCTCGACATGCTGAAGAACAACAAGGACAGCGTGCTGAAAATAGCCAGCCAACCTCCTTATTTTATAGAAATACCCAATGGTCAATAACCCGTCATGAGCAAGTTCAACTACAAAAAGGTCATGCCACGCTACAGCTTCATCTGCATGCTGCTGTCGCTGGTGGCTCTGGGCATCCTCGTCAAGGCGGGCTACATCATGACGGCCAAGCGATCCTACTGGGAGCAAGTGGCCAAGCGCGAGACGCGAGACAGCGTGCCCGTGCCCTCGCAGCGCGGCAACATCCTCAGCGACGACGGGCAGTTGCTGGCGTCGTCGCTCCCGGAGTTTAAACTCTACATGGACTTCGGACAGCTGCACGAGGCCGGCAACGACTCGCTCTGGGAGGCCAAGCTCGACAGCATCTGCACCGGACTGCACGAGATTTTTCCGACAATGACGGCCGGTGCCTTCAAGGCCCACCTGGAGAAAGGGCGCCGCGAGGGCAAGCGCTACTACCCGATATGGCCCAAGCGCGTCAACTACAACACCTATTCGGAGGTGAAGGAGCTGCCCGTGCTTCGCCTGAAGCGTTTTCAGAGCGGATTCGTGCCCCAGGAGCTGCAGTCGCGCACCAGGCCTTACGGCAACATGGCTGCGCGCACCATCGGCATGATGTACAGCGAGAAAGACATGGGGCGCACGCCACGCTGCGGCCTGGAATTCTCCTACGACTCGCTGCTGCGCGGCACCGACGGCCTGAAAAACCGCCGCAAGGTGCTCAGCAAATACATGGACATCATCGAGCGCGAGCCCGTGGAGGGCGCCGACATCATGACCACCATCAACGTGAGCATGCAGGACCTGGCCGAGCGCGCCGTGCTCAAGAAGCTCCAGGAGATCAACGCCGAGTTTGGCGTGGCCATCGTCATGGACGTGAAGACGGGCGACGTGAAGGCCATCGTCAACCTGGAGAAGTGTGTCGACGGCAAATACCGCGAGATACAGAACCACGCCGTCACCGACCTCGTGGAACCGGGATCGGTCTTCAAGACCGCCTCGGTGATGACGGCTCTCGAGGACGGCGTGTGCGACACGTCGTTCACCATACCCACCGGCAACGGCATCTGGCACGTCTACGGACGCGACATGAAAGACAGCCACTGGCGCTCGGGAGGCTACGGCACCATCTCGCTGGGCCAGGCCATGGAGCTCAGCTCCAACATCGGCATCAGCTACATGGTCGACAAGTTCTACCACAACGACCCGGAGAAATTCGTGAGGGGCATCTGGCGCACGGGCATCAACGACCCCAACATCAGCATACCCATCGAGGGACACGCCAAGCCCTGGATACGCATGCCGCAGAAATATCCCAACGGACAGTGGAAAAACTGGAGCAAGACGGCCTTGCTGTGGATGAGCATCGGCTACGAGACACTCATACCGCCCATCTACACGCTCACCTTCTACAACGCCATCGCCAACAACGGACGCATGATGCAGCCGCGGTTTGTGAAGGCTACCGTCAAAAACGGCGACACCCTGACCAGCTATCCACCCGCCGTGGTGAAAGGACGTGAGCACATCGCCTCGGAAAAGACCATCAAGATCATACAAGACCTCCTGCACCGCGTCGTCATCAACGGCACGGGCAAGAAGGCCAACAGCCCCAACTTCTGGGTGTGCGGCAAGACAGGAACGGCCATGATCGCCAAGAACGGGTCATACAAGGGAGTGCCCAACCACCTGCTCTCGTTTGCAGGATGGTTTGGCGAGAAGGACAAGCCCTATTACAGCTGCATCGTCTGCATTCAGAAACAGGGCATGCCCGCCTACGGCTGGATGAGCGGCGAGGTGTTTAAGGACATCGCCGAGGGCATCATGGCCAAGTATGTCAGGTACGACATCAGCGATGCGCGCGACTCGGCGTCACACCCGATACCCGACGTGAAGAGCGGAAACATCTTCTCCGCGCAACGCGTCCTCTCGATCCTCGGCATCCACACGACGACCAACTATGCCACACAGGCCACACAGGCGGCCCTCGTCTGGGGAAACGCCTTGCGCAAAAGCAATGGCGTCGTCCTGAGGAAAGAGCCACAGATGGGCCGGCGGCACATGCCCAACGTAATCGGAATGGGCGCGCGCGATGCCGTCTACCTCATCGAGAGCCGCGGTGTCAGGTGCCTGGTCAAGGGCCGCGGCAAGGTAGTGGAACAGAGCCTGGAGCCCGGACACTACATCAAGGGCAAAGAGACCTGCACACTCAAACTGGAATAACAATAACAGACAATACTTATGAAACTGCAAGAACTGTTGAAGAACACCAAGCCGCTGGCCATGGTCGGCGACATGGACGTGAACATCACGGGAGTTGACATCGACTCAAGAAAAGTGAAGCCTGGGCACCTGTTCATCGCCATGAAGGGCACACAGGTCGACGGACACCAGTTCATACCCAAAGCCATCGAGCTCGGGGCGTCGGCTGTGGTCTGCCAAGACTTGCCTGAGGAGAAAGCCGACGGCGTGACCTATGTGCAGGTGGCCGACTCGGAGGAGGCTGCCGGCAAGGTGGCCACCCTGTTCTATGGAGACCCTTCGCACCACCTGACCCTCGTAGGAGTGACGGGCACAAACGGCAAGACGACCATCGCCACCTTATTATATAACATGTTTCGCAAGATGGGCCACAAGTGTGGCCTGCTGTCGACCGTCTGCAACTATATCGAGGACGAGGCCATACCGGCCGACCACACCACCCCCGACCCCATCGAGCTCAACGAGTTGCTGGGGCGCATGGTGCAGGCGGGATGCGAATATGCGTTCATGGAGTGCTCCAGCCATGCCATCGCGCAGAAGCGCATCAGCGGACTGAAGTTCGCAGGCGGCATCTTCACCAATCTCACCCGCGACCACCTCGACTACCACAAGACGTTCGAGAACTACCGCAACGCCAAGAAGGCGTTCTTCGACGGGCTGCCCAAGACGGCGTTTGCCATCACCAACGCCGATGACAAGAATGGCATGGTGATGGTGCAGAACACCAAGGCTACCGTGAAGACTTACTCCATCCGGCAGATGGCTGACTTCCGCGCCCGCATCATCGAGATGCACTTCGCCGGCATGTACCTGGACATCGACGGCCACGAGGTGGGCGTGCAGTTCATCGGCAAGTTCAACGTGAGCAACCTGCTGGCTGTCTATGGCGCTGCGCGCATGCTGGGCAAGCAACCTGAGGACATCCTCGTGGTGCTCTCCACCCTGCACAGCGTCAGCGGACGACTGGAGCCCGTGCAGTCGCCCGACGGCTTCACCGCCATCGTCGACTACGCCCACACGCCCGACGCCTTGGCCAACGTGCTCTCATCCATCCATGAGGTGCTCAGCGGCAAGGGGCACGTCATCACCGTCTGCGGGGCGGGCGGCAACCGCGACCACGGCAAGCGCCCGCTCATGGCGCAAGAGGCCGTGAAGCAGTCGGACAAGGTGATCATCACCAGCGACAACCCTCGCTTCGAGGACCCACAGGCCATCATCGACGACATGGTGGCGGGCCTCAACAAGGAGCAGATGAAGAAGGTGCTGACCATCGTGGACCGCAAGGAGGCCATCAAGACCGCTTGCATGATGGCACAGAAGGACGACGTGGTGCTGGTGGCCGGCAAGGGACACGAGAACTACCAGGAGGTCAAGGGCGTCAAGCACCACTTCGACGACAAGGAGGTGCTCCACGAGATATTCAACGCCTAAGGGCCGCACGCTCTGAAAGCAACCAACACGGGGGTGGCGAGCGTAAGTCGCCATCGCCCATTCACTAAGAAAAAAAAGCTATAGGCTATGTTATATTATCTTTTCCGGTTCTTGGAGCAGTTTGGCATCAGCGGCTCGGGCATGTGGGGGTACATCTCCTTCCGCGCGCTGCTGGCGCTCATCCTGTCGCTGGTCATCTCCACCTGGTTTGGCGAGAAGTTTATCAAGTATCTCAAGACCAAACAGATCACCGAGACACAGCGCGACGCCAGCATCGACCCGTTTGGCGTGAAGAAAATCGGGGTACCGTCGATGGGCGGCATCATCATCATCGTGTCAATCCTCATCCCCGTGCTGCTGCTCGGCCGACTGAGAAACATCTACCTCATCCTCATGATCATCACCACCGTGTGGCTGGGATTTCTGGGTGGCATGGACGATTTCATCAAGATCTTCCGCCGCAACAAGGAGGGCCTGAAGGGCAAATACAAGATTGTCGGACAGGTCTCCATCGGCCTCATCGTGGGACTGACGCTCTGGGCCTCGCCCGATGTGAAAATGAACGAGAACCTCACGACCGAACGCCAGAACGGACAGGAACTGGTCGTGAGCCACAACACCGAGGCTGAGAAGTCGCTCAAGACGACCATACCGTTTATCAAGGGGCACAACCTCGACTACTCACGCATCATGTCGTTCTGCGGCAAATACAGGTCGGCAGCCGGCTGGGTGCTGTTTGTCATCATGACCATCTTCGTCGTGACGGCTGTCAGCAACGGTGCCAACCTCAACGACGGCATGGACGGCATGTGTGCCGGCAACTCGGCCATCATCGGCGTGGCGCTCGGCATACTGGCCTACGTGAGCTCGCACATGGAGTTTGCGGCTTACCTCAACATCATGTACATACCGGGCTCGCAAGAGCTGGTGGTGTTCATGTGCGCCTTCGTGGGAGCCCTCATCGGCTTCCTTTGGTACAACGCTTATCCGGCGCAAGTGTTCATGGGCGACACGGGATCGCTCACCATCGGCGGCATCATCGGCGTGGGAGCCATCATCATCCACAAGGAGCTGATGCTGCCCATTCTCTGCGGTGTGTTCTTTGTGGAGAGCCTCAGCGTCATCTGCCAGGTGTGGTACTACAAGATTGGCAAGCACAAGGGAGTGAAGCAGCGCATCTTCAAGCGCACTCCGATACACGACAACTTCAGAGTGACCGACGACCAACTGGATCCCGAGTGCAAGTATCTCATCAAGTCGCCACATTCGGCCAAGCATGAGTCTAAGATCACCATCCGTTTCTGGATCATCACCATCATACTTGCGGCACTGACCATCATCACCCTGAAAATCAGGTAAGCCTGCCACAAGGTGACCGCCTGCCACAAGGAGACGGCACCGGGCAAGTGACCCGAGGAGGCCCAGGAGGTGAGGAGAGCACGCGGTGCCCTCACACAACAACAATCGATAAAAAGAAAGCTATGAAAAGAATAGTAGTTTTGGGAGCCGGCGAAAGCGGCGCAGGAGCTGCAGTGCTGGCCAAACAGAAAGGATTCGACGTGTTTGTGTCTGACATGTCGAAGATCAACGACAAATACAAGAAGGTGCTCGACGACCACCATATCGCCTGGGAGGAAGGGCACCACACCGAGGAGCTGATCCTCAACGCAGACGAGATCGTCAAGAGCCCGGGCATCCCCAAGGAGGCCCCCATGATCCAGAAGCTCATGACACAGGGCACTCACATCATCAGCGAGATAGAGTTTGCGGGACGGTACACACACTCGAAGATGGTCTGCATCACAGGCTCCAACGGCAAGACCACCACGACGTCGCTCATCTACCACATCTTCAAGGCGGCAGGCTATGATGCCGGGCTCGCCGGCAACATCGGGCGGAGCCTGGCGTTGCAGGTGGCAGAGGATCCGCACGAATACTACATCATCGAGTTGAGCTCGTTCCAGCTCGACAACATGTATGACTTCCGCGCCAACATCGCCATCCTGCTCAACATCACGCCCGACCACCTCGACCGGTACGACAACAAGTTTGAGAACTATGCGGCTGCCAAGATGCGTATCACGCAGAACCAGACAGCCGAAGACAGTTTCATCTACTGGAACGACGACCCGGTCATCAAGGAGGAACTGAAGAAATATGACATCAAGGCTGTGGCTTGCCCCTTCTCGGAACTGAAGGAGGAGGGCTCCATCGCTTACATCGAGGAAGGACAATACAAGCTGGAGTACCCCACTCCGTTCAACATGGAGCAGGAGGAGCTGTCGCTTACCGGCAAGCACAACATCTACAACTCGCTGGCTGCAGGCCTCGCCTCCAACATCACAGGCATCAAGAAGGAGATCATCCGAAAGAGCCTCAGCGACTTCCCCGGCGTGGAGCACCGTCTGGAAAAGGTATGTGACGTGCGTGGCGTGCACTACGTCAACGACTCGAAAGCCACCAATGTGGATGCCTGCTGGTACGCACTGGAGAGCATGAAGACACCGGTGGTGCTCATCCTCGGCGGCAAGGACAAGGGCAACGACTACAACGAGATCAAGGATCTGGTAAAGAAGAAGTGCCGTGGACTGGTGTATCTCGGCGCAGACAACACCAAGCTGCACCATTTCTTCGACGAGCTGGGCTTGCCGGTGCGCGACACACACAGCATGAAGGATTGCGTGGAGGCTTGCTATGACATGGCCCAGACTGGCGACACCGTGCTGCTGTCGCCCTGTTGTGCCAGCTTCGACCTCTTCAAGAACATGGAGGACCGCGGCGAACAGTTCAAGACACTCGTAAGAAGCTTATAGCCTACGGGCGGCACAGTAGCCGCCGCGTTGCCACAACAAGGAAATGAACAAGAAGTTATCGAACATTTTCAAAGGTGACAAGGTCATCTGGATGGTCTATTTCTTCCTTTGCATCATCAGCATCGTGGAGGTCTTCTCGGCCTCCTCGGAGCTGACCTACAAGGGAGGCAACTACCTCGCGCCCTTCATCAAGCATGTCGCCATCATCGTCTTCGGATTCGGGCTGATGGTCATCACGCTCAACATCAGTTGCAAATACTTCAAGATCGTGACGCCCGTCTTGCTGGCCCTAACGGGCGTGTTGCTCATATGGGTGCTCATTGCGGGGCAGACTACCAACGGGGCCAACCGCTGGATACCCATCCTCGGCATACAGTTTCAACCGTCGGAACTGGCTAAGGGTGCACTGGTGCTCATGACTGCACAGATCCTGAGCGCCATGCAAACAGACAATGGGGCCGACCGCAAAGCCATGAAGTACATCCTGTTGATAGCATTGCCGTTTCTCGGACTTATCGGCATGGAGAACTTGTCGACCGCGGCGTTGCTGAGTGCGGTGATTTTCTTCATGATGATCATCGGACGGGTGCCGGGAAAGCAGCTCGGTCGGGTGGTCTTGTGCGTAGTGGCCATGATTGCGCTTGCCGTGGCACTCGTCATGTGTGTGGGCGAGGACACCGGAGAGGAGGAAGGCACCAAGAACCTGACCGAACAGCGAATGGCAGACGGACAGACCATCAGCAAAGAGGAAAGCAAGGGACACAAGGGCTTGTTGCACCGTCTGGACACTTGGAAATCGCGCATCGACAAGTTCCTCAACGCAAAGGAAGTGCCGCCCGAGAAGGTGGATCTCGACAAGGGAGCTCAAGAGGCGCACGCCAAGATTGCCATAGCCACAAGCAACGTCATCGGAAAGGGGCCGGGCAACTCCGTGCAACGCGACTTCCTCGCACAGGCCTTCTCCGACTTCATCTATGCCATCATCATCGAGGAGACGGGCATCGAGGGGGCCTTCTTCGTGGCCATGTTCTACATCATACTGCTTTTCAGGACAGGACGAATCGCCAATCGTTGCGAGAACAATTTTCCTGCGTTCCTCGCCATGGGACTGGCCTTGCTGCTCGTCGTCCAAGCCTTGTTCAACATGTGCGTGGCCGTCGGGCTGGTACCCGTCACGGGACAGCCGCTGCCCTTGATCAGCAAGGGAGGAACCTCAACGCTGGTCAACAGCGTGTACATCGGCATCATCCTCAGCGTGAGCCGCACCGCCAAGAAAGCAAAGGACGACAAAGACACCAAAGACAGGATGGCCACAGCGCTCGCATAGCTCGGCAAACCGTAACGGAACAGTGCGGAAAACCGGGAAATTGGAGCATGAAAGAAAATGATATGAAAATGATCAAAAGTGGGAAAAATTGATTACTTTTGCAAAAATAAGTGATTATGGACAAGGAGTTAAGAATCATCATCAGCGGAGGGGGAACAGGTGGACACATCTTCCCCGCCATATCCATCGCCAACGCCATCAAGGCTAAGCACCCTGATGCCAAGATTTTGTTTGTTGGCGCCCTCGGACGCATGGAAATGCAACGGGTGCCGGCTGCAGGCTACGAGATCAAGGGGTTGCCCATCTGTGGCTTCGACCGCAAGCACCTGCTGAAGAACATCGCTGTCCTGTTCAAAATTTGGAAGAGCCAGCATATCGCCAAGAAAATCGTGAAGCAGTTCAACCCAATGGCCGCCGTCGGAGTGGGCGGATACGCCAGCGGACCTACGCTCAACGTCTGCGCCGAGAATGGCATACCCTGCCTCATACAAGAACAAAACAGCTATGCTGGCGTCACCAACAAGATATTGGCCAAGAAGGCCACCAAGATATGCGTGGCCTACGACGGCATGGAGCGTTTCTTCCCTGCTGAGAAAATCGTCAAGACGGGCAACCCCGTCAGGCAAAACGTACTCAACAACGAGATGACACAGGAGGAAGCACGCAAGAGCTTCGGACTGGACCCCAACAAGAAAACAGTGTTGCTGGTGGGGGGAAGCCTCGGAGCGCGCACCGTCAACGAGAGCATGAAGCAACACCTGGATGAGGTGAAGGCTGCCAATGTGCAGTTTATCTGGCAGACTGGCAAATACTACAACGCGGAGATGAACCAAGCCGTCAAGGACTTTGGAGACATACCCAACCTCAAGGTGCTCGACTTCATCAGCGACATGGGAGCTGCCTACAAGGCCGCCGACCTCGTCATCAGTCGCGCCGGAGCAAGCTCCATCAGTGAGTTCTGCCTCATAGGCAAACCGGTCATCCTGGTGCCAAGCCCCAATGTGGCAGAAGACCACCAGACGAAAAACGCCATGGCTCTGGTCAATAAGGACGCGGCCATATACGTCAAGGACGCCGAGGCACCGCAAGTGTTGTTGCACACCGCACTCGACACCGTGGCCAACGATAGTAAACTGGCGTCACTCAGTGAGAACATCAAGAAGCTTGGACTGAAAAACTCGGCGGACGTCATTGCCGACGAGGTGGTAAAACTGGCCTGGGGAAACAACTGAAAATGTATCTGCCCGGACAAGAGAAACGTCTGAGTAAAGGCTAAAAAGCCACAAGAAAAGAATGGAAGACAGGAAAAACGAAACAACACAATCGTGATAAACGCAAGACAATGGAACTGAAAGACATCAAGGCCGTATACTTCATAGGAGCGGGCGGCATAGGAATGAGCGCCATCGCTCGTTATTTCATACACCGTGGCCTCGTGGTGGCGGGTTATGACCGCACACCGTCCGACCTCACACGTCGCCTGGAGAAAGAGGGCATGTTGATTCATTATGAAGAAAACGTGGACGAAATTCCACACGCATGCCGGGACAAAGCGTCATGCCTGGTCGTCTACACACCCGCCATTCCCGCCGAGCACAAGGAGCTCCAATACTTCCGCCAAGGCGGCTTCGAGATAGAGAAGCGCGCACAGGTGCTGGGGACCCTGACACGCACACACAAGGGCTTGTGTGTGGCTGGCACACACGGAAAGACCACCACATCGACCATGTGCGCCCACATCATGCACCAAAGTCATGTGGACTGCAACGCTTTTCTCGGCGGCATCTCCAAGAACTACGGAACCAACTATATCCTTTCTGACACAAGCGACTATGTGGTCATCGAGGCTGACGAGTTTGATCGTTCGTTCCACTGGCTGAGACCTTGGATGAGCGTCATCACTGCCACCGACCCCGACCACCTGGACATCTACGGCACCAAGGAGGCTTACCTTGAGAGTTTCCGCCACTACACGGAGCTCATCCAACCGGGTGGCGCTCTCATCATTCACACAGACCTGGAGATGAAGGCCAACGTGCAAGATGGTGTCAAGACTTACACGTACAGCCGCGACAAGGGCGACTTCCATGCTGACAACATCAAAATCGAGAATGGAGAAATCACCTTCGACCTTGTGTCACCCATTGAGAACGTCGAGAACATACATTTGGGGCAGCCCGTCCCCATCAACATAGAGAACGGTGTGGCTGCCATGGCCTTGGCACAGCTCAACGGTTGCACAGCACGCGAACTTCGATATGGCATGGAGACTTATCATGGTGTGGACCGCAGATTCGACTTCAAGATTCGCAACAGCCATCACGTGCTGCTCTCCGATTATGCGCACCACCCGAAGGAAATCCTGCAGAGTGCCAAGAGCCTCAAGGAGATTTATCAAAATCGCAAAATCACGGTTATCTTCCAACCTCACCTGTACACCCGCACCCGCGACTTCTATAAGGATTTCGCAGACGCACTGAGTCATTTCGACGAAGTGATACTCACCGAGATTTATCCCGCAAGGGAAGAGCCCATACCTGGCGTGACATCCGATCTTATCTTCGACAACCTGAAGCCGGGAGTGGAAAAGAGCAAGATCAAGAAAGACGACGTGCTCAACCTGGTGAAAAGCCGCGACTTCGATGTGCTCATCACGCTGGGCGCAGGCGACCTTGACAACTATGTCCCGCAAATCGCCAAGCTCATCGAGGAGAAAGACAAAAACAACAAGTAAAGACAATATCCATCACCCATTATGCGCTTCAACTGGAAGAAGACACTATTGGTAACACTCGATGTGGCCCTCGGAGCTTACATCGTCATGGCGTTTGCCGCTTTCAACAAACCGAAAGAGGAGGCGCCAGTGTGCCAAAAGGTGAGCATCGACATCCAGGATGAAACGACCAACGGCTTCATCTCGGCAGCAAAAATCAAGGACCGACTGCAAAAGGGCAACCTCTATCCGCTCAACAAGCGGATGAAAGACATCAGCGCACGCACCATCGAAGAGACATTGATGCAAAGTCCGTTTGTGAAAACAACCCAATGCTACAAAACGCAAGACGGGACTGTGCACATCTGCCTCACGCAACGCATGCCGACCTTGCGCATCAAGGCCGACAATGGTGACGACTACTACCTTGACGATGACAACCGCATCATGCCCAACTCACATTACACCAGCGACCTCATCATCGCCACAGGCCACATCAACAAGTGGTTTGCGCGCAACTACGTGGCTCATGTGGGAAGTGCGCTGATGGCAAGCGATTTCTGGAAAAACCAGATTGAGCAGATCAATGTGTTGCCCGACCTGGGCGTGGAGCTCGTGCCTCGCGTGGGCAACCACATCATCTACATCGGCCAATTGCCGATGACATCGTACATCAACGACCGTAAGAAACTGGTGACCGACTACGTGAACACCAAGCTCGACCGACTGGAGAAATTCTACAAGTACGGTTTGCCACAAGCGGGATGGAACAAATACTCCTATATCAACGTGGAGTTTGACAATCAAATCATTTGCAAGAAACGAAATTTGAATTGATAATTATCATAGATCTATGGCAGAATTTAGAGTAGCTATTGAACTGGGCTCATCGAAGATGACCGGTATCGCGGGCAAGAAAAACCTCGATGGCAGCATCAACGTGCTCGCCGTGGTCAAGGAAGACTCCACATCATGCATCCGAAAGGGCGTGGTATACAATATGGACAAGACGGTGCAGGCCCTGGCCAGCATCATCTCCAAACTGGAACGCACACTGAAAACAAAGATTGCCCAGGTGTATGTGGGCGTGGGCGGACAGTCCATCCGAAGCGTGAAAAACACAAACGTGAAGGAACTGCCCAACGACACCATCATCACACAGGACATGATCAACGAACTGATGGATGCCAACCGGAGCATGCAGTATCCCGAGCTTGAGATACTCGATGCCGCCACACAGGAGTACAAAGTGGACAATCAGTACCAGCTCGATCCTGTGGGCATACAGTGCTCGCGCATCGAGGGCAACTTCCTCAACATACTTTGGCGCAAGACCTTCTACCGCAACATCAACCAATGCTTCGACAATGCGGGCATCGCCATCGCCGAGATGTATCTCTCCCCCTTGGCTTTGGCCGACAGCGTGCTCACTGATGCAGAGAAGCGCGGCGGTTGCGTACTGATAGACCTGGGTGCCGACACCACAACCGTAGCTGTCTATTACAAGAAGATCCTCAGAAACCTAACAGTCGTTCCCTTGGGGAGCAACAACATCACCAAGGATATAGCCTCCTTGCAAATGGAGGAAAAAGATGCTGAGCAGATGAAACTGAAATATGCTTCGGCCTACACTGACGCAAGCGAGATTGACGCAGCCAAGGTGTATCCAATAGACAATGATCGCACCATCGACCAGCGCAAGTTTGTGGAAATCGTCGAAGCGCGCGTCCAGGAAATCATCGAAAACGCTTGGTGCCAGGTTCCTGTAGACTACGTCGACAAGTTGCTGGGTGGCATTATTCTCACAGGCGGCGGCTCCAACATGAGAAACATCGAGCGTGCCTTCAACAAATACACCCACATCGAGAAGATACGCGTTGCCAAGTTTGTCTCGCAAACCATCCACTCCAACAATCCATCCGTCAATGCCAAGGACGCCACGATGTGCACCATCCTCAGTCTCCTGGCCAAGGGAGACATGAACTGCGCGGGTGCCCCCATCAGCGACGACCTGTTTGCGAGTGGCAACAACGACAACAAGAGTCAAATAACGGCAGAACCGCGCAAGCCCAAGCCTCTGGAAGGAACCGGTACAGGCAAGGTGCTGACCGAAGCCGAAAAGGCTGCCGAGGAGGCCGCGCGAGAGGCGGCCCGCAAGGCTGCGGAGGAGAAGGCGCGCGCCGAAGCACAGGCGGCAGCAGAGGCCGAAGAGGAAGAGCGCCGCAAGAAGCGGGAGAACTCCGCCCCGAGAAAGGCATGGCGTGCCTTCAAGAAATTTGTCGGAAACATGATCGAAGAGGAAGACGAGAAATAACCAACGGCCCAACCGCTCTTCGCGGAAGGTACAGACCTCCCTACGAGAACAGGTATCATCACATAGACAACAAATAGCAAGACCATTATGGCAGACAAAGATAACAACCAGCAAATCAGCGAAAGCAACCGCCCTTCGTTGCTTGAGTTTGGCGATCCCGACAAAGGCAACAGCATCATCAAAGTGATCGGTGTCGGCGGTGGAGGCGGCAATGCGGTCAACCACATGTACCGCGAAGGCATCCACGACGTGACATTCGTGCTCTGCAACACCGATGCACAAGCACTCAATGACAGCCCCGTGCCCGTGCACCTGCAGCTCGGCAAGGAGGGCTTGGGAGCGGGCAACCGCCCGGAGCGCGCCAAGCAGGCAGCCAACGAGAGCATCAACGACATACGCAACATGCTCAACGACGGCACCAAGATGGCATTCATCACCGCCGGCATGGGAGGTGGAACAGGTACGGGTGCCGCTCCAGTCGTCGCACAGGTGAGCAAAGACATGGGCATCCTCACCGTGGGCATTGTCACCATTCCCTTCAAGTTCGAGGGTCCCAAAAAAATCGACCAGGCGCTCGATGGCGTGGAGGAGATGGCCAAGCATGTCGATGCTCTATTGGTGATCAACAATGAGCGCCTGCGCGAGATTTATCCGGAGCTCAACATCCTTGACGCCTTTGGCAAGGCCGACGACACCCTGAGCGTCGCAGCAAAAAGCATCGCGGAAATCATCACCACTCACGGACTGATCAACCTTGACTTCAACGATGTGAAGACCGTGCTCAAAGACGGCGGTGTAGCCATCATGAGCACTGGCTTCGGTGAGGGCGAGGAACGTGTAAAGAAGGCCATCGAAGATGCCCTGAACTCTCCTTTGCTCAACGACAACGACGTGTTCAACTCCAAGAAGATTCTTCTTTCCATAGCCTTCTCCAACGGCAAGAGTGAGAACAACCAGAGCGGTCTGCGCATGGAAGAGATGAACGATGTCAACGACTTTATGGCCAAGTTTGGTGACAACTTTGAGATCAAGTGGGGAATCGCCCTTGACCCTGAACTCGGCAAGAAAGTGAAGGTCACCATCCTTGCCACCGGCTTCGGCGTGGAAGACGTGGAACCCTCGGAAAATCGTGCACGCCGTACCATCGAGGAGGCCAAGCGACAAGCTGACGAAGAGGACCAGCAGGCTCAACGCCGGGACCGCCGGGACCGCTACTATAAGAATGACGGCAACAGCTCGCAGTACAAGCGGCGTCCGCACATCTATATCTTCTCCCAGAAGGATCTCGACAACGAGGATGTCATCCTCAAGGTTGAGGACACGCCAACCTACAAGCGCACACGCCAGATGCTGACCGACATCCACAACCAATCAAACGGAAACGTCGACGAAAAAGACACGGACGACGCCAACAACAAAGTGCAAGGCGTCATCAGCTTCGTGTAACGCTTGCCTGAACGGAGACAAATACACCTACCTGATATTTGAATAAAGCCACAGCGTGCTACCCATTCATCACCGAGGGATGACACACTGTGGCTTTTTAGTTGTCGCTTCCAGTATCCGCCGCCCAAAGGGCAAACGGGGATTTCTTGTCATTGTCTCATGCCGGATTCTTTCATGACTTCTGAAGGAACAACACCAAACTCCTTTCTAAAACACTTGCGGAAATAACCTGAGCTGTTGAAGCCCGTCAACGAGGCCACTTCATTGACATTATACCGCCCAGACTTCAGATACGCCAATGCACGTTTCAATTTGACTTTCCTCACGTACTCATTGGCGCCTACGCCCGTCAAGGACTTCACCTTGCGATAAAATGTGGAATGGCTCATCGCCATCCTATCGGTAAAGAATGACATGTCCATATCAGCCACGCCCAAGTTTTTTTCTATGAGCTCATCCAGTTTATCAAGAAACTCTCGGTCAAGCGGGGAAAGAGCGGGTACATCATTGTCTACGGTCTCGGCATGTCCAGCATTCTCCTTAGGAGTAATAACATCATGGTGGGCGGCATGTTCCAAGACGAACGCGGCCATTTTCCGCCTCCCCTCAAGGATGTTTTTCACTCTACTTCTCAACAATCTCGAACTAAACGGCTTTGTCAAGTAAGAGTCAGCTCCACTGTCATAACCTTTTTCCTGGTCATCCATACTGGTCTTGGCCGTCAACAGTATCACAGGGATATGACTAGTCCGAATGTCCGTTTTAAGCAACCGGGTCATCTCGACACCATCCATTTCAGGCATCATCACATCGCTCACTATCAAGTCCGGGCTCAACTTCATCGCCACATCGAGACCTTCCTTTCCCTGCCGGGCCACCTCCGTCCGGTAGTCTCTGCTCAATGCCTCCACGATGTACTGCCTCACTTCCTCATTGTCCTCCACCACAAGAATCACCTTTTTCTCAGTTTCATTGCCATCCGCCATGCCTGTCTGCACATTCTCCGAAGGCAATGCCTCAACATTTCCACCCAGTTCATGATGCGCATCAGGATAGGTCTTGTCCAATGAAATGGCAAAGCTGAAGGTAGACCCCTTTCCTTCCTCACTGACGACAGACAGCTGTGCCTCATGCAGTTCGGCAAGTGATTTCACAAGAGCCAGGCCTATCCCTGTGCCCGAAGCCTGCCTGGGGCCTCCAGCCTGGTAATAACGGTCAAAGACATGTGCCAACGCCTCACGCCTGATGCCCTGTCCGGTATCACGCACACCGACAATGGCTTTTCGCTTTTCACACAGCAACTCCAGCACAAATCATCACGCTGTTCTCATCATGGCGAAGGCGTATCGTTCCCTGTGCGTCCGGCTCCACGAGCAACCTGTCAACAGGTTCATGCCCTCCCGTCAGTCGTTCACAGCCTATGATTCCCAGTGTGGACACACGCTCTTCCCCCCGCAAACGAAGAGGGCCTAAACTCGCAGATGCCACTAGACGAGCCGAAGAGCAACAATCCGCCGGGCATGCTTGTTGCCGACTTCGCAACGAAGTTTCCCATGGGCAGACCACTGCTAAAGCCATAGTTTGAAAAGCGCTTGCTCTTCCTGTCAAAACGCGACACACCTATGCTCAGGCTCATCCAAATGTTTCCATCTGCTCCCTCTTCGATAGCACTGATGAAATTGCGAGCGAGCCCTTGCCGCGTGTCATATACCAACAAGGCATTCGGTTGGTTGGCATCCGGAACGCACACCAGTCCCTTGTGTGTCGCAATCCACATCATCCCATCCGCCGAGCGGATGATTTGATTCACGGAACTGGTCGGCAGTCCTCTCAAGAATGTCACGTCACGCCGGTTCTTCGCCAAAACCGCCACGCCTTTCACCATCGTCCCTATCCACAGCCGTCCTTGTCGGTCCTCGCAAAAGCTATTGGGGAAAGCGTTGTAGCCAATTCGCCGATTCAGTTCATTCTCAGGTCTCACTCGCCCATTCACAGAAGAGTAGATGCCTTTCTCCGTACCCATCCATACAGTGCCATCATGTCCCGTGAACAGCGCCACGACATCCATCCCACGTGTCTGGGGAATGGAAGACCATTGTCCAGTCACCGGATTGTACTTCAGAGCACCGTTGTCACTGGTTCCCATCCAAACATTTCCCTCATGGTCCTCACAAAAACAATAGACCACCGCCGCCGAATTGTCAATATGTGGAGATATGTCCAACATCCTATAAGGCTTGCCATCCTTCAGAATGGTCACCCAGTTGTCTTGACTGATCCAAAGTCTTCCTTGGCTATCGCGGAACAGCCCCGACACACCCGTCAATGGCTTTTCCATGAGCGTCAGAAGGCCAAAAGCCTGTTGGCGATGCGGCAAGAAGTCAACTCCCAAAGCATAGTTGCCCACCCATAGGTTACCAAAGGCATCCTCCATGACACTCCGCGCATGATTGGAAGACAACTGTCCGTCCTCCTTGGTCAACCTGCCAAACGCGGGCTTGTCATAAGGATACGCGAAGCGGTTCAAGTCAAGCGTGCTGACCCCTCCTATATCAGAAGCGACAAGCAGCACATGCCCCACCGTTTCACTGACATGATATATGTTATCCCCCGCCAAACTTTCTGCCTTGCCCCGCTCATGCCGGAAAGTCAAGAATTGACCCTTCGCAGGCTCAAACAGGGCCAGCCCGCCATTGGTGCCAATCCACACGTGTCCCCTGTGGTCCACAAACACGCTTCGCACATTGTTTCCCGGCAACCCCCGCTGCTGTCCTGGCTGCTGCACATATCGCTTTCCCTTATGTGTACGCAGGTCATAGACGATTAAGCCTTCCATGCGCAGCCCAATGTAAAGATGCCCTCTCCCGTCGTCCGCCACGGTCCTAACACCATCACATATCGGTGGCAGGATTGCGCGCGACAGTTTCCACGTCTTTCCCGTCACTGGGTCGATGTGGTGTATGTCACCCGCATAATGTGCCAGCCACAATACGCCGTCCGCCGCCTACCCCACCGCGGCGATGTCGTTAAGCGTCTTGCCTTCTGCCGTCGCATGGGAAAAACGCTGGGTGGCACAATGGAACACATCCAGCATCCCGTTCTTCCCATAAGCCCACACTGTATTGCTCTTGGCATGATAGCACACTCCCACCATCTCATCACATCGCAAAGACGAGTTGCTTGTCTTGAACGTGATGACCTTTCCGCCTGCCACGCGATTGAGGCCAGACTCGGTGGCCACCCACACAAAGCCTTGGCCGTCAAGGGCCATGCCGACAACAAGGCCATTCGACAGGCCATCACCCAAACAGAAGGTGTGGCCCAAAGACTGTGGAAGGGCCCGCAAGGGAGACTTCGGCCAAAAGACGCAAGCCGCCAGCAGCAGGAGCTGGAGCCATTTGATGTATTGTTGTAGATGTTTCACGGATAATCAATTGTCTATTCCTTGCAAAATTATGAAATTTATGTCAACAACACTATACTAACCCTGCAAAAACAAGCATTATCCCATGCAGGACGATTTGTGGCTCCTGCGCAAGGTCTCCATTTTACCCCTTGACAACAGAATGACGAATATGTACCCTTCATTGACAGGAAAATAGCGTTGCGCCTGTGGAAGAATGACTAATTTTGCAACCACAATCTACAAGTGCGCACACAAAGCATCGCAGAATGCAGAGCGAGGCACCCGCACCTTCAAACGCATGTAACAACAACCACATATCCTTTTCAAATGAAAACAAGCAGATTGAGAAAGGTCTACCTGGCCACCGTCGTCGCACTGACGACGGTCGGCCTACAGGCGGCCGCGCAAACCGTTTCATCAAGCGATGAGGCAACCGACATGACCACCCGCATCGTGAATCCCAACTTCGACGATGGTGCCAAGGGCTGGACCAACACCACCGGTGCACAGGTCAAAATCAGCACCGCAGAGAAAAAAAACGGAAGCATCACCATCGCCGCCAACCAAAACCACTGGCAGCTATGGTCAGGTTCGGCCATCAAGGGACGCGCCTACCAGGCCATCGGCCAACTGCCCGAAGGGCGATATGTGGTGTCGGCAGATGTCGTCAACTCCGCCTTCACCGGCACGCTCTCGCTCTTCGCCAACGACAGCAAGACCGCCATCGGCTCCAACAGCGGGAATCGCTACTCCGTGTCGTGTCTGGTCATCGACGGCACACTGACCTTCGGACTGGATTGTGCGACGGGCGGCGCCACCATCGACTTCGACACGTTCACACTCGAATACCACGGACAAGACGCTGACGCCTTGCGTGAAGTGCTTGCCACGCGCCTGAGCAAAGCCAAGGACGCACTGGCCAGCGCATCCGAAGGCGCTGACACCGACGCATTGCGGCAAGCCATCAACCAAGCTGAAAATCTTGCTGCGACCGCTACTGCCGATGAGGTGTCGGCAGCCATCAAGACCATCAACAAAGCTTTGGACGACTACCAAGCCAGTCTTGACAATTTGGCTCAGCGCGCCGAGCAGCTTGCGCTTTTCGAAACGGCCGTCAGCGAGGCCAAGGCCGAGCGCCAGGCCGATGACTATCCCGGGGGGCCGGCTTTCGACAAGGCCATCGCCGAGGCTGAGGCTTTCCTGGCCAAGCTGAAAGACAACCTGTCGATCCCCTCCGACTCGGCACGCGACACGCTCAATGCCGCACGCGAGAATTACTACAACTCACAGTACAGCGTGGCCCCCTCTCCCCTCAGCGTGTCGGCAGTGGACCTCACGCTCAACGGCTCGGAGAAATATGTGCTACGCGTGGACGGGAAACCTTATTATGGCACGGAGATACAGGTGCGTCCCGACAAAATGCGCGGCACGCTTGGCTGGAGCGAGGACGAGATTGAGGCGGCCTTCAAGCGCGCGGCCGACGACGGCTTCAACACGCTCAGCGTACCCGTGTTCTGGCGCGAGGTGGAGCCTGAGAAAAACCACTTCGACTGGCGCATCCTCGACCGCTACATGGGCTGGTGCCACAAGTATGGCATGAAGATGGAACTGCTGTGGTTCTCATGGAGCAGTGGCGGACGCGTGCAGTGGTTGTGGAACTACAATGGCAAGCAGGTGCTTCGCACACCAGACTATGTGTGCTCAGCCAATGGCAAGTCGGACTTCAACATGCTCCGCACCGAATGGGAATACTCGCTCGACTGGCGCGACGCCAACCTGCGCGACAGAGAGACATATGTGCTGAGCCGTGTCATGGACCATGTGGCCCTGTGGGACGCCAACAACGGAGCCGCGCACACGGTCATCGGCGTGCAGCTGGGCAACGAGGCACGTGCCCATGGCGGCAACACAGCCACAACCACCGAGATCATCGACTATTACCACCACGTGGGCGCAGCGGTCAAAGACTCCAAGTACGTCACATGGACGCGCCTCAACTGCGTGTCGCATGAGACCAACGGACGCGCCACGGCCAACGAGGCCAAGCGCAACAACGGCGGAACGAACATCGACTTCGTGGGCATCGATGTCTATGGCACCAGCGCCGCCAGCGTCATCGGCAATATCAACAACCAGTTGGGCGTCAACGGCAAGAACTTCCGCATGATCATGGAAATCGATGCCAAGGATGCCAACTCACCCGTCTACCAGATGGCAGCACTGGCCGGCAACAAGGCTTTCGACTATTACAACCTCGGCCCCATGGACGGCAATGGCCTCTATGACAGCAACAGCCACCAACTGGTGGAGCGGTCGCACATCTCGCTCACGCGGCAGCGCAACAAGATTCTGAACCTGGCCAACCAGGACATCGCCTTGTACAAGCATGGCAAAGGCTTGTTTGTCTACAACTACGCTGGCAACTCCACCAACAAGGAGACGGGTATCAAGGGCATCGCCTTCACGCCTGACGCCACCAAGACGCAGGCCATCGCCGTGGTGCACGCCGACAACCAGATAGCCCTGCTCTCCACGCTGCGAGGTGTGTTCACGCTTCCCGCCTCGCTCAACGCCACATCGGCCGAGAAAGGTTATTTCGACTCAGACAACAACTGGGTGAAAGAGGGCGATGTGTCCATCTCCAACAACCAGGTGATGATGCCGACAACATCGTGCGTGCTGGTGCGCCTCAACGGTGACCCTTCGCCCGACGGCATCACAAGCGCCAAGGCCGGGCACACCCGCAAGCTGGCGGCGCTCTACAACCTGAGCGGACAGCGCATAGCCAACAGCGCCAAGGGACTGGCCATCGCCCTGTATGACGATGGGACATGTGAGAAAGAAATCCGAAAATAAGGAAAAAGCATAAGCATCTACTCATATAACTAAAGGTGGGTTCTATAAATATCGTTATGGTGGTAATTTATAGAATCCACCAAAAACTGTAGATTGAGGCTGATGACTCCAACGCCCAGGGCGCATCCACTGTCAAGGCCATCTACTCGGCCGACGGCCGGCGTCTCACCAAGACGCAGCCCGGACTGAACATCATCCGTTACAGCGATGGCACGACCCGCAAGGTCCTGGTCAAGTGATGTGGCTTGACTGACAAAAAAAAGACATCCGCAACGCCGGCAATCGGCTTTGCGGATGTCTTTTTTTTGTGTGTGGGTGAGGGGCTGGGTCACACCGTGCCTTTCATCTTTTCGCCAAACTCCTTGGAGACGTAGTTGTAGAGGCTCTTGCAGCAGTCGGCCGAAAACTCCATGCCACACCCCACCACATGATTCCACTGCTCAGCGGTGAGCCCCTGGCTGAGGGTGTCACGGGTGATGTCATACTTCAGCAGACCGTAGATGAATCCGGCGTTGAAGTTGTCACCGGCTCCGATGGTGCTCACCGTGTCGGTCTGGGGCACAGGATAGCTGAGCTTCAAGCCATTGTCGGCCCTCACCTCGACCGGGTGGCCGCCCTGGGTGTAGATGAACTTCTTGCAATAGAATGACACCTCGGCCGAGTAGACCTTGTCGGGATCTTGCATCTTGTAGAGCACATCGAAGTCCTCGCGGCTGCCGCGCACGATGTCGGCATACTCAAGGTTCTCCAGGTAGTTGGGGGTGATCTTCATCACCTCGTCACGGTGCGAGGAGCGATAGTTCACGTCATAGTAGATGATGGCGCCATGTGCCTTCGCATAGTCAAGCAGTCCCACGATCTGCGGGCGGATGACGGGATTGACGGCATAGAAGGAGCTGAAGATGACAATGTCATCAGGCCGGATGTCAGGATAGATGAAGTCGAGCTGATCGTGGGGATGGTCCTTGTAGAAGAGATACTCCGCGTCGTTGCGCTCATTGAGAAACGCCAGCGAGATGGGCGACTTCGAGTCGGGAAACACGTTGACGTGGTCAGCATTGACGCCATTCTCCCGGAGGAAACTGATGACATGTTCGCCCACACGGTCGTGGCCAGCCTCACCGATAAATGTGCTGTCCACGCCACAACGTCCCAATGAGACGAGGGCGTTGAATGCGGAACCACCGGGATAAGCACCGATGGGCTGTTCGTTTTTGAAGATGATGTCGAGAACGGTTTCTCCTATTCCTATAACTTTTCGCATAGTCTTTATTGTACGTTAGCCATTGTCCGGTCCCATCGCCCCCTTGCACAAGACCGATGAGCGGACAATTCGGGTGCAAATTTCCATATTTTCAAGCACATTTCAAAGCAAAATTAGGTATTTTTGCAAATGAAATGAAATATAACACTTGCACACTCAGCAACGGTCTCCGCGTCATCCACTTGCCGTCGGCCTCACCGGTGGTCTATTGTGGCTTTCAGGTGGGAGCCGGCTCACGCGACGAGGATCCGGGCGACGAGGGCCTGGCCCACTTCTGCGAGCACGTCACCTTCAAGGGCACGGCGCGGCGAAGCGCCTGGAGCATTCTCAACTGCCTGGAACAGGTGGGCGGCAGCCTCAATGCCTACACCAACAAGGAGAACACCTGCTACTATGCGGCCATCCTCAAGCCTCACATGGCACGCGCCGTGAGCCTGCTCACCGACATCGTGTTCGGCTCCACCTACCCCCAACAGGAGATCGACAAGGAGGTGGAGGTCATCTGCGACGAAATCGAGAGTTACAACGACTCGCCCGCCGAACTGATCTACGACGAGTTTGAGAACCTCATCTTCCCGGACCATCCCCTGGGCCACAACATCCTCGGCTCCGCCAGCCACGTGCGCGCCTTCACCACGGCCGACGCCCTGCGCTTCACGCACCGCCACTACCGTCCCGACAATGCGGTGTTCTTCGCTTATGGCGACCTGTCGTTTGCCCACTTGGTGCGCGACCTCCGCCGAGCCATGGAGAAAATCAATATGGGTGCAGCAGAACCTATCCTGCTACCAAAAGCCGACAGCCAACAAGACTCCATACCGACCGAAAATCCTGTCTACAAACAGGTTGAGACCGATTCGCCCATCTGGGGGCACATCGTCATGAGCGACCGCGACACCCATCAGGCACACGTGGTGGTGGGCAGCCGTTGCTATGATGCCAGCGACCCACGGCGCATGAGCCTCTATCTGCTCAACAACATCCTGGGCGGACCAGGCATGAACGCACGGCTCAACGTGGCCCTGCGCGAGCGCAACGGTCTCGTCTACACCGTGGAGAGCAGCATGGTGAGCTACAGCGACACAGGCGTGTGGTGCACCTATTTCGGGTGCGACCACGACGACGTGCCGCGGTGCCTGCGCCTCGTCCACCGCGAGCTCGACCGCTACTGTCAGGCGCCTATGAGCGACAACCAGCTACGCGCGGCCAAGCGACAGCTGGCAGGACAGATCGGCGTGGCCTGCGACAACCGTGAGAACTTCGCTCTCGACTTCGGGCGCGAGTTCCTGCATTTCGGGCGCGAGAAAGACATCTCACGCCTCTGCCAGCAAGTGGAAGCCATCACAGCCGAGAGCGTGATGCAAGTGGCGCAAGACATCTTCGCGCCTAAAAACATGCATGTGCTCATCTTCGGAAAGGGACAAGCGAAGCGTTTGTCCTGATTTTTGGTGCAAAAGTTTGTCACGGATTTCAGTTGAAATAGAACGCGAAAATGGCGTTTTTTGTCGGTCGCGCCGAGATTTGCATGGGGTAATTTTGCGATAAAGGGT